>DATNIY010000108.1:0-13740 GCA_035604195.1 Allostellaceae bacterium
CGGGCACGAAGCAGGCGTGAGTGCCCGCTCCGTAACCCTCCCCCGCTTGTGGGGGAGGGAAGGGTGGGGCAGCGGCACACACATCAATGCGAAAGGCAACGATGGCCTCATCCTGAGCGTGCGCGACAGCGCACAGTCGAAGGACGCTTGATCGCCATGCAGCCTATCGCGGCCCGCGGGCGAGAATTTTCAGTGCAGCGAAATCACCGCGAATCAGCGCTTCCTTTTTTCGCGGCGCCATCCTTTCAATTGCCGCTCAGCCGCAATGCCGTCGGTGATGTTGGCGAATTCCTGATGATAGACCAAGTCGACCGGACGCCGACACGCCGTGTAGCCGCCGAGCGCACCGGCATTGTGTTCCGCCAGCCTTGCCTCAAGCGTCGAGGGCGTGCTGCCGACATAAAAGGAGCCGTCGGCACAACGGAGGACGTAGACGTAAGCCGCCACCTGGCCTAACGCTGCATTTGCACGGTGCGCCCTTCGACTGCGCGCTGGCGCGCTCGCTCAGGGTGAGGCGCTACCGAGCGCGGCACCGAATGCGCCCGCAACGGCTTCACCTCACACCATCAGCACCGTCGAGCCCGTGGTCTTGCGCGCGGCCAAATCAGCCTGGGCCTTGCCGGCGTCCTTCAGCGGATAGGTCTGGTTGACCTCGATCTTGACGATGCCCTTCCCCACGACGTCGAACAGCTCTTTCGCCATGGCGACGAGGTTTTCGCGCTTGGCGCCATAGGTATTCAAGGTCGGCCGGGTCACATAGAGCGAGCCCTTCTGCGCGAGGATGCCGAGATTGAACGGCTCGACCAGGCCCGAGGATTGGCCGAAGAGCACCATGAAGCCGCAGGGCGCCAGGCAGTCCAAGGATTTCATGAAGGTGTCCCGGCCCACGGAATCATAGACCACCGGCACCTTCTTGCCGTCCGTGATCTCCTGCACGCGTTTGACGAAATCCTCGCGCGTATAGACGATGGGATGGTCGCAGCCATGCGCCTTGGCGAGCTTCGCCTTGTCGTCGTTGCCGACCGTGCCGATGACGGTTGCGCCCAAATGCTTCGCCCATTGACACAGGATCGTGCCGACGCCGCCCGCCGCGGCGTGGACCAGAATGGTGTCGCCGGCTTTGACGCGATAGGTCTGGCGGATCAGATATTGCGCCGTCAGCCCCTTCAGCATCATCGCCGCGGCGGTCTTGTCGTCGATGTCCCTGGGCAGCTTGATGAGGCGGTCGGCGGGAATGAGCCGCTCCTCGGCATAGGCGCCCACGGGCGCGCTGCCATAGGCGACACGGTCGCCCGGCTTCAGATCGGTGACGCCGGACCCGACTTCCTCGACCACGCCGGCCGCCTCGCCGCCGAGCCCGCTCGGCAGGGTCACGGGATAGATGCCGATGCGGTTGTAGATATCGACGAAATTGAGCCCGACCGCGGTATGGCGGATGCGCGCCTCGCCCGGCCCGGGCTTGCCGACCGGCACCTCGTCCCACACCAGAACCTCGGGCCCGCCGGTCTTGTGAAAGCGGATCGCATGCGTCATTTGTGCTTCCTCCTCATAGGCCGAGATGGCGGCGGAAAAACTCGGCCGTGCGGCTGTTGGCGAGATCGGCCGCCGCCTTGTCGTAATGTTCGCCGCCGATGCGCGCAAAGGCATGGTCGGCGCCGGGATAGGAATAGAGCGTCACCAACGGGTTGCCCTTCAAGCCCGCCTTGATCTTCTCCTGCGCCGGCGGCGGCACGAACTGATCCTTCTCGGCGATGTGCAGCAGGAGCGGCTTCTTGATGGTCTTGGCCTCGTCCAGCATGTCCTGGATGCCGACGCCGTAATAGCCGACATTGCAGTCGGCGTCGCTTCTCGTCGCCATGAGATAGGCAAGCTTGCCGCCGAGGCAGTAGCCGACGCTCCCGGCCTTGCCGCTGCAAGCGGGCAGCTTGCGCAGCGCCGCCAGCGTCGCCTTCAGATCCTCGACGCCCTTGTCGACGTTGAAGGCTTGGAAGAGCTCGAAGGCACGCTTCCACTCCGCCTCGCTCTTGTCGGTGAGCTGGATGCCCGGCTCGATGCGCCAGAAGGTGTCGGGACAGATCGCGGTCAAGCCCTGCGCCGCCAATCCATCGGTGATGCCGCGCATCACCGCGTTGACGCCGAAGATTTCCTGGATGACGACGACGCCAGGCCCTTTGCCGCTCTTGGGCGTCGCGAGATAGGCCTGGAAACTGCCGCCGTCCGTGGCGCGGATGGTGACCTCGGGCATGTTGCCCTCCCCTCAATGGTTGTGGCGGCGAGCTTAGCGGCGGCAGCCCGGCTTGTCAGCCCGCCCGGCTCAGAGCAAGAGCGCACGCTCGAGCTGCAAGAGCCTTCGCTTGGTCTCGATGCCCGCGCCGCCGCTGTAGCCGACGAGCGTGCCGCCGCTGCCGACGACGCGGTGACACGGCAGCAGAATGGGCAGCGGATTGCGGCCGCAGGCGGCGCCGACAACGCGCGCCGCGAGGCCGAGTGCGCGACCCAATTCGCCATAGCTCCGCGTCTCGCCATAGGGGATCGCGGCCATGGCCTGCCAGACGCGCTGCTCCCCAGGGGCGCCCGCCGGCGCAAGCGGCAGATCGAAGGCGCGAAGCTCGCCGGCGAAATAGGCGGCGAGTTGGCGGCCCGCCTCGCGCAGCACCGGCGATGAATCCCGGGCCGCCGCGCCGCCCCAGGCGAGCGCGGTGACGCGCCCGTCCGCCTCACTGAGCGTCAGCCGGCCGAAAGGGCTATCGAGCGAGAGACGCGGCACGAGATCGGACTCAGTGCGCCGCCAAATCGGCGGCGAGCGCAGCCGGGTCGGTCAAAGGCAGGGAGCAGACCGGGCCCTGGCAGACATAGGCTGTGGCGCGGCCGCCGACCATGCTCTTGCCGGCGGCGGGGTGGCTTTGCGGCAGCGCCGCTCCCGGCGCGAGGAGCATGAGAATTTTGCCGGGCAGGCTCACGCCGGCGATGGCACCGAGCAGCGCCGCGGTTCCGGGCTCCCCTTGCTCGCCGATGACGACGATCTGCACGGCGCGCTCCAAAAGTTCGGCGGCGTTCAAAAGCGTGGCAAGGCCGAAGAGATTGCGCTGCAGCTCGCCGGCGAAGGCGGCGAGCGTCCCGTTTGCGCGGCTGCGATAGCGCTCCTCGCCGGTGAGGTAGTGGAGCCGGGCCAGCACCTGAGCCAAGCTGCCGTTGCCGGACGGGTTGGGCTGATCGACCGCCTGCTTGGTGCGGATGATGAGCGCCTCGGCATCATCGGCGGTGAAGAAATAGCCGCCGCCGGCCGCGTCCCAATAATGCCGGTCGCAGATCCCGACCCAGGCGCGGGCGCGCTCGAGATATTCTGCCTCGCCGGTCGCTTCATAGAGCGCCAAAGCGGCGCGGCTCATATTGGCGTAATCGTCGAGCACCGCGCGATGGCGCCGCTGTCCCGCCCGCCAGGCATGGGCGAGCCGGCCATCGGGCTCGGAAAGATTGTCGACGATGAAGGCGAAGCCTTCGCGCGCGCGCGCGCTCCAATCCGCGCGCGCAAATGCTGCGCCGGCGGCAGCGAGCGCCGCGATTATAAGCCCGTTCCAATCGGCCAGCACCTTGTCGTCGCGGCTCGGCCGCACCCGTGGCTCGCGCGCGCGGAGCAGCACCGCGCGACATTCGCCGAGCATCGCTTCGCTCGCATCATCGGCAAGCGCGAGATGGCCGAGGCGATTGAGGATGGTGTGCCCTTCCCAATTGCCGCCGGGCGCAACGTCGTAGAATTCCTTGAAGCGCGCGGCACGCTCGCCGAGCAGATGATCGATCTCGGCCGCGTCCCAGACGTAGAACTTGCCTTCTTCGTGCTCGCTGTCGGCATCGAGGCTCGAGGCGAAGCCGCCGGCGACGCGCATCTCGCGCTCGATCCATTGGATCGTCTCGGCGACACGCTGCGCATAGAGCGGGCTCTTCGTCTCCTGCCACACCTCGGTCAAGAGTTCGATCAAGAGCGCATTGTCGTAGAGCATTTTCTCGAAATGCGGTGCGAGCCAATGCGCATCGACGGAATAGCGGGCGAAGCCGCCGCCGAGATGATCGTAGATGCCGCCCTGGCAGATATGGTCGAGCGTCACCAGCACCGCCTGGCGCATGACCTCGCTGCGCCGCCGCTTCCAGGCGCGCCAGAGCAGCGCGAGGATCGGCACTTGCGGGAATTTGGGCGCGCTGCCGATGCCGCCCTCGACCATGTCGATTTCCTGCACCAGCCGCGCGGCCGCGCGGTCGATGAGGTCGAGCGCGATGCCGGCGCCCGCTTGCGGCTGCGCCAACCGCGCGAGCGCCCCCTTGATCGCACCGACATTGGATGCGATCTCGTCGCGCTTGTCGCGATAGGCCGCGGCAATCGCGCTCAGCACCTCGGGAAAGCCCGGCCGCCCCCAGCGCGAGCTCGGCGGGAAATAGGTGCCGCCCCAGAACGGCTCGCCCGCGGGGGTGAGGAACATGGTGAGCGGCCAGCCACCCTGTTCGCCCAGCACCTGCAGCGCATGCTGATAGATCGTGTCGAGGTCGGGCCGTTCCTCGCGATCGACCTTGATGTTGACGAAATCGGCGTTCATGCGCGCGGCGATCGCCGGATCTTCGAAGCTCTCATGCGCCATGACATGACACCAATGGCAGGCGGCATAGCCGACCGAGAGCAGGATCGGCTTGTTCTCCGCCCTGGCCTGCGCCAGCGCCGCCGGACCCCAGGGCTGCCAATGCACCGGATTGTCCTTGTGCTGCAGCAGATAGGGGCTGGTCTCTTGGGCCAACGCGTTGGCGCTCATGTCAGCTCGCCTCGCCATGCGGGACGAACCAGAGTCGTCATGCGCGGGCTTGTCCCGCGCATCCACGTCTGGTTCTGCTGCAAAATCGTGGATGGCCGGCACGGAGGCCGGCCATGATGATGAAAGCGCGTTTTTACGCCTGGTGCCATCTCACTCGGCTTCAATCCGGTTCCTCGAAATTCGCGCCGAATTCCTCCGGCACCGGCGGACCCCAGCGGAAGAGCGCGTCTTCGGCGCCGTGATCCTCGGCGCGCCACGAGCCGTCGCCGGGAATCTGGTCGATGTCGCAGAAATATTCGGCCAGGCTGTTCCAGGGATCGCGCAGATAGTGGAAGAAGTTCGAGCCCAAGACATGGCGTCCGAAGCCCCAGCCGTTTTTGTAGCCGGCGCCGAGCACGCGCTGCGCCCCGATGCCGATCTCGTCGGGCGATCCCACTTCGAAGCTCGCGTGATGGAAGCCCGGCCGCGCTTCGGCGAGCAGCGCCACGACGTGATGATCGCCGCCCACCGGCAAATGCATGAAGGCGATGAGGCCGGGAACGCGGTCGGAAAGGCGCAAGCCGAGGATTTCGGTGTAGAACCTGGTCATGGTTTCGAGATCGGGCGAATGCAGCAGCACGTGGCCCAAGCGGTTGGGCCGCACTTGGTGATTTGGCGGACAGGCGCGGCCGCGCCGCTCGTAATGGCCGGGATTGTTCATGACGAAGCGTTCGGCCGGCCGCCACGGCTTCGCCGCCTCGATCCGCACATTGACCGCATGGCCGTCGGGGTCGCGGACCCACAGCCCGCCGCCGAAGGAATTGTGCGGCGCGTCGATCTCGGCGATACCGCGCTCCTGCATGCGCTGGCGGATCGCCGCTAGGCCCCTCGCGTCGGCGCCGAAGCGCAAATGATTGAGCCGCTTCTTGCGGCCCTCAACGAGCAGCACTTGATCCTGATCGCGCCCCTCGCAGCGGAAGGCCAATGCATTGTCGCGCTCGGCCGGGGTGAGGCCAAAGGTTGTGTAGAAACGGCGTCCGGCTTCGACATCCGGGACGGTCAAGGCAAAGCTCAGCAGCGATTGGACGGACATGGCATGCCTCCGGCTCCGGATTCATCCGAAGCCTCTTGCATTATATTGGACCGCGGCGGCCCCGCGACAGTAGCGCAAAAAGCAGCGTTATTTAACCTGCGCCAACGCCGCCTCGCGCGTGTCGTAGATCTCGAACACATTGGCGAAGCCGACATCGAAGAGGCGCCGCACCATCGCATTCGGCCGGCACAGTACGAGCTTGCCCTTGGCGGCAAAGGCCGCCTTTGCCGCCATCAAGATCGCGCGCAACCCGAGGCTGCTGATGTAGTCAAGCTGCTCGAGATCGAGCACCAAGCGCGTCGCGCCGGCGGCGATCAGTGCTGTGAGCCGGCCTTCGAGCGCTTTCGCTCCGTCGCTGTCCAGCCGTCCCTTGAGTTCCAGGAGGGTCGCGCCGTCGCGGCGCTGCTCGGTCATCTCAAGCATGTGTCCTCGCATTCTCATGATGCGCGGCGGAAGACGCGGCAGACACATTATGCCCGCGGACCCGCACTCCCACAATCGCGCCGGCGCAAGACGCGACAGCGACGGCGGTAGTGCTACAGTCGCCGACGATGAACGATACCATCTTCGCGCTCTCGACCGCTGCGGGCCGCGCCGGCATCGCCGTGCTGCGGCTCTCCGGGCCGAAGGCGCGGTCGGCGCTGCAAGAGCTCGCGGGCCGGCTGCCGCCGCCGCGGCGCGCCTCGCTCGCGCGCTTTCGCGATCCCGCCTCGGGCGAGGCGATCGACCAGGGCCTCATGCTGCTCTTTCCGGCGCCGCACAGCGTCACCGGCGAGGATGTGGCAGAGCTCCAGGTCCATGGCAGCCGCGCCGTGACGGCCGCGCTCTTGGACAGTCTCGGGCGCATGCCCGGCTTGCGGCTGGCCGAGCCCGGCGAATTCGCGCGCCGCGCCTTCCTCAACGACAAGCTCGATCTCACCGAGGTCGAGGGTCTGGCCGATCTGATCGCGGCGGAGACCGCGGCGCAGCGGCGCCAGGCGCTGCGCCAGCTCGGCGGCGAATTGGGCCGGCTCTGCGAGGGCTGGCGGCAGCGGCTTCTCGCCATCCAGGCGCGGCTCGAGGCGGCGATCGATTTTCCCGAGGAGGATCTGCCGAGCGGTCTCTTGGACAAGGCGGGCGCCGAAGCGGCAAGGCTTGCCACCGAGATCGAAGCGCATTTGGTCGATGCGCGGCGCGGCGAGCGCCTGCGCGACGGCATTGCGGTCGCCATTCTGGGTCCGCCCAATGCCGGGAAATCGAGTCTGATGAATGCGCTGGCGCGGCGCGACGTGGCGATCACCTCGGCGATTGCCGGCACGACCCGCGACGTGATCGAAGTCGCGCTCGATCTCGCGGGCTATCCCGTGGTGCTCGCGGATACCGCGGGCGTGCGGGCGGCGCGCGATGCGATCGAGGAAGAAGGCGTGCGCCGGGCGCGGGCGCGCGCCGCCTCGGCCGATCTGAAACTCGTCCTGCTCGATGCAACGCAGCCCGAGCCCGAAGAAGCGCTGCGCGCGCTCATCGATGAGGATGCCTTGGTGATCGCCAATAAGATCGACTTACTGCCTGAAGGCGACATGCCGCCCGCCGGAATGGTGCCGCTCTCGGTCAAGACCGGCGCGGGGATGGGGGATCTCCTCGCGCGCTTGACCGCGGCGGTCGCCGAGCGTTTGGCGCCGGGGAATGCTGCGGTCGTCACCCGTGCGCGGCACCGCCGGGCGCTCGAGGATTGCGTCGCGGCGCTCGCGCGCTTCGCTCGGGCCCCGCTGCCCGAACTCGCCGCCGAGGATCTCCGCCGCGCCGTGCGCGCGCTGGGCCGCATCACCGGCCGGGTCGATGTCGAGGATATGCTCGATATGCTCTTTCGCGAGTTCTGCATTGGAAAATAACCGGGAAACCAGTGAGCAGCCCAGAACAATAAGGGAACATATGCGCGGGGCGATACTCCTAATAGCGGCAGTTGCCGGAACGTCCCGAGGACGAATCGGATTCGTGCCGCTATATCTTGAGCTGCTTTACCCATCTGGGTAACCCGTCGCTCAAATACTTGACCAATTCTTTCAGATTTCATCGATTGCGGCGCGCGGCGCCAAGATCAGGGAGAGCAGCGCGGCGCCCGCGCCGATCAGCAACGCCAGGCTTCCGGCCATGAACAGCGGGACATAGCTGCCGAACTCGGCAAAGGCGTAGGACATGGCGTAGCCCGCGACGGCCTGGAGCGCGGCGAAGGCAAGAGTCGCCAGGCCCCAAACGCGGGTGAGCTCGGAGGGCGGCACCAGTTCGGCGAGCCGCGCCGAAGTCAGTGCCGGGAAGGCCGGACTCAAGGCGCCGACAACCAGCGAGGAAACCGCCAGCGCCAGCGGCGCCGTGCTCAGGACCGGCAGCGCCACGCCCAGGCTCTTGACGAGCAGCCCCAAGGCCAGCGCCCGGCCGAGGCCGATCGTATCGCCCATCGCGCCCGCGACCATCGGCCCGAGCGTCGCGCCGATGCCGAACAGCGTCCAAGCGAGCGCTCCCGCCGAGGCGCCGCGCCCGAGATACCGGGCAATGAAATCGACCCAGAAGAGCGCGTGCGCGGTATAGCCGATGCCGTCCATGGCGAAGCCGAGAATGGCCAGAGAGGCCGCGGCGCCGAGCCGCTGGCCGCCGCGCCGCCGCGGCAGCGGTATGGTGCCGCCGCCGCGCCAGCGCGGCCAGGTCGCCACGCTGGCGACTCCCGCGCCGAGCGCCATGACGGCCCAGGCCCAGGCCGGGTCGAGCGCCGCGAGCGGCGTCACCACCAGCCCGGCGAGCGCGATGCCGCCGCCGACCCCGGCGAAAACCACGCCGCCGATCCGGCCGCGGCCCTCCGGCGGACTTCCCGCGTACAGGAATCCCGCCCCCAGGACCATCAGTAAGCCGCCGGTCACGCCGATGAGGACCCGCCAAGGGAAATACCACCAGAAGCCCCATTCCGGAATGCAGGCGACGAAGCTCAATGTCGTCAGCACGAACGCCGCGCGCAGGGCACGGGTCATGCCGACGGCCTGGGCCAGCCGGGCGGCGAGCGCCGCGCCGACGAAATAGCCCATGAGGTTCGCGGCGCCGAGATAGGCCGCGGCAGCGGCGGTAAGTGCTCCGCTGGCGATGAGGAAAGGCATGAGCGAGGTATAGGCGAAGCGGCCGAGGCCGACGCCCGACAGCGTTCCGAGAAAGCCCGGCCAGGCGTGCCGCCACCACAGCACCTGCATCTCCCGCGCAAGCGGCGCCATCGGGCACCGCGCGCCAGGGTTCTGTCAACCTTGGTTAAGACCGCGCAAGGCAGAGTTGCAGTGTTTCACGTGAAACAGTAAATATCGCCATGCCCTCCTGGGACGTCATCGTCATCGGCGGCGGCCATGCCGGCTGCGAAGCCGCGGCCGCCGGGGCGCGGCTGGGCGCCCGCATCTTGCTGCTCACGCACAAGGCGGCGACGATCGGCGAGATGTCCTGCAACCCCGCCATCGGCGGGCTCGCCAAGGGCCATTTGGTGCGCGAGATCGACGCGCTCGACGGGGTCATGGGCCGCGCCGCCGACCGCGCCGGCATTCAGTTCCGCATGCTCAACGCCAGCAAGGGCCCGGCGGTCCGCGGCCCGCGCGCCCAGGCCGACCGCAAGCTCTATCGCCAGGCCATGCAGGCGCTCCTGGCCGAGCAGCCTGGCTTCGAGATCCGCGAGGCCGCGGCCGAGGATCTGCTGCTCGACGCCGCCGGGCGGGTGAGGGGCGTCGTGACCGGGACGGGCAACAAACTCGCCGCCGGCGCCGTCGTTATCACTACCGGCACCTTCCTGCGCGGCCTCATCCATATCGGTGAAGAGCAGATCCCGGCCGGACGGGTCGGCGAGGCGCCGGCGCTCGGGCTCTCCGACACCTTGGCACGGCACGGGTTTGCCTTGGGCCGGCTCAAGACTGGCACGCCGCCACGGCTCGACGGCCGGACCATCGATTGGCAGGGGCTCATGGTCCAGAACGGCGATGACCCGCCGGTGCCGTTCTCCTTCCTGACCGAGCGCATCACTACGCCGCAAATTCCCTGCCATATCACCGCCACGACCCCGGCATCGCATGCCCTGATCCACGCCAATCTGCATCGCGCGCCGATCTATTCCGGCCAGATCGCCGGTACCGGCCCGCGCTATTGCCCGTCGATCGAGGACAAGGTGGTTCGTTTTGCCGAGCGCGAGCGGCACCAGATCTTTCTCGAGCCCGAGGGCCTCGACGACCCTACGGTCTATCCCAACGGCATCTCGACTTCGCTGCCGCGTGCGGTCCAGGCCGAATTGCTTAAGACCATCCCCGGGCTCGAAGGCGCCGTCATGCTGCGGCCAGGCTACGCCATCGAATATGATTTCGTCGATCCGCGCGAGCTGCGGCCGAGCCTGGAGACGCGGCGCATTCCCGGGCTGTTCCTGGCCGGCCAGATCAATGGCACGACGGGCTATGAGGAGGCGGCGGCGCAAGGCCTGATTGCTGGGCTGAATGCGGCGCTTTCGGCCGGCGGCGGCGGCGAATTCGTGCTCGATCGGGCGAGCGCCTATATCGGCGTGCTGATCGACGATCTCGTGACCCGGGGCACGAGCGAGCCTTACCGCATGTTCACTTCGCGCGCCGAATACCGGCTCATACTGCGCGCCGACAATGCCGACCAGCGCCTGACGCCCTTGGGCTTGGGCCTGGGTTGCGTCGGGCAGGAGCGGCGCCGGGCCTTCGCCGCCAAGGCCAGGGCGCTCGCCGAGGCGCGCGCGTTGGTGCGGCAGTTCAGCCTGTCGCCTTCGGCGCTGCGGCGGCAAGGGATCACCGTCAATGCCGACGGCATCGCCCGCTCGGCCGCGGATTTGCTGGCTTATCCCGGCATCGACCTGAAGCGGCTCGGTGCGGTCTGGCCGGAGCTGGCGGCGATCCCGAAAGATATCGCGGAGCAGATCGAGATCGACGGGCGCTATGCCGGCTATATCGAGCGGCAGGAGGCGGAGATCAGCGCCTTTCGCCGGGACGAGGCGCTGCGCCTGCCGCGCGGCCTCGATTATGCCGCGATCGGGAGCCTGTCGGCCGAAGTGCGGGCAAAGCTCAAGGCGGCGCAGCCGGAGAGCCTAGGCGCGGCGTCGCGCATTTCCGGGGTCACGCCGGCGGCGCTCGTGGCGCTGCTTCGGCATGTGAAGCGGCAGGCGGTTGCGGCCGAATGAGCGGGCGGCGCGCGATCAACGACCGCCCGGTGCGCACGGCCTTGGGCCAGGAAGGCTTCGGAAGGTTAAGCAATGTTTCACGTGAAACGCTCGACCGGCTCGGGCTCTATGTCGAGCTGCTCCGCGCCTGGAACCGGCGCATCAATCTGGTCGGGCGCAGCACCATCGGCGATGTCTGGCGCCGCCATGTTCTCGACTCGGCACAGCTGCAACGGCTCTTACCGAGTGCTGCGCGCGTGCTGGTTGATGTCGGTTCGGGTGCGGGTTTGCCGGGTCTGATATTGGCGATCTTGGGGGTGCCGGAGGTCCATCTCATCGAGTCGGATTTGCGCAAGGCGGCCTTTCTGCGCGAGGCGATCCGGGTGACCGGCGCGCCGGCCACGCTCCACGCCATGCGGAGCGAGCGGGTGCCGCCCTTCGCCGCCGATGCGGTCACGGCCCGCGCCCTGGCACCCCTCTCCGAGCTACTAGATATAGTAGAGCCGTTCGTCGGCCCCCACAGCATATGCGTATTTCTCTGTGGACGAACGGTCGAGGAGGAATTGACCCTGGCGCGCAAAGCATGGAAGATGAAGGTCGAGCGCCTGCCCAGCGCCTCCGACCCCTCCGGCACGATCCTGCGAATCGGGAGCCTCGCCCGTGAGCCTTGAGCCGGTCACCGCCGATGCGCCCGCGCCCGAGCTTGCCTTAGGGGCGGCGCGCCCGCGGATCATCGCCATTGCCAATCAGAAGGGCGGCGTCGGCAAGACCACGACCGCGATCAATCTTGCGACTGCGCTCGCCGCGGTGGGCGAACGCGTTCTGCTCGTCGATCTCGATCCGCAGGGCAACGCCTCGACCGGCCTCGGCATCGCGCGCCCGGCGCGGCATGTCACGAGCTATGAGGTGCTGCTCGGCGACAGGCCGGTGGCGGCGGCGATCCTGCCCACGGCGGTGCCGAATCTCATGCTGCTGCCGGCCTCGGTCGAACTGGCCGGCGCCGAGCTGGAGCTGGTCGGCGAAGAGCGCCGCGAGTACCGGCTGCGCGAAGCGCTGGGCATGGCGGCGCTCGACTTCGCCTATGTGCTGATCGATTGTCCGCCGTCCTTGGGTCTGTTGACGCTCAACGCGCTGGTCGCGGCGGATGCGGTGTTGGTGCCGCTGCAATGCGAGTTCTACGCGCTCGAAGGCCTCTCGCATCTCGTGCGCACGATCGAGCGGGTCAAGCGCCATTTGAATCCGCGTCTCGAGATCCAGGGCGTGGTGCTCACCATGTTCGACAAGCGCAACAACCTCTCCGATCTGGTCGCGGCCGATGTGCGCGATCATTTCGGCGCCAAGGTCTATGACACGGTGATCCCGCGCAACGTCCGCATCAGCGAGGCGCCCTCGCACGGCCAGCCCGTGCTGCTCTATGATTTCCGCTGCGCCGGCGCGCAAGCCTATGTCCATCTGGCGGGCGAGGTGCTGCGCCGCGAGAAGAGCCGCGCGGCGCGGAGCTTCATTCCGTGAGCGAAGATCCGAAACGGCGCGGCCTCGGCCGCGGCTTGTCGGCGCTGTTGGGCGAGGAAGAAACGCCCGCGCCGGGACCGGCGAGCGTGCGGCAGGTGCCGATCGAGCGCATTCATCCCGGCCGCTTCCAGCCGCGCCGCAAATTCGACGAAGAGAGCATGCAGGCGCTCGCGGATTCCATCGCGGCGCAGGGCATCTTGCAGCCCCTGCTGGTGCGCCATCACCCGAACCGGCCCGAAGAGTACGAGCTCTTGGCGGGCGAGCGGCGCTGGCGCGCGGCGCAGCGCGCGCGGCTGCACGAAGTGCCGGTGATGGTGCGCGATCTCGCCGACCGCGAGGCGCTCGAAGTCGCGCTCGTCGAAAACGTGCAGCGCCAGGATTTGTCCGCGCTCGAAGAGGCCGCGGGCTATCAGCGCTTGATCAAGGAATTCGGCCACACGCAAGAGGATCTGGCGCGCGCGGTGGGCAAGAGCCGCAGCCACATCGCCAACACCATCCGGCTTCTGAGCCTGCCCGACGAGGTGCATGAGCTGTTGGAGGCCGGCCGCATCGCCGCCGGCCATGCGCGCGCCTTGCTGGGCGCGCTCGATCCCATCAAGCTCGCGCGCGACGCCGCGAGATTCGAATTCAGCGTGCGCCAGGTCGAGCATCTCGTCCAGGCGCAGCATGAATTCGCCGCGGCCAAGGAGAAGGCGAACGCGCTCTCACCGAGCGCCGCCGCGCCGCTGGACCCGGCCGACGCCAACATCGCCGCGATGGAGAAGGATTTGTCGCTCATCCTCGGCCTGCCGGTCGAGATCGAGCTCGACGCCAACGGCCGCAGCGGCTCCATCACAATCCGCTTCTCCGAACTCGATCAATTCGACGAGATTTCGCAGCGCCTGATGCAGAAGGTGAGACGGCAATAGGTTGATGCCGCGGTTGCGCTTGCCGCACTGACGAAGACCGCCACGGCGCGTCGCGCGAAGAAATTAAAGACGTGGATGCGCGGGACGAAACCCGCGCAGGACGATGCGGAGTTTTCTATCGTCCCGCTGCGACGGCCCGATTCCCGCAACGGGATAGCGATGGGCTCTTCCCGTCAACCCACGCGTGTTTCGGCAGCGAAGGGGTTGATGCTTGCGGCTGCTCGCTGTCGGTGGCGAGCGCATGCCACAGGGCCGCCCGCTCCAGGAGCAAGCCGCGCTCCCGGGGATCGT
>DATNIY010000109.1:0-3609 GCA_035604195.1 Allostellaceae bacterium
GTGCGGCGGCGGCGGACGAGCCAGTCGGCGCCGACCGGGAGCGCGCTGACCTTGGCCAGCGCATGCGCCAGCACCGCCGCCTGGTTGTAGCGCCGGGCGAAGAGCCGGGTCCAATGCAGCGGCACCGGGATCAACACATCGGCCTCGGCCAGAAGCCTCGCCCCGGCGCGGCGCATCCAGGCGCCGAAGGCCGGCGCCAGATGCAGCCGGTCGCCATGCTTGAAGGCGAGGATGAGCCGCCGGCTTTCCTCGTCATAGCGCAAGGCCGCCCGCGCCCGGGCGAAGGTGGGGTGCTCGCGCGCGCAGCCGCCGCACAGCGATTGCGGTCCCAGCTCGTAATCGAAGGGCAGCCCGCAACAGGCGCAGCAGGGCTCGCCGAGGAAGGTGATGCTGCGCCAGCATTGCGCGCACAACGCCCCCGCCGCGCCGACCGCAACGCCGCAGCGCAGGCAGCGCGGCGGCAACAGCAGATCGAGCGCCGCGCCGACGAGGCGCCGCAGAGCCGAGGCCTGCGCGAGGGTGAGCATGCGATGATGCTCCGCGGCGTCGTGCGGGTTGTCAACCGGGAAGGGGGAAGACATCGGCGCGAAAGCCTGGCATCTTCGATGTCCGTTCCAACCGCGAGGAGTCTCGCCATGAAGTTCTACGATTGCACCATCGCGCCGAGCCCGCGGCGGGTGCGGATTTTTCTCGCGGAGAAGGGGATCACCGTACCCACGGTGCAAATCGATTTGCGCAATCGCGAGCAGCTCGGCGACGCCTTCCGCGCCGTCAATCCGGATTTGACGGTTCCGGTGCTGGAGCTCGACGACGGCACGCGCATCGCCGACATCTTGGGCATCTGCCGCTATTTCGAGGAGGTGCAGCCGGCGCCGCCGCTGATGGGCAGCGGCGCGGAAGAGAAGGCGCTTATCGAGGCGGGACAAGGTTGGTGCGACCGCGATGGCTTCTATGCGGTGATGGAGGCGTTCCGCAACAGCACGCCCGGCTTCAAGGGCCGCGCGCTGCCCGGCCCGGTCGATTACGAGCAGATCCTCGCCTTGGCCGAACGCGGGCGCGAGCGCGTGATGCATTTCTTCGAGCGGCTCGATGCGCGGCTGGCGACGAGCGAATTCGTCGCCGGCCCCGGCTACTCCATCGCCGACATCACCGCGCTGGTGACGATCGATTTCGCGCGCTGGCCCAAATTGAAGCCGGCGGAGAGCTTGTCGCATCTCCAGCGCTGGTACGACCGCGTCAGCGCCCGCCCCAGCGCCAAGGCGTAGCCGCCGGCATCGCGGCACGCCATAGTGCCGCCATGACCAATCTCGCGGTGTTCGATCTGCGCGCCCATCGCCGCCATCGCGCGCGCGCGGCGGGGCGGACGGGCGCCGATTTTCTTTTCGTCGAAGCGGCCGAACGGCTGGCGGGGCGGCTCGACGATATCCGCCGGCGCTTTCCCCGCGCCCTCGATCTGGGCTGCCGCGACGGGGTGATGGCGCGCGCGCTCCAGGGCCGCGGCGGCATCGAATTTCTGGTCGCGGCCGATGCGGCCCTCGCGTTCGCGCGGCTGGCGCCGCCGCCGCATTTGGTCGCCGAGGCCGAGGCGCTGCCCTTTGCGCCCAATTCCTTCGATCTGATCGTGAGCAATTTGGCGCTGCATTGGACGAACGATCTGCCGGGCGCGCTTTTGCAGTTGCGCCACATGTTGCGCCCGGATGGCTTGCTGCTCGCGACCTTGTTGGGCGGCGAGACGCTCGGCGAGCTGCGCCGCGCGCTGATGGAGGCGGAGCTTGCCGAGGAAGGCGGCGCCGGCCCGCGCGTCTCGCCCTTCGCCGAATTGAAGGATTTGGGCGGCCTCTTGCAGCGCGCGGGCTTCGCGCTTCCCGTCGTCGACGGCGATGTGATCGAGGCGACTTATCCCGACGCGCTCGCGCTGATGCGGGAGCTGCGCGCGATGGGCGAGAGCAATGCCGTCGCCGAGCGGCGGCGCGCCTTCACCCGCCGCGCCACAATGGCCCGCGCCGCGGCACTCTATCGCGCGCTCTTCGCGGGTCCCGACGGCCGCATCCCCGCGCGCTTCGAACTCATCACCTTGACCGCCTGGGCGCCCGATGCGAGCCAGCCCAAGCCCGCGCCGCGCGGCAGCGGCACGATCAGCCTTGCCGACGCGCTCGGCAACACGCCATCATCGCCGCCATGAGCAAGGCCTTTACCAAAGAGACCGAGGCCGAGGACGCGCTGCCGGAGGACGAGGGCGCGCTGCCGGCGGGCGTCAAGAACTACATGACGCCCATCGGCTTCGCGCGGATGCAGGAGGAGCTGCGGCAATTGGCGCGCATCGAGCGGCCGCAGGTGGTCGAGACCGTCGCCTGGGCCGCCGGCAATGGCGACCGCTCGGAGAACGGCGATTACATCTACGGCAAGCGCCGGCTGCGCGAGATCGACCGGCGCATCCGGTTCCTGACCAAGCGCCTGGAGGCCGCCTCGGTGGTCGATCCCGCCGCGCAGAGGAACCGCGACCAGGTGTTCTTCGGCGCCACCGTCACCTATGCGCGCGAGGGGGGCGACGAGCACACCATCACCATCGTCGGCATCGACGAGGCCGATTTGGAGCGCGGCCAGGTGAGCTGGATCTCGCCCATCGCCAAGGCGCTGATGAAGGCGCGTGAGGGCGACACGGTGGCGCTGCGCACGCCGGCGGGCATCGAGGCGATCGAGGTGGTGGCGATCCGCTACGGCGCGGCGTGAGGGCGGCTGGGGACGGAACTTATCCGGGCCTTGTGAAAGCCGGGGAAAAGCCTAGTTTCAGCGCGCGCGGAAGGCCTTGGCCGCGGCGCGGCTGAGGATAAGGCGGCGCATTTCCCTGGCCCCGATGGGGATGGTTAATTGCTTGATCGCCCGGCGCCTTCCTGGTTCAAATCCGCAGCTCCCGTGATCCGAGAGAAGCCGTGCCCGAGCCCTTCATGAGCTTGTTCCCGCAGGATGCGCAAGGCGCCGCCGCGAGCCGGCCGGCGCGCGAGACGGATAGCGTGCTCAACCCGCGCGAGGCGAATACCGGCATTCTGCCCTATCAGCAGATCAAGGCGATGCTGCGCGAGCGCTACATCCTCGGCAGCACCGAGATCGTGCCGGAGCAGTTGCAGCCCGCGAGCATCGATCTGCGCTTAGGATCCATCGCCTACCGCATCCGCGCGAGTTTTTTGCCGGGGCCGCAGACGAGCGTGATGGACAAGGTCAAGGAGCTCGACGGCTATCCCATCGACTTGAGCCAAGGCGCGGTGTTGGAGCGCGGCTGCGTCTATGTCGTGCAGCTCGCCGAGGCGCTGCGCCTGCCCGCCAGCAGCGGCGTCACCGGCTTCGCCAATCCCAAGAGCTCGACGGGCCGGCTCGACGTGCTCACGCGCCTCATCACCAATCACGGCCAGGCCTTCGACCGGGTCGAGCGCGGCTATGACGGCCCGCTCTTCGTCGAGATCGCGCCGCGCACCTTTTCGATCGTCGTGCGCCAGGGCACGCGGTTGAACCAGCTCCGCTTCCGCCGCGGCTCGCCCTCGATCGCATCCTCGGAGTTCCAGCGCCTGAGCCGCGCGGGCATGCTCATGCTCGGCGGCGAGGATGCGGCGGCGG
>DATNIY010000110.1:0-66661 GCA_035604195.1 Allostellaceae bacterium
CGGAGCGCAGTGAGCGGGAACTCGACGAGATTATTGGGGCAAGGCGCGGTCAAGTCGCCATCGGCGCCGCACCAAGCTTCGCATGGACGGTTTTGCCGAGCATCCTGACGCGCTTCATGCAGGATCACCCCCTCGTCGAGATTTCGATCAGGGAAGCATATAGCTCGGTACTCTTTCAGGCAGTGGCGAGCGGCGAAATCGAATATGCGCTAATGCTTCTGCCAAGAATCCCTCCTCATCCGGATCTGGCGGTCGAAATCCTTGTACCAAGAGTTCCGTATGGGGTTATCGCTTCCAGAAATAACCCCGCTGCATCATTGGATCGACCGCGTGCCAAAGACATCTGGCCTGGTCCGTGGCTGCTTCAGGCGGCGCCGGACCAGGTGCGCGATACATTGAACACCGCGTTCCTGAGATCCGGCCTTCCGGCGCCGCCGGTGGCGATCGAAGTCAATGCTCGCACGATGTTGCTCCAGCTGCTTAGCGAGGGTTCGTTCCTGTCGGTCCAGCTTGAGATCGCGTGGCGCGACGCGCTTCGGTCCGGTTCGCTGAGGATGCTCCCCGTGCCCGGCTTCGCGTGGCATGCTAGAGCCGGCGTGCTCTTCCGGCGAGGCGCGCGCTTCACGCCCGCCGCGGAACGGCTGCTCATGAATGTCCGCAAGGCCGCTCGTCAGCTTGCCTCCGACTGATCGCCAGCGCGCGTGCTAGCCGCGTAATGCAGGCGCGGCGCTTTCAGGAATTGGGCGCGGTCGGCCGAGCGCACCTCGAGGTCGAGCGTCCTGCCGTCGCGGAAGACCACCATGGGAACCCCGACGCCGGCGGCGCCGCGGCGCCAGACCTTGCGGTAGAGCGAGGCCAGGTCGGCGATCTCCCCGCCGGCGATGGCGAGCACGATGTCGCCGGTCTGGAGCTCGGCGCGGCGATGAGGGCGGACGCCTAAAGTCGCGAGGGGCTATTCCCCCGCTTTCTTGACAAGGCGCACGTTTCACTTGCCGCAGGCCGCAATTGCCATCTGCATGTGGTCAACCAGAGCGTGCGGCATCCCAGGCCGGTCGGCTGCCGCGTAAGCGGCGCCCCCCGCCAGCGATGCCACCAACCGATCTCCAATGCGGTTAGCGAGAACCACGGCTTCACTCGTCAGCTCCAGGATTTGCCATCCGGTGCGCCGACGTTCGAGTTCCGCTCGCGTCGCGTCAACCTCGCGCATCGATCCATTCCTTATTTAGAGCCTGCTCCGATTAGGGCAAATCGCGCTCCCCTGTCGTCACCCGCGGGCTTGACCCGGACGGGTCGTCCCCTGGATTGGCGGGTCGAGCCCGGCGATCACGCAAACGGTGTGAGCGCATTTGATCGGATAACGCCCTAGAATTCGCGAAGTTTAGGAGATCACCGAACAAGTGCATGGATGAATGTACCTATTGAGAACACGCATGACATCATACGAAACGTAATTTGATCGGAATTCCCCTGATGACGCGCGATTTTGGCCTGTCATGACCAAGGTTCTAGTATATTATGCAGCATCTTATCCGATTTTGAGCGAGGCCGTGACGGCCAAGCGCGGCGTGACGGGGAGAGTGCCCGCCTCTAGGTTGCGCATGCGATCATGTATCCTTGTCTAAAATACATGACGTGATGCGAAGTGCAAATTGAATGACAACCCGTCTCAAGCGGTACGCAGGCCCCGATGCGCCGAGTCGCGAGATCACGAATTGAAGATTTACCGCTGATGAGATGGATAGACCCCGCCGTCGGGTAAGACATCTCGGCAATTTTGGTCTATAAAGCTGCCGCGCCGGAAAGTTTTGTCTTTCGGCATCTTGCGTGCGGTTCGGCGCGGCGATGAGGTAGTGCCGATGGAATTGCGGCAGCTCCGACATTTTCTTGCCGTCATCGACCATGGCTCGCTCGGCGACGGCGCGCGAGCGCTGAGCCTGTCCCAGCCAGCGCTCAGCCGGAGCATCCAAGGGCTGGAGCGTTCCACGAAAGGGCTGCTGTTCGAGCGGTCGAAGCGGGGCATGGCGCTGACGGCCCTGGGCAAAGCCCTTGAAGTTCGCGCCCGGATCATCATTGCCGAAACGGAGCGCAGCGAGCGGGAACTCGACGAGATTCTCGGCGCAAGGCGTGGTCGAGTCGTCATCGGCGCCTCGCCAACCTTCTCATGGAAGGTTTTGCCGAGCGTCCTGACGCGCTTCATGCAGGATCACCCCCTCGTCGAGATTTCGCTCACGGAGGCATTTGCCCCAAGACTTTTTGAGGCAGTGATGACCGGCGATATCGAATACGCGCTCATGCTTCTGCCGGGAACACTTCCTCATCCGGATTTGACGTGCGAAGTCCTTGCACTAAGACTTCCGTATGGGATTGTCGCTTCCAGAACTAATCCCATTGCGTCATTGGATCGACCGCGTGCCCAGGACATCTGGCCTGGTCCGTGGCTGCTTCCGAAGGCGCCGGGTCCGACGCGAGAAAGTTTGAACGCCGCTTTCCTGAGATTCGGCCTTCCGGCGCCGTCGGTGGCGCTCGAAGTCAATGCTCCCACGCTGAAGCGCCAGCTGCTTTGCGAGGGTCTGTTCCTATCGGTCCAGCCTGAGCTCGCGTGGCGCGACGAGCTTCGGTCCGGTCTGCTGCGGATGCTCCCTGTGCGCGGCTTCGCATGGCACGCTAAAGCCGTCGTGCTCTTCCGGCGAGGCGCGCGCTTCAGCCCTGCCGCGGAACGGCTGCTCGTGGCAGTCCGCAAGGCCGCCCGCCGGCTTACCCCCGACTGAACGCCGGCGATGCCTGCCGCCTAATGCAGGCTCGGTGATTTCAGGAACTGGGTGCGGTCGGCCGAGCGCACCTCGAGGTCGAGCGTCCTTCCGCCGCGGAACACCACCATGGGAACCTCGACGCCGGCGGCGCCGCGGCGCCAGACCTTGCGGTAGAGCGAGGCCAAATCCGCGATCTCCTCGCCGGCTACGGCAAGCACGATGTCGCCGGTCTTGAGCCCGGCGCGCCGCGCCGGCGCGCCGCTCGCCAGGCCGGCCACCACGACCTTGTCGTCGATCTCGGTGGCGTAAAGTCCGAGCCAGGGCCGCGGCGGATGATTGGGCCGGCCCAGGGTCAGGAGATCGTCGAGTATCGGCGGCAGCAGATCGATCGGCACCGTCATGTTCAGGTGGTCGCGCTCATTGCCCTCGCCGCCCTGCTGGAGATGCAGCGAGCCCAATGCGATCAGCGCGCCCTCGCCGTCGATCACCGCGGTGCCGCCCCAATTGGGATGGGCGGGCACGGTGAAGATCGCCTCGTCCAGGAGGTATTCCCAATAGCCGGCGAATTCCTGCTTGGCCGCGATCCGCGCGTTGAGGGCATGTGGCCGCCCGCCGGCGCCGGCGACGATGACGCGGTCGCCCGGCTGGGCGCTGGCCGAGCGGCCCAAGGGCAGCGGCGGCAGCTTGAGCCGCGCCAGCGCCTGCACCAGGCCGAAGCCAGTCTCCTGGTCATAGGCCATGACGTGTCCCGGGACGGCGCGCCCGTCATTGGTATTGAGCCAAACCGAATCCGCCTCGGTGATGAGATAGCCGATGGTCAGCACTACGCCGTCCTCGCGGATGAGCACGCCGTTCCCGGCGCGCTCGGTGCCGAGCGTGCCGGCGGTATAGGCATCGGCCGGGACGGTGGCGCGCAGGCCGAGCACCGCCGAGAGCGCGCGGTCGAGATCGAAGGGCCAGTCCGCCGGCTTGGGCTGGGCCTGGGGCGGGATCTCCCAATCGCTCGACTCGGACATGACGCACTCCCTTGGCCGCCGGTTGGGGCAAGCCCCGCGGCGCAACGATACACCATCGCCGCCGGCCGCCGCGACCCCGGCGGATGCCATCTCCCGCGCCGCCATCCGCCGGTTGCGCCGCGCCATGGCTTCGCTTATCTCTTTATCTTCTCATCCTGCGGCGCACAATTCGGGAGGTTGCAATGCGCGAGGTCAGCAGCAGCAGCAGACGGAGGTCTTCGGCCGCATTGGCGAGCGAAGCCGCGACAGCCGAAGGCGCGATCAAAGCGGCCTTTCTGCGCCACATCGACGAGCAGCAGCACGAAGCCGGCTTTGGCGCGCCGGGCAGCGCCTTGGCGGCGGACAAGCCCAAGGAGCGCGAGAAGAGCCGCCGGCGCTGAGACGGCGCTATTCCCGCTCTTCGCCGCTTGCGGCGCGGCGCCGCTTAACGCCGCTGCGCGCGCGCTTTTCGGCGAGGCGGCGCTCGCGCGCGGCGGCCGAGGGACGGGTCGGGCGGCGCGGCTTGGGCGCGACGGAAGCGCGCCGGATCATATCGACGAGACGCGCGAGCGCGGCGCCGCGGTTGCGCTCCTGCGTGCGGTAGCTGTCGCAGGTGATGACCAGGACTCCCGCGCGCGTCACCCGCCGGCCGGCCAATGCCTTGAGGCGCTGCCGCACTGCCTCGTCGAGCGCGGGCGAGGCGTCGATGGCGAAGCGGAGCTGCACGGCCGTCGCCACCTTGTTGACGTTCTGTCCACCGGGACCGCTGGACCGGATGAAGCGCTCATCGATCTCGTCCTCGCTCAGGGCAATCGTCTTGGTCACCGCAATCAAAGGGGCATCTCCCAAGACGCGGAACCTGCGCCGTCCGCGCCGTCCCGGCATAGCATGTCACGCGGGCCGCGGGCGATGGTGAAGCGATGAAGGAAGTTCCGCGGGTGGGCGAAAACCGGGCCCAGCGGCCTGACTGCGCTTGATCCCTTTCCTGCTTCGGCCCATCATCGGCGCCGCGTTCATCGCGGGAGGATAGGCATGAAAAGGAAATTGCTTGCCGGGCTCGCGCTTGCGGCGTTTGCTGCCGCCCCAGCCCTCGCCCAGACCGACACCATAACCTTGGGCACTGCGGTGCAGCTCAGCGGCAAGGACGCGAACACCGGCCGCTATTATCGCGACGCCTATCAGCTCGCGGTCGACCGCATCAATGAGAAAGGCGGCATCACCGTCGGCGGCAAGACATATAAATTCGCCGTCAAGATCCTCGACAACCAGTCGGACACCAATCTGGGCGTCCAGCTCTACGGCCAGCTCATCACCCGCGACAAGGTGACATTCCTGCTGGGGCCCTATTCGAGCCAGGACGCGATCAGCGACAGCGCGATGTCGGAAAAATACGAGATTCCGATGGTGCAGGGCGGTGGCGCTTCGGGTCAGATCTTCTCGCGCGGCTACAAATATGTCTTCGGCACGCTGCCCGAGGCGGAGAACTATTTCCGCAGCACGCTCGCCATGCTCGCCCAGCTCGAGCCCCGCGTGCAAACGGTGGCGCTCATTTCCGCCGATGACGCCTTCGACGTCGCACTCGCCAAGGGGACGCGCGAGCTGCTGAAGACGGCCGGGCTGCGCGCGGTGATCGACCAGCAATATGCGATCAAGAGCTCGGATTTCTCCTCGATCCTCTCGCTGATCAAGACGACGGCCCCTGATGCTTTGCTGTGGGGCGGGCTCGCTTCCGAGGCGCTCGACGCCATCCGCCAGTCGAAGAGCCTCAACGTCTCGCCCAAGTATTTCAGCAGCTTCACCGTCGGCGTGCCGACCGCGGATTTCCGCCAGGCGTTGGGCAAGGACGCGGAATACGCCTTCGGCATGACCTCGTGGTGGCCCGATGCCGCGCTCAAGGACGAGTGGTTCGGCGACGCCGTGCAGTTCAATGAACTCTATAAGCAGAAATACGGCTACGATCCCGACTACCACGCCGCCTCCGCCGCCGCCGATGTCGAGGTCTTCGCCAAGGCTATTGCGGCGGCGGGCACGCTCGATCCCAAGACGGTGCGCGACGCCATCGCTCGGGTCGATTTCGGCAGCCTCTATGGCCGCATCCGCTTCGCCGCGAATGGCCAGATCGACTTGCCGCAAATCGTCATCCAGATCCAGGACGGCAAGGTCGTGCCGATCTTCACCGACCAGTTCGTCAACAAGCCGCGCTACCCGATCCCGCCATGGGACAAGCGGTGAGGGCTCACCAGCCTTCGAGGCGGAAGGGAGCGATCTCGATGTGGTCGTCGGAGAGTTCGCGGTACCGGCCGCGGTAGTAGAGCAGAGGGCGCGGGTCGCCTGATTCGGCGGTCTCGACCCGAATCACCCGCCCGATCAGCAGCATGTGATCGCCGGCATCATGGCGCGTATCGACCTCGCATTCGAAGGCGGCGAGGTTGGGATGGATGATGGGGCAGGCGACGGCGCCCAGGCGGTGCTGCTGGCCCTGCCATTTCGCGTCGCCGCTCGTCGCGAACGCGGCCGAGACATGGCGCTGATCCTCGCGCAGCAGGCTGATCGCGATATGCCGCGCCCGCTCGAAGATGGCGAAGCTCGTGATGGTGCGCGCCAGGCAGACGAGCAGGAGTGGCGGGTCGAGCGAGACCGAGGTGAAGGAATTGACGGTCAGGCCGGCGACGGTGCCGTCCTCTGCCGCCGCCGTCACCACGGCGATGCCGGTCGCGAAATGGCCCAAGGCGTCGCGGAACTGGCGCTGGGTGAAGCTCATGTTAGCCTAACCGACACCCCTTCGCCGCCGCGCCGGGCGCGCCAGGCAACGCTGCGGCGGGCCTGTCCGAGCGCCGCCGCCGCGCCGGCGCCTTAGATCGTCCCCTTGAGCCGGGCCCCGGCCTTGAAGCGCACGCCCTTGCTCGCCTTGATCTTGATCGCCTCGCCGGTCCTGGGATTGCGGCCCATGCGGGCGGCACGCTTGCTGACGTTGAACGAGCCGAAGCCGGGGAGGCTGAACTTCGCGTTCTTTTTGAGCTCGCGCCCGATCGCCTGGGTGATCGCATCGATCGCGTCATTGGCGCTCGCCGAGGTCATCCCCGATTTCCGCAATACGTCCACGAGAAGCTGCTTGCTCATATATCGTCCCCTCCTTGTTCCTAGTCGGCGCGTCCCCTTGGAAGCGCAACTCGCCGGTTCCCGAGCCCCTCTGACGAACGAGGCGTTCGCCGCGGCCGCACGGAGAATCTCATTGCCGCGCGCGTGAATCAACAGTTTCCTCATCGGCCGCTCGCGCGCCGCGCGCGCGGGGATCGCGCGGCCGCCAGCGCCCGTGCTCGACGGCATGGAAGAAATCGAGCAGCATGCGGTTGAAGAGGTCGGGCTCTTCGAGATTGACGACATGGCCGGATTTCGGCAGCACGGCCAGGCCGGCGGTGCGAATGTTGCGCTTCATGAGCAGCGCCGGCTCGAGGCAGGATTCATCCTCATCGCCGGTGACGATGAGCGTCGGCACCGCGAGAAGCCGCATCTCTTGCCGCAAGTCCCACAGCGAGGGCCGCCGGATCTGCACCCCGCGCAGCGTCGCGGCGGAACCGGGCGTGGAATGCTGCGCGAGCCGGTCGGCGAATTCCTGCCAGCCGCGCGGGTCCTTGTTCTGGAGCTGCACGCGCGCGGGCGCGACGGCATAAGTCTTGGCCACCTCGGCCATGCCGTCGGCCTCGATGCGCCGCGCCATTGCCTCGTATTCGGCCTGGAAGGCGGCGCGTTCCTGCGGCGCCGCGCCGTAGCCGCAGCCGGCAATCACCAGCGAGCGCGCCATTGCCGGGTGGCGAAAGCCGAAATGAAGGGTGGCGAAGCCGCCCATCGACAGACCGACGACATGCGCCTGCGCGATGCCGAGCCCACGCAGCACCGCTGCAGCGTCATCGGTCGCCCGCGCCTGCCCGTAGCGCTCGACCTCGGCCGGCACGTCCGACGGCGGATAGCCGCGCGCATTGTAGGCAATCGCGCGATAGAAGCGCGCGAAATAGCGGAGCTGCGGCTCCCAGCTGCGATGATCGCCGGCGAACTCATGGATGAAGAGCACCGGCTCGCCCGAACCCGTCTCCTCGTAATAAAGCCGGACGCCGTCATCGGCCGCGACATAGGGCATCGCCTTCCTCCGCCGCAGTGTCGATTGCGGCGAGTGTGGCGGCGGGCGCCGCCTGCGGCAAGCGGCAGGGCGAAAGCGGCCGCGACGGCCTACTGCCGCGGCACGAGCTCGATCTCGGCTTCGACGGAGAGCGAGACCGTCGCCTCGCCTGGCTCGGCCACCGGCGCGGCGACCGCGGCCGGCGCCGGCGCGGCCCCGAGGAACGCGCGCATTGGCGCCGGCGGGACCGCGGCGTTGCCGATATGCAAGCTGCGATAGCCCGCGACCCGCATGTCCAGTGCAACGGCGATATGCTCGGCGCGCGCGGCAACGAGCTTGAGCGCCTCGGCAGTCAATTCATCTTCGGCCGCGCGTTCCGCCGCGGGCGAGACGCCGGCCGAAAGGCGTGCGATTGTGAGCCCGTCCGTCTGCAATCCGCCCACGAGAGCCAGCAGCGCCGCCTGATCCTTGCTTTCGAGATGCAGGGCCTGACGGCCCTCCCAGTGGGACGGCGCGTGTTCCGGATGCACTTCGTTGAGCGTGTAGCCGGTCGTGGACAGGGTGACGTTCGGGACGCTCCGCGCCCGCGCCAACGCCGCAGTCATGCGGCGGTTGATTTCGTCCTGGAGCTTGCGCGGATCGCTGCTGCTCGCCGTCACCGCGAGATCGGCGGCGAGAAGGTCACGCGGCAAGCGCCGCTCGGCGCGCTCGGTGAGACTGACGATGGTCGGCGCGGAGGTCTCCGCGCCCCGCACCGCCGGCGCTGTCGCGACCAGCGCCAGCACCGCGGCCAGTGCCGCCACGGTAAAGGGGCGGAAGCGATGGCGGACATGCGCAAGCGCGATTCCGGATCCGGCGTCGTAGAAAGCTCGCGAGGCCATCGGTTCCATGGCGGACGGCACTCCTCCGGGTCAAGGCGTGGACGGATTATGCGCTTAGCAATTGCCCGTTTTGCCTGCGAAGGTTAGTCTAGACCCAGCAATAACCCATTGGAATGCAACCGATGGGTGTTAACCAAGGGGCGATGCGGGATCTGCTTCGCGCCGCCTCGGGATAGCGTGGGAGCGAAATGTCTATGAGCAGGTCTTCGCCGTCAGGCTTTGCGGCCGCAGCGACAGCCCCCAACCGTTGGCTGCAACTCATCATCGGCATCGTCTGCATGGTGATGATAGCCAATCTTCAATATGGCTGGACGCTGTTCGTCGGTCCCATGAACAAGGCGCATGGCTGGCCGGTGGCCGACATCCAGCTGGCCTTCAGCCTGTTCGTCGCGCTCGAGACCTGGCTCACCCCGATCGAAGGCTGGATCGTCGACTATATCGGCCCGAAGCACGGGCCAAAGCTGGTTGTCTCCATCGGCGGCATTCTGATCGCGATCGCCTGGATCATCAATTCGCAGGCGGACAGCCTCGGGATGCTGTATCTGGGCGCGGTCATTTCCGGCGTCGGCGCGGGCGCGGTTTACGCGACTTGCGTCGGGAACGCGGTGAAATGGTTCCCGGACCGGCGCGGTCTCGCGGTCGGCCTCACCGCGGCCGGCTTCGGCGCGGGCGCGGCACTGACCGTCATTCCGATCCGCGAAGTGATTGCGGGCGCGGGCTATCAAGCCGCGTTCTTCTGGTTCGGGCTGGTCCAAGGCGCCATCGTCTTCGTTGTGGCGTGGCTGATGCGGGCGCCCGCGCCGGGCGAGTTGCCGAAATTGGCAACGGTCAAGGTGGCGCAATCGGCGCAGAGCTTCACGCCGCAGGAGATGTTGCAGACCCCGGTGTTCTGGGTCCTCTACGTGATGTTCGTCCTGGTCTCCGCCAGCGGCCTCATGGCGACGGCGCAAATTGCGCTGATCGCCCGCGACTTCAAGGTGGCGGATCAAGTGCTGCTCCTGGGCGGCACGACCTTGACCATAGCGCTCCTCGTCGACAACGTGGCAAACGGGGCGGCGCGCCCGCTCTTCGGCTGGATCTCCGATCACATCGGCCGCGAAAACACCATGGCGATCGCCTTCGGCCTGGGCGGGGTCAGCTATTGGTTGCTCGGCGCGCTCGGCACTGCGCCCTGGGCCTTCGTCATCTTCGCCGGGCTCATCTTCCTGACCTGGGGCGAAATCTTCAGCCTCTTCCCCTCCACTTGCACCGACAGCTTCGGCCCGAAATACGCGACCACCAATTTGAGCTTCCTCTACACGGCAAAGGGCGCCTCGGCCTTCCTCGTTCCACTCGCCAACGTGATCCAGGCGGCGACCGGAAGCTGGCACATGGTGTTCGTCGTCACCGCGGTGATGAACTTCATCGTCGTGGCGCTGGCTCTCCTGGTGCTGCGGCCGCTGCGCACCCGGCAGATGGCGACGTCGGCACAGCACCCTATGGCGCACCCTGCCGAATAGCGTCCGCTCCCGTCTCAGGCCGGCTCGACGCGCGCAGCACAGTATTTGAACTCGGGGATCTTGCCGAAGGGGTCGAGCTGCGGGTTGGTGAGGAGGTTCGCCGCCGCCTCGGCGTAGCAGAAGGGAATGAACACCATCCCCGCCGGCACCGCTCCGTCGGCGCGCGCCTTCAGCTCGATGGCGCCGCGCCGCGTCGTGACGCGAATCGTGCCGCCTGGCGTGACGCCGAGGCGCCGCAGATCGGCGGGCGCCAAATTCGCCACCGCTTCGGGCTCGAGGGCGTCGAGCACGCTCGCCCGCCGCGTCATCGCGCCGGTATGCCAATGCTCGAGCTGGCGTCCGGTGGTGAGCACCATGGGGTAATGCGCATCGGGTTCCTCGGCCGGCGGCAGGATTTCCACCGGCACGAGTCGCCCGCGCTTCGATTGCGTGGGGAAGCCGTCGGCGAAGACGATGTCCTGCCCCGGCTCGTCCTCGGCGGCGCAGGGATAGGTCACCGAGCTCTCGCGCTCGAGCCGCTCCCAGGCGATGTTGTCGAGCGACGGCATCGCCTGCTTCATCTCGGCGAAGACGTCCTTGGGATGGGCGTAGCGCCAGTCGAGGCCGAGGCGCCGCGCGATCTCTTGGATGATCCACAAATCCTCGCGCGCCGCACCGGGCAGTGGCAACGCCTTCCGGCCCAGCTGCACCTGGCGGTTGGTGTTGGTGACGGTCCCGGTCTTCTCGGGCCAGGCCGAGGCGGGCAGCACGACATCGGCGTGATAGGCGGTCTCGGTCAGGAAGAGGTCCTGGACGACGAGATGCTCGAGCTTGGCGAGCGCCTCGCGCGCATGCTGCACGTCGGGGTCGGACATCGCGGGATTCTCGCCCATGATGTACATGCCGCGGATCTCGCCGTCGTGGATCGCGGTCATGATCTCGACCACGGTCAAGCCGCGCTTGCGGTCGAGCGCCATGCCCCAGAGCTGCTCGTAGAATTCCCGCGTCTTGTCGTCGGCGACCGACTGATAGTCGGGATAAAACATTGGAATGAGGCCGACATCCGAGGCGCCCTGCACGTTGTTCTGGCCGCGCAGGGGATGAAGCCCGGTGCCGGGGCGGCCGACCTGGCCGGTGATGAGCGCGAGCGCGATGAGGCAGCGCGCATTGTCGGTGCCGTGGACGTGCTGCGAGATGCCCATGCCCCAGAAGATGATCGCGGCCTCGGCGCGCGCGTATTTCCGCGCCACGGTGCGCAGCGTCGCGGCGTCGATGCCGCAGACCTCCGCCATCGCCTCGGGCGTGCGATCCTTGACGCTGTCCTTGAGCTTGGCGAAATCCTCGGTATGCGCCTGGACGTACTGCTTGTCGGTCAAATTCTCGGCGATGATGACGTTGAGCAGCGCGCTCAGCATTGCCACGTCGCGGCCGGGCTTGAACTGGAGCATGTGCGTGGCGTGCCGCTTCAGCGCCTGGCCGCGAGGGTCCATGACGATCAAGGTGGCGCCGCGCTTCGCCGCGTTCTTGAAGAAGGTCGCGGCCACCGGATGGTTCTCGGTCGGATTGGCGCCGATGACGATGATGACATCCGCATCCTTGGCGGCGGTGAAGGGCGCGGTCACCGCGGCCGAGCCGATGCCCTCCATCAGCGCCGCCACCGATGAGGCGTGGCAGAGCCGCGTGCAGTGATCGACATTGTTGGTGCCGAAGCCGGTGCGCACCAGCTTCTGAAAGAGATAGGCCTCCTCGTTCGAGCCCTTGGCCGAGCCAAAGCCGGCCAGCCCCTTGCCGCCGTGCTGGTCGCGAATGCGCCGCAACCCCGCCGCCGCCAGATCGAGCGCCTCCTCCCAACTCGCCTCGCGGAAATGCGTCCAGGGATTGGCCGGGTCAATATCGAGGCTCGCATCCTTGAGGACGCCGGGCTTTCGCACCATGGGCTTCGTCAGCCGATGCGGATGGCGGATGTAGTCGAAGCCGAAGCGGCCCTTGACGCAGAGCCGGTTGAGATTCGCCGGGCCCGCCTTGCCGTCGACATAGAGAATCTCGTCGTCCCTGATTTTGTAGGTGATCTGGCAGCCGACGCCGCAATAGGGGCAGACGCTCTCGACCTCGCGGTCATGCGCCTTGGCGAAGGCGCCCTTGGCGTCGAGGACGGTGGCGGGCATGAGCGCGCCGGTCGGGCAGGCCTGCACGCATTCGCCGCAGGCAACGCAGGTGCTCGCGCCCATGGGGTCGTCGAAGTCGAAGACGATCTTCTCCCGCGGGCCGCGCGCGGCCATGCCGATGACGTCGTTGACTTGCACCTCGCGGCAGGCGCGGATGCAGAGCGTGCATTCGATGCAGGCGTCGAGATGGACGGCCATCGCGGGATGGCTGCGGTCGGGCGCGGGCTCATGATCGCGCTTGGTAAAGCGGCTCGCCGCGACGCCGACCTTGTCGGCCCAGCCCCAGAAGAGCGATTGCGGCGCATGCGCCATGGCACGCGCCGGCTGGTCGGCGACTAGCAGCTCGAACACCAGCTTGCGCGAGAAGCGCGCCCGCTCGCTCGCGGCGTGGACCTTCATACCCGCTATGGGCTTGCGGATGCAGGAGGCGGCGAGCACGCGCTCGCCCTCGATCTCGACCATGCAGGCGCGGCAATTGCCGTCGGGCCGATAGCCCGGCGCCGGCGTGTAACAGAGATGCGGGATTTCGATCCCGGCGCGCGCGGCCGCCTGCCAGATCGTCTCGCCGGCAAGCGCCTCGATCTCGTTGCCGTCGAGGAGAAAGCGAACGCCCTGCTGAGCGGTGCCGGAGCCATCGCTCATGACACATCCTCCGGGAAATACTTTAGCACCATCTTGACCGGGTTCATCGCCGCCTGACCCAGGCCGCAGATCGAGGCGTCGGTCATCACCCGCGCCAGCTCCTCGATGAGCGGCGCATCCCAGCGCGGCGCGCTCAGCAGCGCGACCGCCTTCTCGGTGCCGACGCGGCAGGGCGTGCATTGGCCGCAGCTCTCATCCTCGAAGAAGCGCAGGAGATTGAGCGCGACCTCCTTCATGTCGTCGTGGTCGGAGAGCACGACGACCGCCGCCGAGCCGATGAGGCAGCCGTGAGCTTCGAGCGTGCCGAAATCGAGCGGCAAATCGGCAAGCGCGGCCGGCAGGATGCCGCCCGACGCGCCGCCCGGCAGATAGCCCTTGAAAATTTGGCCCGCTTCCATGCCGCCGCAATACTCGTCGATGAGCTCGCGCGCGGTGATGCCGGCGGGCGCGATCTTGACGCCGGGCTCCTTGACGCGGCCCGAGACCGAGAAGCTGCGCGGCCCCTTGCGGCCGCGGCGGCCTTGCTCCGCGAACCATGAGGCACCCTTCTCGACGATGTCGCGCACCCAGTAGAGGGTCTCGACGTTGTTGATGAGCGTCGGCCGGCCGAAGAGGCCAATCTGCGCCGGATAGGGCGGCTTGTGCCGCGGCAGCCCGCGCTTGCCCTCGATGCTTTCGAGCATCGCCGATTCCTCGCCGCAGATATAGGCGCCGGCGCCGCGCCGCAGATGAATGCGCCGCCCGCGCGCGAGGCCCGCCGCCTCGAGCTTGGCGATCTCGGCCTCGAGCAGCGCACGGCATTGCGGGTATTCGTCACGCAGATAGATGTAGATCTCTGCCGCCTCGATCGCCCAGGCGCCGATCAGCATGCCCTCGAGGAAGCGGTGCGGATCGGTCTCGAGGAAATAGCGGTCCTTGAAGGTGCCGGGCTCGCCCTCATCGGCATTGACCGCCATCAGCCGGGGCTTCGCCTCGGCGCGCACGAAGCGCCATTTGCGCCCCGTGGGGAAGCCGGCCCCGCCCATGCCCTTCAACTGCGCATCCTCGAGCGCCTTGAGGATGTCCTCGACCCCGCGCTTGCCGGAAAGGCACGATTCGAGCAGACGATAGCCGCCATCGGCGCGGTAGGAATCGAAGCCGCGATAAGGCGGCAGATCGGCGTGCGTCGCGCCGGCCTTCACCGCGGCCGCGACGCTGTCCACTGTCGCATGCTCGTGCAGCGCATGGCCCAGCGCCGTCACCGGCGCGTTGTGGCAGCCACCCATGCAGGGTGCGCGCACGATTCGAACGCCCGGGCCGAGGCGCCCCGGTAATGCCCTGAGCAGAGTCTCCGCGCCCATGAGGGCGCAGCTCAGGCTGTCGCAAACGCGGACGGTGAGTAGCGGTGGCGGCTCCTCGCCGTCCATGATGATGTCGAAATGCGCATAGAAAGAGGCCACCTCATAGACCTCGACCAGCGCAAGCCGCATCTCCTCCGCCAGCGCCGCGAGATGCCGCGCATGCAGGCAGCCCCAGCGGTCCTGCAGCAGATGCAGGAACTCGATGAGGAGATCGCGCTGCCGCGGCCGTTCGCCCAGCGTCGCCTGCACTTCGGCCAGCGCCTGCGGCTCGACCTGCCGCCCGCGCGGCAGATTGCGCCCGCCGCGCCGGCCCGAGCCGGGATGGATGTGGCGTCGCGGCTGCGCGGACTCGGTAGAGGTCATCCCTTGAGCAGCTTCAGCATGGTGCTGCCGAGCGCGGCCGGCGAATCGGAGACGGTGATGCCGGCGCTACGCAGCGCTTCCATCTTGTCGCGGGCGCCGCCGGTGCCGCCGGAGATGATCGCGCCGGCGTGGCCCATGCGGCGGCCGGGCGGCGCGGTCGCGCCGGCGATGAAGCCGACCGTCGGCTTCTTGCGCTTGCTGCGGCGCAGGAAGGCCGCCGCGTCCTCCTCGGCCGCACCGCCGATCTCGCCGATCATGATGATCGCCTGCGTCTCGGGATCGGCGAGGAAGAGTTCGAGGCAGTCGATGAAGCTGGTGCCGTTGACGGGATCGCCGCCGATGCCGATGCAGGTCGATTGCCCGAGGCCGGCCGCCGTGGTCTGCGCCACCGCCTCATAGGTCAAGGTCCCCGAGCGCGAGACGATGCCGACATGGCCCTTGGTGTGGATGTGACCGGGCATGATGCCGATCTTGCACTGCTCCGGCGTGATGATGCCCGGGCAGTTGGGGCCAATGAGCCGCGTCTTGGCACCGGCAAGCGCGCGCTTCACCATGACCATGTCGAGGACGGGAATGCCTTCGGTGATGCAGACGACGAGCGGCACTTCGGCATCGACCGCCTCGAGAATGGCATCGGCGGCGAAGGGCGGCGGCACGTAGATGGCGCTGGCATCGGCCCGCGTGGCGCGCATGGCTTCGGCAACCGTGTCGAAGACCGGCAGGTCGAGATGCTTGCCGCCGCCTTTGCCGGGCGTGACGCCGCCGACCATCTTGGTGCCGTAGGCGATCGCCTGCTCGGAATGGAAGGTGCCCTGGGCGCCGGTGAAGCCCTGGCAGATCACCTTGGTCTCGGCATTGACCAGAATCGCCATCAGGCCGCCTCCCGCACCGCGTGGACGACCTTCTCGGCCGCGTCTGCGAGATTGTCGGCGGAAAGAATGGGCAGGCCCGATTCGGCGAGGATCTTCTTGCCGAGCCGCACGTTGGTGCCCTCGAGCCGGACCACCAGCGGCACCTGCAAGCTGACCTCGCGCGCCGCCGCGACGATGCCCTCGGCGATGACGTCGCAGCGCATGATGCCGCCGAAGATGTTGACGAGAATGCCCTCGACATGCGGGTCGGAGAGAATGAGCTTGAACGCGATGGTGACGCGATCCTTGGTGGCGCCGCCGCCGACATCGAGGAAATTCGCGGGTTCGCCGCCGCACAGCTTGATGATGTCCATGGTCGCCATGGCGAGGCCGGCGCCGTTCACCATGCAGCCGATGTTGCCGTCGAGCTTGACATAGTTGAGCCCATGCTTGGCGGCTTCGAGCTCGGTCGGGTCGTCCTCCGCCTCGTCGCGCATCTCTTCGATATCCTTGTGGCGGAAGAGGGCGTTGTCGTCGAAATTGACCTTGGCGTCGAGCGCCACGACCTCGCCCGCGCCGGCGACGACCAGCGGATTGATCTCGATCACCGAGGCGTCGAGTCCGGTAAAGGCCCGGTACATGCCGAGCATGAATTTGCTCGCCGCCTGGATCTGCTTGCCTTCGAGCCCGAGGCCGAAGGCCATGCGGCGGGCATGAAAGCTCTGCATGCCCATGGCCGGGTCGATGGCGAGGCGCAGGATCTTCTCGGGCGCTTTGGCGGCGACCTCCTCGATCTCCATGCCGCCTTCGGTCGAACCCATCACCGTGATGCGCGAGGTCCGCCGGTCGATCAGCATGCCGAGATAGAGCTCGCGCTTGATGTCGCAGCCTTCCTCGACATAGACGCGCTTCACCTCGCGCCCCTTGGGGCCGGTCTGCTTGGTGATGAGCACGTGGTCCAGCATCGCCGCCGCTTCCTTGGCGACATCCTCGGGCGAGCGGGCAAGCCGCACGCCGCCCTTGCCCGCGGGGTCGTCCTTGAAACGCCCCGCGCCGCGGCCGCCCGCGTGAATCTGCGCCTTCACCACATAGACCGGCCCGGCTAGGCCGTGCGCGACACTGGCCGCCTCCTGGGGCGTGTAAGCGACGCCGCCCTTGGGGACGGCGACGCCGAATTTTTGCAGCAGGCTCTTCGCCTGATATTCGTGGATGTTCATGGTCGCGCCTGATCCTCGCCGGCTTTCATTTGATTAGGCCCGCGCCGCGCGCCCAGCGGTACTTCGCGCCGAGCACGGCAACGGGAATCTCGGTGGAGTAGGGATAGGATGGAATGCCGTGGTCGTAAAGGTGCTCCGATGCCTCCTCCACCTGCACGTCGCCGGCGAGCGAGGCGACGATGGGCTTTTCGATGCCCTTGGCCCGCATTTCCTCCACCACCTCGACGACGAGATGGGCGAAGACCATGGGCGGCGTGATGATGGTGTGCCAGTAGCCCAAGATGATCGAATGGATACGCGGGTCCTCGAGGCCGAGGCGGATGGCGTTCTTGTAGGTCGTGGGCGGCTCGCCGCCGGTGATGTCGATGGGATTGCCGGAGGCGCCGAAGGGCGGAATGAACTTGCGGAAGGCCTGATCGAGATCGGGCGGCATGCGCATGAGGTTCACGCCGTTCATGACGCAGGCATCCGACAGCAGCACGCCCGAGCCGCCGGCGCCGGTGATGATGACGGCATTTTCGCCCTTGGGCGTCTCGAGCTTGGGCAGCGCGCGGGCGTAGTCGAGCAAGTCCTTGAGGCCGGGCGCCCGGATCACGCCGCAGTGGCGCAGCACGTCGTCGTAGATCTTGTCGTTGCCGGCAAGCGCGCCGGTGTGCGAGCTCGCCGCCCGCGCGCCCAAGGCGGTACTGCCCGCCTTCAGCATGACGACCGGCTTCTTCTTGGAGACGCGGCTCGCCACCTCGGCGAAGGAGCGGCCGTCCTTCAAATCCTCGCAATGCATGGCAATGACCTCGGTATTGTCATCCTGCTCGAAGAAGGTGAGCAGATCGTCCTCGTCGAGGTCGCATTTGTTGCCCAGGCCGACAATGGCCGAGACCCCCATCTTCGCCGAGCGCGAGAAGCCGATGATCGCCATGCCGATGCCGCCCGATTGCGAGGAGAGCGCGGTCTTGCCCTTGTAGTCATAGGGCGTGCAGAAGGTGGCGCAGACATTCATCGGCGTATAGTAGTAGCCATAAATATTGGGCCCCATCAGCCGCACGTTGTATTCTCGGCCGATGGCCTGGATCTCCTTCTGGCCCTCGACATTGCCGGTCTCGGCGAAGCCCGAGGGGATCAGCACGGCACCGGGAATCCGCTTATCGCCCACTTCGCGCAACACGCCGGCGACGAACTTGGCGGGAATGGCGAAGACGGCGACGTCGATTTCGCCCGGCACGTCCTTGACGCTCTTGTAGGCCTTGCGGCCCAAAATCTCCGCGGCCGAGGGATGGATGGGATAGATCTGTCCGCGATAGCCGCCGTTGATCAAGTTCTTCATTACGGAATTGCCGATCTTGCCGTCCTCGGACGATGCGCCGATCACCGCGATGCTCGCGGGCCGCATGATTCGGTTCATTTGCTGCACGATGTCGGCCTGGCTCGGGCGGTAGCGCTCGGGCGCCGGGTTCCAGTCCAGCACGATGCGCACATCGGCGGCGATGGCGCTTTTGGGTCCGGCGAAGACCGGGTTCAAATCCATTTCGGCGATCGCGGGAAAGTCGCTAATGAGGCGCGAGACGTTCTGAATGAGCTGGGCCAAGGATTTGCGGTCGACTGCGGCGCCGCCGCGCACGCCCTTGAGAATCTCCGCCGCCTGAATGCTGTCGAGCATCGATGCGGCCTCGGCCTGGCTGGTCGGCGCGAGCCGGAAAGTCACATCCTTCATCACCTCGACGAGAATGCCGCCCAAGCCGAAGGCGACGAGCTTGCCGAAGCTCGGATCGGTGACGGCGCCGACGATGACCTCCTGGCCGCCGCCCACCATCTGCTGCACCTGGACGCCCAGTATCTTGGCGCCGCGCTTGTATTTCTTGGCGCTGGCGATGATCTTGGCATAGGCCTTCTGCGCCTCGGGCGCGGTCTTGACGCCGACGAACACGCCGCCCGCCTCGGTCTTGTGCAGGATGTCCGGCGAGACGATCTTGAGGACGACGGGAAAGCCGATGCGGCGCGCGAGCTTCGCCGCCTCGCCCGACGAGGTCGCGAGCCCTTCCTTCGGCACGGCGATGCCGTAAGCGTCGCAGACCAGCTTGCCTTCGGGCGCGGTGAGCGCCGTGCGGCCTTCCTTCTTCACTTGCTCGAGCAGCTTCCTGACTGCGGTCTTGTTCGTTGCCATTCGCAATGTCCTCCTAAAATCTCGCTGAACGAAGCCCCCTCCCCGGCCCTCTCCCGCTCGCGGGGGAGGGAAGGTCCCGCCGCTTGCGGCGGGAGGGTGGGGGTGCAGGTGACTCGCTACTCCGCCGCCATCGGCTTCGTGCCGCCAAGGGCGCCGGAGGCCTTGAACTCGGCGATTCGCGTGTCGTCGAAGCCCAGGACCTTGCGCAGGATCTCGTCGGTGTGCTCGCCAAGGAGCGGCGAACGCTTCACTTCGGTCGGGCTGTCCGACAGCTTGATCGGATTGCCGACCGTGAGATATTTGCCCCGGGTCGGATGATCGACCTCGACGACCGTGCCGGTCTTGCGCAACGACGGCTCTTCCGCCAGTTCCTTCATCGACAGGATCGGGCCGCAGGGAATGTCGTATTGGTTGAGGATGTCCATGGCCTCGAACTTGGTCTTGGTCATCGTCCACTTCTCGATGGTGTCGAAGATCTCGGTCAGCCGCGGCAGCCGCGCCTCGGGCTTGGCGTAATCGGGATGGGTGATCCACGCCGTCTTGCCGATGATCTCGCAGATCTTCTCCCACACCGGCGCCTGCGTAATGAAGTAGATGTAGGCGTTGGGATCGGTCTCCCAGCCCTTGCATTTGAGGATCCAACCGGGTTGGCCGCCGCCCGAGGCGTTGCCCGCGCGCGGCACGGCGTCGCCGAACTTGCGGTTCGGGTACTGCGGATATTCAGTGAGCGGCCCGTGCGCCAGCCGCTGCTGATCCCTGAGCTTGACGCGGCAGAGGTTGAGCACGCCGTCCTGCATGGCCGCGAGCACGCGCTGGCCCTGGCCCGTGGTGGTGCGCTGATAAAGCGCGGCGACGATGCCGAGGGCGAGATGGAGCCCGGTGCCGGTGTCGCCGATCTGCGCCGCCGTGACCAGCGGCGGGCCGTCGTCGAAGCCGGTCGTCGAAGCCGAGCCGCCGGTGCATTGCGCCACATTCTCATAGACCTTGCAGTCCTCGTAGGGGCCGGGCCCGAAGCCCTTGACCGAGGCCATGACCATGCGCGGGTTGAGGGCGTGGACGCGCTCCCAGGGGAAGCCCATGCGCTCGACCACGCCCGGTCCGAAATTCTCGACCATCACATCGCACACCTTGATCAGCCCTTCCAAGAGCTCCTTGCCCTTGGGGTGCTTGGTATCGATGGTGATCGAGCGCTTGTTGGCGTTCAGCATGGTGAAATAAAGGCTGTCGGCGTTGGGAACGTCGCGCAACTGCCCGCGGGTGATATCGCCGATGCCGGGACGCTCGACCTTGATCACGTCGGCGCCGAGCCAAGCCAAAAGCTGCGTGCAGGTCGGGCCCGACTGGACGTGGGTGAAGTCGAGAATGCGGACGCCGTCTAATGCCCTGCCCATCGTTTCCTCCGGGTCACTTGTACATGGTTTGGGCCTTGGTCCCCGGCGCGTATTCCCGCGGATCGACCCAGATGTTGATGACCGCCGAACGGCCGCTCTTCTGCACCGCCTCGCGCGCGCGGCGCAAGGCGGGCGCGATTTGCGCGGGATCGCGCACCTCTTCGCCGTAGCCGCCGAGCATTTCCGCGAATTTACCGAAGGGCACGTCGCCCAGGAGATTGCCGACATTGCCGCGCTGCTCGCCGTATTTCGCGAGCTGGCCATAGCGGATCTGGTTCATTGCCGAATTGTTGCCGATGACGGCGACATAGGGCGATTTGAAGCGGTTCGCCGTCTCCATGTCGAAACCGGTCATGCCGAAGGAGCCGTCGCCGTAATAGCACAGCACCTCTTTCTTCGGATGCGCGAGCTTGGCGGCAAGGGCGAAGCCGGTGCCGACGCCGAGGCTGCCGAGCGCGCCCGGGTCCATCCAATGGCCGGGGCGGCGCGGCCGCACCGCCTGCGCCGAAATGGTGACGACGTCGCCGCCGTCGCCGATGTAGATGGTGTCGTCGGTAAGGAACTCGTTCAATTCCCAGGCGACGCGATAAGGGTGAATGGGCGTCGCATTGGATTTGAAGAGCGGCATCAGCTTCGCCGTCGCGGCCTCCTCGGCGGATGCCAACTCCTTCATCCACTCCTTGCGCTTCTGGCGCTTGTCGCTCTTGAGCCGGCCCGTGGCCGCCTGCAGCACGGCGCCGAGGATCGTGCCGGGGTCGCCGACCAGGCCCAATGAGATGTCGCGGTTCTTGCCGACGGTGCCGTAATCCATGTCGATCTGGACGAGCGTCAGCTCCTTGCTGATGCGCTTGCCGTAGCCCATGCGGAAGTCGAAGGGCGTGCCAACGATGACGATGACGTCGGCCTTGGCGAAGGCTTGGCTGCGCGTCCGGTCGAAGTGGTGTGGGTCGTTCGGCGGCAAGAGGCCGCGGGCGGCGCCGTTGAAATAGCCGGGGATGTCGAGCCCGCGCAACAGCGCCGCCGCTTCCTCGTGGCCGCGCGCCGTCCACACCTGCTGGCCGTAGAGAATGGCCGGGCGCTCGGCATCGACGAGGATGTCCGCGAGCTTTTGAATGTCGCGCGGGTCGCCCAGCGATTTGGTCGAAGCGCGGTAATGGCCGGGCGCCGGGATCACCGCCTTGGCGATGTCGATCTCGCGGTCCAATACGTCGCGGGGAATCTCGAGATAGGAGGGGCCATAGGCGCCGTTGAAGCACTGCCGCGCCGCCATCGCGATCATGTCGGCGACGCGCTCGGTGGCCGGCACGGTGGCGGCGAATTTGGTGATCGGCGCCATCAGGTCGACATGCGGCAAATCCTGCAGCGAGCCCATCTTGTGCTGGATGAGCGCGCCCTGGCCGCCGATGTGCAGGATCGGGCTTTCCGAGCGGAAGGCCGTCGCCACCCCGGTCATGGCGTTGGTGCAGCCGGGACCCGCGGTGGTGACGACGCAGCCGAGCCGGCCGGTCTGGCGCGCATAGCCGTCGGCGGCATGGGCCGCGACCTGCTCGTGGCGCACGTCGATGATGCGGATGCCTTCATCGACGCAGCCGTCGTAGATGTCGATGATATGCCCGCCGCACAGGGTGAAGATCGTGTCGACTCCCTCGTTCTTCAGCGCCTTGGCGACGAGATGTCCGCCCGAGACGACATTGGGGTCGCGGCTCTTCTGCCTGAGCGTGTCGTCCGCCGTGCTCGAAGCCGGTTTCGGCGCGGTCTTCAAGGCGTCTGCCATTGTCGCTTCCTCCCCTCAATTGAGAAAATCGCAATAGCGCTCGACATGCGCCGCGAGGTTGAGCGTGTGCTCGCGGGTCAGGCTCTCGGCCCGCTCGGTCTGGCGCCGCTCGAGCGCCTCGATGATGTTCATGTGATCGACGATCGAGCGTTGCGCGCGGTTGTCCTGGCCGATCGTCGCCTGGCGGATGGCGCGGACGTGGATGAACAGGTTCTCGGTCATGTCGGCAATCAGCGGATTGCCCGAGAGCCCAATGATCGCCTGGTGGAACTTGACGTTGGCCTCGGAGTACTCGTCGAGATGCGCCTCGGGCGACGTCGTCTGGAATTCGTCGAAGAGCCGCCGCAGCTGGGCGATGTCGCTGTCGGATGCGTGGAGCGTGATGAGCCGGGCGGCGAGGCTCTCGAGCGCCGCCCAGACCTGGATCATCGCGACGATCTCCGTCTTGGTCTTGCGCACGACGAAGATGCCGCGGCGCGCCAGGGTGCGGACGAAGCCCTGCTGCTCCAGGAGCGTCATGGCCTCGCGAATGGGCGTGCGGCTGATCCCGAGGTCCTGCGACAGCCGGCGCTCGTCGAGTCGGATCTCGCGCGGATCGGCATAGGGGTTGACGCTGGTGATCGCTTGCTTCAGTGCGTGGTAGGCCTGGGTGCGAAAGCTCGGCAGGGCGTCGAGCGGCTTGATGTCGAGCTTGCCAACCGCCATCGGGATCGCCTGTCCTCGGCCCGGACGTCGATCCGCCCGGCTGCATTTTTGCTTCTGCGCGCGATGGTATTTGGTATACCAGGATCGAGTCAAAGGGATTTGCGCACGCCGCGCGCCGGGGGTCCCTTAGCTTGACAGGGCCTCGATGCTTCGTTTAGAGGCGGCGCCTCTGCCATGTCGCTTGTCAAGAAATACGTCGAATTTTCTGGCCGCCTCGTCATGGTCGGCTTCGGCAGCATCGGCCAGGGCTCGCTCCCGCTGTTGCTCCGCCATCTCGGCATCAGCCCGCAGCAGATCACCATCGTCACCGCGGAAGATTTGGGCCGTTCCGAGGCCACGGCGATGGGCGTCGGCTTCATCCGCGAGCCGCTGGTCCCGGACAATTACGCTGCCGTGCTCGAGCCGCTGCTCGGCGCCGGCGATTTCCTGCTCAATCTCTCGGTCGAGGTGTCGAGCATCGCCCTGATCGAATTTTGCCACCGCCGCGGCGCGCTCTACCTCGATACCTGCATCGAGCCCTGGCCGGGCGGCTACACCGATCCCGCGCTCACGCCGTCGCTGCGTTCGAACTATGCGCTGCGCGAGCAGGCGCTGGCATTGCGCGCCAGGCTCGGCCGCGGCCCAACGGCGGTGGTGACGCATGGCGCCAACCCCGGCCTGGTCTCCCACCTGGTCAAGGAGGCGCTGGTTCGCGTCGCCGATGATGCCGGCGTACGCGCCGCGCCGCCCACGAGCCGCGCCGAGTGGGGCAAGCTCGCCGCCCGGTTGGGCGTCAAGGTCATCCATATCGCCGAGCGCGACACCCAGGTCTCGCTGGTGCCCAAGCGTCCCGACGAGTTCGTCAACACCTGGTCGATCGACGGCTTCGTCAGCGAGGGCGCGCAGCCGGCCGAGCTCGGCTGGGGCAGCCATGAGCGCCATTTCCCGGCCGATGGCGCACGCCACGCTTTTGGCAGCGGCAGCGCGATCTATCTCAACCGTCCCGGCGCCGGAACCAAGGTCAGGAGCTGGACACCGCTCGAGGGGCCTTATCACGGCTTCCTCATCACCCATAGCGAGTCGATCTCGATCGCCGATTATTTCACGGTCAAGGACGGCGACCGCCTCATCTATCGGCCCACCGTGCATTACGCCTATCACCCCTGCGACGGCGCGGTGCTGTCGCTGCATGAATTCGCCGGCAAGAATTGGCACCTGCAGCGTTCGAAGCGTCTCATCATGGACGAGATCGCGCTCGGCACTGACGAGCTCGGCGTGCTGCTCATGGGCCATGTCAGGGGCGCCTATTGGTACGGCTCGCGGCTTTCGGTCGACGAGGCGCGGCGCGTGGTGCCGTACAACAACGCTACTAGTTTGCAAGTGACGGCCACGGTGCTGGCGGGCGTGGTCTGGGCGCTCGAGAATCCGCGCGCCTCGATCACCGAGCCGGACGAGATGGACTACGCGCGCATTCTCGAGATCTGCCGGCCCTATCTCGGCGAAATGGTCGGCGCCTACACCGACTGGACCCCGCTCCAGGACCGCGGTCGTCTCTTTGCCGAAGATCTCGACACCACCGATCCCTGGCAATTCAAGAATTTTCGGGTCGTCTAGGCGAGCGCAAGCAGGGGAGGCCGGCGCGGCAGAGGCGGAGGAGCCTCACGCCTTCAGGCCCGCCATCTTGCTGAGGATGCGCCATTCCTCGGCCGATACCGGCACCACCGACAGCCGGCCTTGCCGCACCAGCGCCAACTGCGCGAGCTTCGGCTCGGCCTTGATGGCGGCGAGCGTCACCGGCGTCTTCGCGGCCTGGAGCGGCCGCACATCGACCATGACGAAGCGGCTACCCTCGTCGCTCGGATCGGGAAAGGCCTCTTTGACGATCTCGGCGACGCCGACGATCGCCGGGCCTTCGCCCGAATGATAGAAGAAGGCGCGGTCGCCGCGCTTCATCGCTTTGAGATTGTTGGCGGCCTGGTGATTGCGCACGCCGTCCCAATGGGTGCGCCCATCCTTGACGAGCTGGTCCCAGGAATAGCTCGAGGGCTCGGATTTCAGCAGCCAATAATTCATCGCCGCCTCCCCGCCGGTCGTCCGTCTATAACTTACGCGCGCGCGATGATGAAGAGTCGGCGGAAGGGCAGCAGGGTTCGGCCATCGGCGCGGTGCCGATAGGCCGCGCGCAGCTTCATCGCATAGGCGCGCTCGAAAGCCGCGGCAAGATCCGGCGGCAGCGCCTCCAGCAACGGCCTGAGCGCCGTGCCGCGCACCCATTCGAGCACAGCGTCCTCGCCCTCAAGCTGGTGCAAATACTCGGTCTCCCACAGCTCGATGCCGCCCGCGGCGAGCGGCGCCAACAGATCGTAATAGAATTCGGGCGGCTGCGCCGGATCGGGCCGCAGCATCGACTGCAGCTCCGGGCTCGCAGATGCGCGCAGCAGCGGCGCCCACTTCCCGTCCTCCGCCGTCGCTCGCAGCAGGGCGTGCGAGGGCGCGGCGAAGTTGCGCGGCATCTGCACGGCCAAGGTCCCGCCGGCGACGAGTTGGCGCAGCAAATGGGGAAAGAGACGCTCGTGCCGATCGAGCCAATGCAAGGTCGCATTCGAGAAGATGAGCGCGCCCTGCTCTGGCGCCGACCAGGCTGCAATGTCCCCTTCGCGCCATTGGATCGCCGAGGGCTGGGCCGCCGCCTCTGCCAGCATCTGCGGCGATTTGTCGATCGCAGCGATCGCCCGGTCGGGCCAGCGCTCGGCCATTGCCCGCGCATGATTCCCGGTGCCGCAGCCGAGCTCGTAGAGCGGCCCCGCCGGCAGCTCTCCCACTTGCGCCAGAAGGTCGAAGCCAGGGCGCAGGCGCTCGCCGGAGAATTTCAGATACTGTCGCGGGTCCCATGCCATGATCCAGCTTCCATCCTGCGCCCCGGTTATATCAGCCCGCTTCGAGCGAGGAATTGCGATTCCGTCCGGACACGCCGACGTCAACGGCGGGGATTAAACATATAGATACTGTGCAATAAATTATTCTTGCATTGTGGAGTCGTAGAATTTGGCCTAATCTAAACTCGGGCTCGGCGCCAGAGGTGCGCTCGGCAAGGAGATCTCGACATGCTGCCGCTCGTTCTCGACGTGTCGCGGCTTCGGCTGCTGCTTCTCGGCGGCGGCGAAGCGGCGCTGCGCCGTCTCCAACTCTTGGAAGAGGCGGGGGCACGCGATGTCGCGGTATTTGCCGCTGCGCCGACTGCGCAGCTTGCCGCCGCCGCCGGCGCAAGGCTGCGGCGCCGCTGGCCCTCGGCCGAGGAGTTGGCTGCGGCGCAGCTCGTCTTCATTGTCGGTATTCCGGCGCCGCACTGCGAGGGCTTGGCGCGCGCGGCGCGCGAAGCGGGCGCGATCGTCCACATCGAGGACCTGCCGCTGCTCTCCGATGCGCATGCGCCGGCGGTGCTGCGCCGCGGCGACCTCACCATCGCCGTCTCGACCGGCGGCGCGAGCCCGACGCTCGCGGTTCAGATCAAGCAATTCCTCGCGCGGCTCTTCGGTCCGGAATGGCAGGCGCGCCTCGAGCAGATGTCGGCGCGGCGCCGCTCGTGGCGCGCGGCCGGCGCCGACGCCGCAACGATCGCGCAATGGACCGAGGAATGGCTCGGCCGCGAGGGTTGGCTCGACGGCGCGACGCCGCCGCGACCGCGCCGCGCCGGCAGGCGCTGGTTTGTTCGGACGGAGGGTGGTGCTAAGCTGGCCTCAGCCTGCTCGGCGCCGGTCCTCGGCCGCGAGGGTCCGCGACCGGCCGAGCACGGAGTCTAGAGATAACAATCACGACGGAGGTCAGCCATGACGCTGCAGATTGACGATGTCGCGCCGGATTTCGAGGCGGAGACCACGCAAGGGCACATCCGCTTTCACGACTGGATCGGCAATTCCTGGGCCGTGCTGTTCTCGCACCCCAAGGATTTCACGCCGGTCTGCACCACCGAACTCGGCTACGTCGCCAAGATCAAGCCCGAGTTCGACAAGCGCAACACCAAGATCATCGGGCTCAGCGTCGACCCCGTCGGTGACCACGAGAAGTGGGCGAGGGATATCAAGGAAACGCAAGGCTTCGCCCCGAACTATCCGATGATCGGCGATCCCGATCTGAAGATCTCGAAGCTCTACGGCATGCTGCCGGCCGGCGCTTCGGGCGACGTGTCGAAGCGCACCGCGGCCGACAACCGCACCGTGCGCAACGTCTTCGTCATCGGGCCGGACAAGAAGATCAAATTGATCCTGGTCTATCCCATGACCACCGGGCGCAATTTCGACGAGGTGATTCGCGTCCTCGATTCGATGCAGCTGACGGCAAAGCACAAGGTCGCGACGCCGGTCAATTGGCGGCAGGGCGAGGATGTCATCATCGCGGGTTCGGTCTCCGACGAGGAAGCCAAGAAGACCTATCCCAAGGGCTGGAAGGCGCCGCGACCCTATCTCCGCATCGTGCCGCAGCCCTGAACGTCGATCCTGAGCCGAAAACAGCGGCCGGCCTCGCGCCGGCCGTTTTTTCGTGGGCGCGGCCATAATAACAAATAAAACGAGTATAATTCAGTAATTGACAAGAATGAAAATGTGTATTAGATATGAACCACGGAAGCGAGGATTTATGGCGCAGAGCGGGCCAGTGCGATTGGTGACCGGGAATCGGTTGCGCGACGGCGTGCCGGTCTATTACGCCGGCCCCGGCCGCTGGTCGCCGGCGATCGCCGACGCGCGCCTCCTCGCGGAGGAAGCCGCCGCGGCGGCGCTTGCCGCACTCGAGGCCGAGACGCTGCCGCGTCCTGTGGTGGCGCCTTATCTCATCGACGCAGAAATCGCGTCCGACCGCATCCGTCCGGCGAGTCTGCGCGAGCGGATTCGTGCCTTCGGTCCCACCGTCTGATCGCGGGATCGGAGACGCCCTTGTACCGCTACGACGCCTTTGACCAGCGCTTCCTCGAGGAGCGCGTCGCGCAATACCGCGACCAGGTCCGCCGCCGCCTCGCCGGGCAATTGTCGGAAGAGGAGTTCAAGCCGCTGCGGCTGATGAATGGCCTTTATCTGCAGCTCCACGCCTACATGCTCCGAATTGCCATTCCCTACGGCACGCTCGCGCCGGAACAAATGCGCATGCTCGCCCATGTCGCGCGCCGCTACGACAAGGGCTGGGGCCATTTCACGACGCGCACCAATTGCCAATTCAATTGGATCAAGCTCGAGGAGACGCCGGACATTCTGGCCGATCTCGCCACCGTCCAGCTTCATGCGATCCAGACGAGCGGCAATTCCTTCCGCAACACCACCGCCGATCCCTGGGCGGGCGCCGCAGCCGACGAGATCGAGGACCCGCGGCCCTATTGCGAGATCATCCGGCAATGGTCGACCTTGCATCCGGAATTCTCCTTCCTGCCGCGCAAGTTCAAGATCGCGGTCTCCGCCGCCAAGGAAGCCGACCGCGCCGCCGTGAAGGTGCATGACATCGGCCTCTATCTGCGCCGCGACGAGGCCGGCGATGTCGGGTTCGAGGTGCTGGTCGGCGGCGGGCTCGGGCGCACGCCGATTCTGGCGGAGACCGTGCGCGACTTCCTGCCGAAGCGGCACTTGCTGTCCTATCTCGAGGCCATTCTGCGCGTCTACAATCAGCATGGCAGGCGCGACAACCTCTACAAATCGCGCATCAAGATCCTGGTCCAGCATCTCGGCGTCGCCCGCATGCGCGAGGCGGTCGAGGCGGAATGGGCGGCTATTGACAAAGCGGCGCTGGCGCTTACGGACGACACCATCGCCGATTTCGCCCGCCATTTCGCGCCGCCCGATCTGGCGCCTGTTCCCGAGGCGGATGCGGCATTCGCGGCGGCGCTTGCGAGCGACAAGCAATTCGCCCGCTGGGTCGAGCACAACACGGCGCGGCACAAGGTGCCCGGTCATGCCATCGTCACCCTCTCGCTCAAGCCCTATGGCCGCCCGCCCGGCGATTGCACGGCGGAGCAGATGGATCTCGTCGCCGATCTCGCCGAGGACTATTCCCAATGCGAGATCCGGCTTACGCACGAGCAGAACATCGTCCTGCCGCATGTCTGCCGCAGCGATCTATGGGCGCTGTGGTGTCGGCTCGGGCCGGCGGGGCTCGCGACAGCCAATATCGGGCTCGTCACCGACATCATCGCCTGCCCTGGCCTCGACTATTGCAGCCTTGCCAGTGCCCGCTCGATTCCGATCGCCGAGCGGCTGAGCCGACATCTCGCCGCGCGCGAAGACGATATCGGCGAGCTCAAGATCAAGATCTCCGGCTGTATCAACGCCTGCGGCCATCACCATGTCGGCCATATCGGCATTCTCGGCGTCGACAAGAACGGCGAGGAGTTCTACCAGATCACCCTAGGCGGCAGCGCCGATCAGGATGCGGCGCTAGGCTCTATCATCGGCCCGGCGGTGCCGAGCGCCGAAGTGACGAACGCGATCGACCGGCTGATAGAAGTCTATCTTTCCCAACGCGTGGCGGGTGAACGCTTCAATGACACCTATCGCCGCATCGGCGCGGCGCCCTTCAAGGCGGCGCTCTACGCGCCGCGGCCCGCGCGGGAGCCGGCCTATGCTGCTTGAAGCCGGCGCGTTCTGTGCCGATCGCTGGCGCCATCTCGGCGACGACGAGGCGGTGCCGGAAGACGAGACGGTGACGGTGTCGTATGCCCGCTGGACGCGCGAGCGCGCGGCGCTCACCCGGCGCAATGCCCCATTGGGCCTGCGGCTGCCCAACGACGTCGCGCCCTTGGTGCTCGGCGAGGACGTCCATCGCTTCGCCGTCATCGTGCTGGACTTCCCGCGCTTCACCGACGGGCGCGCCTATTCGCAGGCGCGGCTCTTGCGCGGCCGGCTCGGCTATCGCGGCAGCTTGCGCGCCGCCGGCAATGTGCTGCGCGACCAGCTCCTGTTCATGCGGCGCTGCGGCTTCGATTCCTTCGAGGTCGGCGAGCGCGCCGTGGCCGAGAATTGGCTCGCCGCCTTCGACGAGCTCGATGTCTTCTTCCAGCCCGGCGAAGATCGGATGCCCTGGGTCCTGCGCCAGCGCCGCGCCGTCGCCTGATCGGACCGCCCGCGCAATTTACGCTTATTTAAGCTCGTAATGCTTTTACGCTTATTTAAGCCGGAGGCCCTACAGTCCGGCTCACTAGGTCGGGAAATTCGCTAGTCCTCAGTCTCCTCTAGAGGCCCTATCGCGTTCGCCGCCGCCCATATTCGGTGTCGCGCGCGAAGGTCGCGGCCGGCGGCGGTATCCCCCTCAACCGCCCCGGCCGCGATCCGCCTCGCCGGCCTGCCGCTCAGCGCAGCGCATAATCCGCCTGATCCTCATAGATCGCGCCGCTCTTGGTGAGATAGCTCGCGACCAGGCTGAAGCGCTCGACCGCGAAAGCCTCGCTGCGGAACAGCGCATGCTCGGCGAGGAAGGCCTGGAGCCGCGACTCGGCCGCGTTCTTGAGGCGGGCGAGAGTGACATGAGGTGCATAGCGCCGCGCCTCGGGCTCGAGACCGAGACGAACGAGTGCGCTTTCGACGCGGTCGCGGAGATGGAAGAGCGTCGGGCTGCGCTCGACGCCGACCCAGAGCATGCGCGTGCCGAAGTGGCCGACGCTGGCGAGCGCGAGGTCGAATCGCGGCGCGCGGATTTGCGCCAAAGCGGCGTCGATGTCGCTGGCGGTGCCTTCGTCGACCTCGCCGATGAAGCGCAAGGTCAGATGCAGATTGCCGGCATCGACCCAGCGCGCGCCCGGCACGCCGGCGCAGATCAGCGACAGACCTAGCTTGATCTCGGGCGGCAGTTCGATGCCGACGAAGAGGCGCAGCATGGCCCGCCTCAGCCTCGTCCTTCTCCCTGCGCGAGCCAGCGCTCGACCGCCGGCGCCAGGCGCTCGACGATGATATCGACGCCCTTGGCGTTGGGATGAAGCCCGTCGCCCTGGGTGAGCTTGGGGTCGAGCGCCACGCCGTCGAGGAAGAAGGGATAGAGCGGCACCTGCCATTTCGCCGCGAGCTTGGGGTAGATTGCATCGAAGGACCGGTCATAGTCGCGACCCCAATTGGCCGGCGCTTGCATGCCCAGGAGCATGACCTTGACCTGCGCCGCCTTGAGCCGCGCCAGGATGCGGTCGAGATTGGCATAAGCCTGCTGCGGGTCGAGGCCGCGCAGCGCATCATTGGCGCCGAGTTCCACGAGGACGTAGTCGGGCTTGTCGCCGAGCGACCAGTCGAGCCGGGCCAGCGCGCCAGCCGTGGTATCGCCGGAGACTCCGGCGTTGATGATCTGCGCCGCGACGCCGTCGGCGCGCAGCCTGGCCTCGAGCCGCGCCGGGAAGGTCTCCTCGGGCGGCAAGCCATAGCCGGATGTCAGGCTGTCGCCAAAGGCGAGCACGCGCACGGGCCGCGCTTCGGCGGCGGCGGCAAGCCCGAGCGCGAGAAGCGCGGCCGCGGCGCAGTTGACAAGCGCACGCCAGCCGCCATATCCGGCCAGCCCCTGCGCAACAAGAGGGCGCATGCCCCTCCCTTCCGATAGTCCCATCGTCCTCGTCGAGGATTTGCATCTCACACTGGCGAGTGCGGCCGGGGCCGTCAACGTCCTGCGCGGCATTTCCCTGCGCATCGAAGCCGGCGAGTCGGTGGGGTTGGTCGGGCCTTCGGGCTCGGGCAAATCGACCTTGATGATGGTGCTCGGCGGACTCGAGCGGCCGAGCGCCGGACGAGTCCAGATCGCGGGTTTGGATCTCGGCCGGCTCGACGAGGATGCGCTCGCCCGCCTCCGGCGCGACGCCATCGGCATCGTCTTCCAATCCTTCCATCTGGTGCCGACCATGACGGCGCTCGAGAACGTCGCCATGCCCCTGGAATTCGCCGGCCGCGCCGACGCCTTCGCGCGCGCCCGCGCCGGGCTCGAGGAAGTCGGGCTCGGCCAGCGCCTCCTCCATTATCCGGCGCAGCTTTCGGGCGGCGAGCAGCAGCGCGTCGCCATCGCCCGCGCCTTCATCGCCGCGCCCAAGCTGCTGCTCGCCGACGAGCCGACCGGCAATCTCGACGGCGCCACCGGTCAGCTCGTCATCGATCTCCTTTTCCGGCTGCGCGCCGAGCGCGGCACGACGCTCTTGCTCATCACGCATGACCACGCGCTCGCCTCCCGCTGCGGGCGCATCGTCGCTCTCGCCGACGGCAGAATCGCCGAAGACAGCGCGGCCGCCGGCCTCGCCCGGCTGGGCCGCGGCTGAGCGATGACGACGCTCGCCTGGCGCATCGCACGCCGCGAGCTGCGCGGCGGCATCAAGGGCTTTCGCGTCTTTCTCGGCTGTCTCGCGTTGGGCGTGGCGGTGATCGCCTCGGTGGGCTCGTTGAGCGCCGCGGTCAAAGCCGGCCTGGCGCGGGATGCGCGCGGACTCCTGGGCGGCGATGTCGAGCTGCAGCTCTTCCACCGCACCGCCGATGCGCGCGAGCACGACTATCTTGCGGCGCGCGGCCAAATCTCGGAAGTGGCGCAGCTGCGCGCCATGGCGCGGACGCTCGATGGCGAGCGCACCAGCCTGATCGAGCTCAAATCGGTCGATGCGGCCTACCCGCTTTATGGCGCCGTGACTCTCGCCGTCACGGGCGGGCAGCAGGCGCCGTCGCTCGCCGAGGCGCTGGCGCTGAAGGAGGGGCATTGGGGCGCCGTCGTGGCGCCGGCACTCATGGACCGGCTCGGCATCAAAGAGGGCGACAGCATCCGCGTCGGCGACGCGGTGCTGACCATACGCGCGCGCCTCGTCCATGAGCCCGACGCGATCGGCGGCTTGCTCGAGTTTGGCCCGCGCGTGATGGTGGCCGAGCAAGCTCTCGCCGCAACCGGGCTGGTCACTCCCGGCACGCTCATCGGCTACAGCTATCGCGTCAAGCTGCCGCCGGGCGGCAATTCGGCGCAGTTCATCGCGGGCCTGCGCGCGGCCTTTCCCGACGCCGGCTGGCGCATCCGCGACCTCGGCAATGCCGCCCCCAATCTGCAACGCCTGTTGGATCGCCTGACCGTGTTCATGACCCTGGTCGGGCTGACCGCGCTGCTGGTCGGCGGCGTCGGAATCGGCAATGCCGTCGCGAGCTATCTCGCCGGCAAGACCGAAACCATCGCCACGCTCAAATGCCTGGGCGCGTCGCGGCGGCTGATCTTCGCGACATATCTCGCCGAGACCCTGGCGCTGGCGGCGGGCGGCATCGCTTTGGGCTTGGTGCTGGGGGCGCTCGCGCCCTTCCTCGCCGCGTCGCTCCTGCCGGCGCAGCTTCCGGTGAGCGCCCGGCTCGGCATTTATCCGGCGCCGCTGCTTCTGGCGGCGATATTCGGTGTCCTCGCGACCCTCGCTTTCACGCTGTGGCCGCTGGGCGCGGCCGCGGCGGTCAATCCGGCCGGCCTGTTCCGCGCGCGGGTCGAGCCGGTGCTGGGCCGGCCGCCGGCGCGGTTCATTGCGGCGGTTGCGGTTGCGGGTCTGCTGCTCGCTGGGCTGGCGGTGATGAGCGCGACCGACCGCCGGCTGGCGCTGTGGTCGGTGCTGGGCGCGGTCGCGGCGCTCGCGCTGTTCCGACTCGCCGCAGCGGCGCTGGTCTGGGCCGCACGCCACGCCGGCAGGCCGCGCCAGCCGGGACTGCGCCTGGCGCTCGCCAATCTGTGCCGGCCGGGAGCGCCGACCGCGGGCGTGCTGGCCTCGCTCGGGCTCGGGCTCGCCGTGCTGGTGGCGATCGCCTTGGTCGAGGGCAATCTCATGAGCGAGATCGAAACGCGCCTCCCGGAGCACGCGCCGTCGTTCTTCTTCATCGACATTCAGCCCGGCCAGGCCGCTCCGTTCGATGCCTTGCTGCGCAGCATGCCCGGCGTCACCGAGTTGGCGCGCGTTCCTAGCCTCAGGGGCCGCATCAGCGCCTTGAACGGCGTGCCCGTCGAGCGCGCCGCGGTCGCGCCCGAGGCGCGCTGGGCGATCAACAGCGACCGCGGCCTGACCTATGCCGCCACCTTGCCGGCGGGCTCGCGCCTGGTCGCGGGATCGTGGTGGCCGGCCGATTACCGCGGGCCGCCACTGGTTTCCTTCGATGCCGAGCTGGCCCGCGGCATGGGGCTCAAGATCGGCGACACGCTCACGGTCAATGTGCTCGGGCGCGAACTCACGGCGCGGATCGCCAATCTGCGCGAGATCGACTGGACCTCGCTGGGCCTCAATTTCGCCATCGTCCTCTCGCCCGGCACGCTCGACGGCGCGCCGCAGACGCATATCGCGACGGCGCGCACGGCGCCCGGCAGCGAAGCCGCGCTGGCGCGCGCGGTGAGCCAGCGCTTCCCCAACGTCTCCGCGATCTCGGTCAGGGACGCGCTCGCCAATCTGGCCGGGGTCATCGACGCCATCGCGGCGGCGCTCACCGCCATCGCGGCGCTGGCGCTCGCTGCCGGCATCCTGGTCCTCGCCGGCGCGGTCGCTGCCGGCCACCGCCGCCGGGTCTATGATGCAGTGGTGCTCAAGGTGCTGGGCGCGACGCGGCGCGACATCACCCGCGCTTATCTCATCGAATACGGGCTCCTGGGCCTGGCCGCCGCAGTTCTCGCCGCCGGGATCGGCACGCTCGCGGCCTGGCTGGTGCTGACGCGGGTGATGGGGACGGAGTGGAGCTTCCGGCCGGGCGCCGTGGCGGCGACGGTGGCGCTGGCGACGCTTCTGACGCTCTTTCTCGGCTATGCCGGCACTTGGCGGGCCTTGGGCGCCAAGCCCGCGCCCTACCTGCGGAACGAGTAGAGCCGGGGCGTTGGACCCGGCGGCTTCCGGGCCTCATTGAATTGGCGCAAATCTGTGCCAATATGGTTCCCCGAACCCCAACCTTATGGGATTCCAGAGAGGTTCCTATGTCCTATGATTCCGGCAACCGCTGGACCGCCCGCGCGACGATGCCGCAGGTCGGCATCGACGTCGGTCTGCGCGAGTACATGCTGCGCATCTACAATTACATGGCCGGCGGTCTCGCGATCACCGGTCTCGTCGCCTATTTCGCCGCGGCGAGCGGGCTCTATCAGCAGATCGTCGGCACCTTCCTTTACTGGGTGGTGATCTTCGCGCCACTGGGGCTGGTGATGCTGCTGAGCTTCCGCATCCAGAGCATGAGCCTGCCCGCGGCGCAGGCGACCTACTGGGCCTATGCGGCGCTGGTTGGGCTGTCGCTGTCCGGGCTCTTCATAATTTACACCGGAACGAGCATCGCGCGCGTGTTCTTCATCACGGCGGGGACCTTCCTCGCCATGAGCCTCTACGGCTACACGACGAAGAGGGATCTCACGCGCTTCGGCTCGTTCCTGTTCATGGGGCTCATCGGCATCGTCATCGCCAGCGTAGTGAACATCTTCCTGGGCTCGGCCGGGCTGCAGTTCGCGATCTCCGTCATCGGCGTCATCGTGTTCACCGGCTTGACCGCTTGGGACACGCAGAGCATCAAGGAAATGTATTGGGAAGGCGATGGCAGCGTGGTTGCCGGCAAGAAGGCGATCATGGGCGCGCTCCGCCTCTATCTCGACTTCCTCAACCTGTTCCTGATGCTGATGCAGCTCATGGGCCAGCGGCGCGACTGACCGCGCGCGACAATTCGGGCATTTTGGGACCCGGGGCGGCCTGCCTCGGGTCCCTTTGCTTTAGAGGCTGCGGCCGTAAACCGGCACCACCGCGCCGCGCGTCACGCGATTGTCCGGCGAGGCCAGGAACAGGATGGTAGCGGCGATCTCTTCCACCTTGGGCCAGCGCGCATGATCCGCCTTCGGCATGGCGGCGCGATTGGCGGCGGTGTCGATGATCGAAGGCGCCACGGCGTTGACGAGAATGCCGTTGGGGGCGACCTCTTCGGCGAGCGCTTGGGTGAGTGCCGCGACGGCGGCCTTGGCCGCCGTGTAGGGCGCCATCCCCGCGCCGAGCCGCGGCTCCAGCGCGTTGCGCGCGGCGATGTTGACGATGCGGCCGCCCGCGCCGGTCCGGCGCATCGCCCGCACCGCTGCGGCGCAGCAGAGATGGCAGGACACCAAATTCATCTCGAGCATCGCCGCGATCTCGGTCTTGCCGGTCTCGGCGATCGCGCTCATGGCGAAGCCGCCGGCGATGTGGATCGATGCCCACAGGAGCGGCACCCCGTCATAAAGCTGCGCCACCGCGGCCTCCTCGCCGAGATTGGCGGGGCCGACGAGGCGCAGGCGAGCATGGTCGCGCTGCGCGAACCGCGCCGCTTCGACCGCGATGAAATAGGGGACGTGGCAGAAGGCGCCCGCCTCGAGCAGCGCGCCGACCACGGCGCTGCCGAGCGCGCCGGTCCCGCCGGTGATGACGACGTGACGGTCGCGGTAGTCCATGCCGGCATCATAGGCGAAATCGCGCCGCGGAGCCACGCCGCCACGGAATCCCTCGGTATCCCGCGGTCTGCGCTGCCGCGGCGGCGCGATTAACGTTGTGTGCAAGGGATTCTGGTTGAATTATAGACCCTTGAATGACCGCCCCGGACCGGCGATGGCCACAGCCAGTATTTTGCGAAAACTCTTGCTTGTTCTGCTTGTCGTCGGAGCGCTGCCGGCGCTTGGCCGTGCGGCGCCCGAGCCCGCCGCCGCAACGCCCGACGCCATCGCGGCCTTGTTGCGCGGCGACGGCGATCTCCGGATCGCCAAGCGCAGCCTCGATCGCGTCGAACTGCTGTCGCTCTACGAGCCGCGCCAATTCGCGCCGATCTGGACGGCGGAGCGGCAGGCCGCGCTGACCGCGGCCTTGGCCGAAGCGGAATCGCACGGCCTCGATCGCGCCAGCTATGGCATGCCCGAGGCGCCGGCCGCCGAGCGCGAGCTGTTGCTGACCGACACGTTCCTGCGCTACGCGGCGGCGCTCGCCCACGGGCGCGTCGCACCGGCGGAGATCGAGAGCGACTGGACCATGTCGTCTCCCGCCTTCGATCCGGCAAAGGTGCTGGCGCGCGCGCTCGACGGCTCGGTTGCCGGGTCGCTCGCAGCGCTGGCGCCGAGCGATCCCGCTTATGAGCGGCTGCGCCAGGCGCTGGCCCGCTATCGCGATTACGCGGCGGCGTCGCGCTGGCGGCCGTTGGCGCTCACTGTGCCCATGAAGCTCGGCGACAGCGGCGACGGCGTCGATGCGCTGCGCGAGCGGCTTGCCGCCGAGGGCTTCGCGGCCGGCGCGGGCGACGGCTTCGATGACGCGCTCGCCGCGGCGGTCAAGCGCTTCCAGGCGGCGCACGGGCTCGGCGATGACGGCGCGGTGGGCCGCGCCACCCTGGCGGCGCTCAATGTGACGCCGGCGGCGCGGGTCAAGGAGATCAAGCTCAATCTCGAGCGCTGGCGCTCGCTGCCGCGCAACTGGCCGGAAACGCGGGTCGAGGTCAATGTGCCATCGGCGACCGCCACGCTTTACGAGCCCGGCGAGGCGCCGCTCGCCATGCACGCCATCGTCGGCGCGCCCCAGCATCCGACGCCGGTGCTGCGCGCGCGGATGACGTCGATCCTGCTCAACCCGCCCTGGAAGGTGCCGTCCTCGATCATCGAGAACGAGATTCGCCCGGCCTTGAAGCGGGACAAGAAATATCTCGAGCATAACGACTTCGTTTACGTCGAGGTCGAGGGCGGCCGCGAGCTGCAACAGCTTCCCGGCCCGAAGAACGCCTTGGGCATGCTCAAATTCGAAATGCCCAATCCCGACGACATCTACCTCCACGACACGCCGGCACGGACGCTGTTCCGGCGGGCGGGCCGAGCCATGAGCCATGGCTGTATCCGGCTCGAGCATCCGCGCGCGCTTGCCGAGCGCGTGCTGGAAGGGGCGCCGGACTGGCCGCGCGCCGCCCTCGACGACGCCATCGCAACCGGGGCGACGCAGCGCATTGCGCTGCCCCACGCGGTGCCGGTCTATATCGTCTATTTCACCGCGATCGCCGATGAGGACGGCACGGTCGAGTTCGACAGCGACGTCTATGGCCGCGACCGCCGGCTGGCGGCGGCGCTCGATGCCGGCGCCGAGGCGCCGCCGCGGCCGACAGCCAAGGCGGTGTTAACCAAACACTTGTCCACCGCAGCGCAATAATACAAAATATGGCCGGTCCGATCGACCGGACCGCAGTATATGGGGGAGGGGGGACATGCATGCTGGCCCGCCCGGCAGCCGCCGGAGGATTCTTGCGTTTGCCGCGGGGGCGCTCGTCACGGCAGCCGCGGCACCGGCCTCGGCCGCGCTACGGTTCACGGACCGCCGCACGCTGTCCTTTCATCATCTCCACACCGGCGAGTCGCTCGAGGCGACCTATTGGATCGACGGCCGCTATCAGCCGCGGGAACTCGAGCGCATCAACCGGCTGCTGCGCGATTTCCGGACCGGCGAGGTCTATCCGATCGATCTCGAGCTGCTCGATCTCTTGCTGGCGCTGCGTCGGCGGCTCGCCAGCCGCGCACCGTTCCAGGTCATTTCCGGCTACCGCTCGCCGGCAACCAACGCCATGCTCGCCAGCCTGACCGAGGGCGTATCGAGCAACAGCTTGCATCTCTCCGGCCAGGCCATCGACATCCGTCTGCCCGATCGGTCGCTTGGCATGATGAATCGCGCGGCACTGTCGCTGCAGGGCGGCGGCGTCGGCTACTACCCGCGCTCTGACTTCATTCACCTCGACGTCGGCCGCGTACGGCGCTGGTAGCGCTCAATGCGCCATCAGCACCGGCACCGTCATGTGCTGGAGCAACGAACGGCTGGCGCCGCCGAAGATCAACTCGCGGGTCCGCGAATGGCCATAGCCGCCCATCACGATGAGGTCGCAGCCGAGATCGGCGGCCCGCGACAGGATCTGATCGCCGACGCCGACCTCGCCTAAAGGGAGCGTCGAGGCTACGGCCGCGATGCCATGGCGGCGGAGGTGCTCGACGAGATGCGAGGCCGGAAGTCGGCCCCCGGTGTCGATGTCGCCGGGCGGGTCGAACGAGAGCACGGTCACGGTTTTGGCCTCGGTGAGCAGCGGCAGCGCGTCGCCGGTGGCTCGCGCCGCCTCGCGGGTCGCGTTCCAGGCGACGAGCACGTTCTTGCCGAGCGTCGCGAAATGTCCGACATAGGGCACGATCAGCACCGGACGGCCGGCGCCCATGAGCACGCTTTCCGGCAAGGTAGGCGCATTGGCAAGCGGATTGTCGGGATCGACCTGGCCGAGCACGGCGATATCGGCATAGCGCGCGTGCAGCGTGGCGAGATCTACCGTCGAGCCCTCGAGCACGCGCCATTCGCCCTGAATGGCCGCCCGCTGCAATGCCTCGCGGAACCTGCTTTCGGCGGCCGCCTTGAGTTCGCTCGCCGCCTCCCGCGCCGTGGCGAGGGCGCTGCGCACCGCCTCCGCCTCGGCATAGCTGCCGAGCGCCGACGTCGTGATCGGCGCGGCTGCCAACTCCATGGCGTAGAGACCGGTGAGATAGCCCTGATGCCGGCGCGCGAGTTCGGCCGCGAGCCGAAGCCGCGTGTCCTGGCCCCGTCCGCCGTCGAACAGAACGAGTATGTCCTTGTAAGCCAAATCATCCTCCCTTGCGCCAAGCCTCGGGCAAGCGCCGAAGCTTCATACTCTCGCGGACGGCGGGCCCTCGCCGATTTGTTGTGGTGGGCGAAAAATACCTTGCCCCGTAACGCGGCGCGCCATATTGGACGGTCCCGATCGCTGCCCCCGCGAGAGGAGTAATCCCGATAAATGAGCGAGACCGCCACCGTCAAGGTCCTGGGCATTTCGGGCAGCCTGCGCAAGAGCTCGCACAATTCCGCCGCGCTGCACGCCGCCGGCGAGCTGATGCCGGAAGGGATGACGCTCGCGAGCGCCGAGATTTCCGATTTCCCGCTCTACCATGACGACATCCGCCTCAAGGGCTATCCGCCGCCGCTGCAGCGCTTCCGCGCCGAAATCGCCGCCGCGGACGCCATTCTCTTCGCCACGCCCGAGTTCAACTGGTCGATCCCGGGCGTGCTCAAGAACGCGATCGATTGGGCCTCGCGCCCGCCGGATCAGCCCTTCAGCGGCAAGCCCTACGCGATCATCGGCGCGGCCACAGGAATTCTTGGGACGGCGCGGGCGCAGTTCCATCTGCGGCAAATCTGCACCTCCGTCGATATGATACCGGTCGTCAAGCCCGAAGTCTTCATCACCTTCGCCGCCGCCAAATTCGATGCCGAAGGGCGCCTCGTCGATCAGGCGACCCGCGATCTGCTCGCGCAACTCATGACCAATTTGCGCGACTGGACGCTTCGGCTGCGCCGCAGCAAGACATAAGCCCCTCGGCCTTCGATCGCCGCGCGGCAGCGGTGCTTGAGGCGCCTTCCGCGGCGTGCTCACGGCCGTCTACTTCGCGAACAGCGCCGCCCTTTTTTCTTTCACGGCCTCGCCTGAGGCGATGCGGACCGGGTAACGGTTTCGTAACCCTCCGGCGCTTTACTCAATGTCAGATTGTATTTTTTGCCGCACTTTCTCGCGCATTTGGCGAGATGGAGACCATGAGAGATAAATCGCCGCGTCCGATCGACGCCCATGTCGGCAACCGCACGAAAATGCGCCGGCTCGCGCTCGGGCTCAGCCAGAGCGCGCTGGCGCACCGCATCGGCGTCTCGTTCCAGGCGGTGCAAAAATACGAGACCGGCGGCATCCGCATCTCCGCCAGCCGGCTCTATGACGTTGCGCGGGTGCTCGAGGTTCCGCCCGGCTTCTTCTTCGAGGGCTATGGCGAGGACGGCGCGGCCGGGCGCCTTGCCGAGGAGCCGGCCTCCTATGCAGCGCGCAGCATCGATCCGCGCGATGTCGCCGCGCTGATCCGCGGCTACCGCGCCATCCGCGATCCGGGCCTGCAGACCGAGGTGCGGCGGCTCGTCGCCACGCTCGGCGCGTGCGTGCGCCGAGCCGGCTGAGACCGCCGCACGGCTCGGAGAGCTGCGATCATGGTGTGCTGCCGCGCAGCGACGCCGGGTGCCCGGCCAGCTTGAGCGACCCCACTTGCATGAGCCTGCCGCCCTGTAGCCGTAGGATGCTGATGTCGCCGTCGACGAAATTGCCGACGTAGAGATAGCGGCCGTCCGGGCTGAAGGCGATGCCTTCGGCGAGCTTGCCGACATCGGTCTCGGCGATCTTTCGCACCTTCTTGCCGTCGACCCGCAACAGCGCGACGAAGGAGTGCTCGTGGGAAAAGAAAGCGCCTTTGGGCACGCCGGCGCTGCCGTTGAGAACGAGCGAGGCGGCATATCCCCCTGCCGGGCTCATGGCGAGGCCCTTCGGTCCGTCGCCCACGACCACCTGGTCGATGACGCGTGGCGGATCGGCCTCCATGTCGATGATGGCGGCGGTGTCGATCTGGCCGTCGGACTGCCCGCCGCCGCCATTGTTGTTAACGATGGCAAGCTTGCCGTCGGGCGTGATCTGAACATTGTCGGGCCAAAGCCCGGTGGCCATGTCGTAGTTCGCATAGCGCACCTTGTCGCCGTCGACGGCGAGGAGCGCGACCGTGTTGGCGGCTGCTTTGGCGACGAGCGCGCGCTTGCCGTCGGGGGCTATGGCGACGGCGACGGGCCGCTGGCCGGCCGCGCCGGCGGGTCCGACCGCAACGGTGTCCGTGACCGTGACCTCCTTGCCGTTGATGGCGAGCACGGACACCGTATCGTCGTCGGCGTTGGCGACGAGCGCCATGGTGCCGGCGCGGTTGATGGCCATGCCCGAGGGCTGCTTGCCGAGGTGCAAGGTCGCAATGAGCGCGGGCGGTGAGGCGGTGAGGTCGATGACGAAGAGCTTGTCGTCGGCAACGCCCTTCCAGCTCTCGCCGTCCTCGACCCAGTCGAGCGCGTTAGCGACCAGCGCCAGATGCTGATCGGGCGTGATCGCGAGGTTGGTGGGCGGCCCGGCGATGGAGTTCATCAAGGGCAAATTGGCGACGATGCGCGGCTTGGCGCGAATGGCGATGTCGATGATCGACACCGTGTCCTTGCCCGGCGGCTGCGCGACCCGCGCGCCTGACGGTTCGAAGGCGATCTTCTCGTCATTGCCGGAGATCAGGAGCTGCGCCCGGCCCGCGCCGGGCAGCAGCAGCAATGCAGGGAATGTCGCAATCAGCGCGCGCTTGAGCGACCCCCTCATTTCACCCTCCCCGTCCTCCGCTCTTCGGGCAATCTGCCATGTCCCCGGAGAAAGTGCACCCGCCGCGCTTCGGCCGGTTTGACGGAAGGGCGCCGCTCCCTAAGATGCACGCCATGCCGCCGCGCAAGAACCCGCTCGCTCTCAATCCCTTGCAGCTCCGCACCCTCACCCTGCTGCAGGCCTTGGCGCGCCTGCCCGGTCATGGGCGGCCGGCCGCAAGCGACGGCGAAATCCTGGTCGAGGATCTACCCCAGCCCCATGGCGATCATTTCCACCTCGGCGACGCGGTGGTGCGGTCGCGCGACGCGACGGGTCTCGCCAATGTGGCGGCTTGGGCGGCCTTGGAGCGCAAGGGGCTGATCAAGTCGATGTTCCCGCATGCCGCGGTGCTGACGCCGGCCGGCCTCGCCTATGACACCGGCCTCGCCGACATGATCCTGCACCGCGGGAACCACTGAGCGGCGCCGCTCTACCAGGCGAGTTGCGGCAGCACCGCAATCGGCGCGACGTGGCTGTCGGCGATCGCCGCGGCCAGCTTTTCGGGATCCGGCCGCTCGCCCGGGCGCAGGGCCAACTCCTCGGCATGGATGCCGGAAGTCACCAGCACGCTGTCGATGCCGGCGTTGCGCGCCCCGGCGATGTCGGTGCGCAGGCTGTCGCCCAAGGCCAGGATGCGGCGCCGGTCGGCAACGCCCAAGAGCGCGAAGCAGGTGGCATAGACCGAAAGATAGGGCTTGCCGTGCCAGCGCACACGGCCGCCAAGCTCCTCGTAGCGCTGTGCCAGCGCGCCGGCGCAGAGCATGCGCCGCCCGCGGTGCATGACGACAAGATCGGCGTTGGCGCAGACCATCGGCAAGTCGCGCGCCTGCGCTTCCCGCAGTACCGCCTCATAGCCGTCGGTCGTCGTATCCCAGCCCCACGGGCCGGTATTGAGCACGAACTCCGCCGCGGCGACGCTGTCGACGCGGACCAGATCATCGATCCCCGCGGTCACGCCGTCATCGCGCGGCGGACCGATGTGAAAGCAGCGCCGGCCGAGCGCGGCATAAAAGGCGTCGTCGCGGCGGCGCAAATGTTGCCACACCTCCTCGCCCGAGGAGTGGACGGCGTCGTAGAGGGCTCGGGGGATGCCGATTTCCGCCATGCGCTCGGCCACGGGATCGGCGCGCCGCGGCGCATTCGACAGCACGACGACGCGCTTTCCCGCTTGCTTCAGGCGCTCGAGCGCATCGAGCACGCCGGGATAGGGCCGGATGCCGTCATGCAGCACGCCCCAGACATCGATGATGAAGCCGTCATAGGATGGGGCGACCGCACCGACGCCCGCGAGGATAGGAATGCTCATCCGGCGCCGACGCTAGCCGATGCGCAGCGCCTGCGGCAAGAGGCGGAAGCCGTGACCTGGCGCGGCAATCCGGCTATAGGAAGCGGGTGCGCGCCTCGCAGAATTCGCCGACCGTCCCGGCGCTCCCGGCCGCACCGGCGCTCGTCGCCGGCGTGTCGGAGGCGGCGTGGCTCTCCGGCGACGGCGAGATCGCGCTGTTGCCGCCGAGCGAGGCGGGACGGCGGGCGCGGGCTCAAGCGCCGTTGCTCTGTCACGCCCGCGCCACGGCGCGGCGCCTGGGCGTGCTGCCGTTCCCCGCTTTCGATCTGCTGGAGCTTTTCGCCTTCGTCCGGCCGGCGCAGTTCTGTCTGCCGACCCCGCGCGGCCTCGCTTCTGCGCTCGGCCTGCCGGCGCCGCGCCATGGCCTCGGCGCCGCCGCGGCGACGCTCGTCGCAGCCGCGCACGCGCTTCTCGCCGAGCTTTTCGCCAGCCAATCCGATGACGATGCCCGCGCCATCGCACTCGCCATGGAGCGCGGCGGTTGGAGCTGGGGACCGGCGGTGCTGGCGGCGCTCGGCGCGGCGCCGTCGGACAGCGCGGCGCCGGCGGGCATGGCGCAGTGGCGCCGGCTGCCCGAATGGGCCGAGTTGGCGCCGCCGCCGCCGCCGGGCAACATCCCGGTCGAGGAAAGCGAGGCGCGCCGGCGGCTCGCGGAGCTGTTGGGCGCGGATGCCGAGGCGCGCCCGCAGCAGGCCGATTATGCCGCGGCGGTGAGCGCCGCCTTCCGGCCGCGCGAGGTGCCGGACGAGCCGCGCCTGGTTCTGGCCGAGGCCGGCACCGGCGTCGGCAAGACCTTGGGCTACATCGCGCCGGCGAGTCTCTGGGCCGAGAAGAACCAAGGCGCGGTCTGGGTTTCGACCTACACCCGCAATCTTCAGCACCAGATCACCGGCGAGCTTGACCGGCTCTATCCCGATCCCGCGGTGAAGGAGCGCCGTGTGGTGCTGCGCAAGGGGCGCGAGAACTATGTCTGTCTCCTCAATTTCGAGGAAGGGGTGGCGGGCCTGCCGCTCCGGCCGCAGGACGCCGTGCCGCTGGGCCTCATGGCGCGCTGGATCGGCGCGACGCGCGATGGCGACATGGTCGGCGGCGATTTTCCGGGCTGGCTGCCCGAGGTGATCGGACGCGGCCAGTCCTTGGCGCTGGCCGATCGGCGCGGCGAGTGCATCCACAGCGCCTGCCCGCATTATCACCGCTGCTTCATCGAGAAGAGCGTGCGCCGCGCCCGCAGGGCCCGCATCGTCGTCGCCAACCACGCGCTCGTGATGGTCCAGGCGGCGCTGGGCGGGCTCGACGACAGCAACCTGCCGACACGCTACGTCTTCGATGAAGGTCATCACGTCTTCGACGCCGCCGACAATGCCTTCTCGCTGGCGCTCACCGGGCGCGAGGGGGCGGAGCTGCGGCGCTGGCTCATCGGCGCCGAGGAGCGGGGACGCTCGCGCGCCCGCGGCTTGCGCCGCCGGCTCGAAGATCTCGTGCTCGGCGATGAGACCGCCGAGCGTGCGCTCGCCGCGGCCATCGTGGCGGCGCGCGTGCTGCCCGGCGAGGGCTGGCTCGCCCGCGTCGGCGACGGCCGGCCGCAGGCGGGCGCCGAGGCGCTGCTGGCGCTGGTGCGGCAACAGGTATTGGCGCGCGCGCCGGGGCACGAGCATGGCTACAGCCTCGAGACCGAATTGCGGCCGGCGAGCGAGGGTCTCGCGGCGGCGGCGCGCGAGCTTGCCAAGCGCCTCATGGCGCTCGAAGCGCCGCTCAAGATACTGGCGGACCGCTTGGCGCGCCGGCTCGAGGACGAAGCCGCCGAACTCGACACGGCCACGCGGTTGCGCATCGAAGCGGCGGTGCGCGGGCTCACGCGGCGCGGCGCCATCGAGATCGGTGGCTGGCGGCGCATGCTCGAGGAGATCGAGAAACCGGTCGCGCCCGATTTCGTCGATTGGCTCGCCGTCGAGCGCAGCGACGGGCATGAAAGCGACATCGGCATGTTTCGCCATTGGGTCGATCCGACGAAGCCCTTCGCCGAATTCGTGGCGAAGCCGGCGCATGGCGTGTTGCTCACCTCGGCGACGCTCACCGACGGCAGCGGCGATGCGCTCGCGGATTGGGCGGCGGCCGAGGCGCGCACCGGCGCGCGCCATCTCCGCTCGAAGGCGCTGCGCGCCCGCGTGCCGTCGCCGTTCGATTATGCGGCGCAGACCCGCGCCTTCATCGTCACCGATCTGAAGCGCGACGAGGTGCGGCAAGTTGCGGCGGCCTATCGCGAGCTCATTCGCGCTTCGGGCGGCGGCGCGCTCGGCCTCTTCACCGCGATCTCGCGGCTCAAGGCGGTGCACGGGCTGATCGCGGCGGCGCTCGAGGCGGAGGGATTGCCGCTCCTGGCGCAGCATGTCGACGGCATGGACACGGCGACGCTGGTCGACATCTTCCGCGCCGAGGAGGATGCATCGCTGTTGGGCACCGATGCGGTGCGCGACGGCGTCGATGTACCGGGACGGTCGCTCCGCCTCATCGTCTTCGACCGCGTGCCCTGGCCGCGGCCCGACATCCTGCACAAGGCGCGGCGCGCGGCCTTCGGCGGCGCGCGTTATGACGACAGCCTGACGCGCTTGCGGCTGCGCCAGGCCTTCGGGCGGCTGGTGCGGCGGGCCGATGATTGCGGCGTCTTCGTGCTGCTCGACAAGGCGATGCCGTCGCGTCTCTTGGGCGCCTTCCCCGAAGGCGTTGCGGTCGAGCGCGTCGGCCTTGCCGAGGCGGTCGAGCGCACCAAGGCCTTTCTCGCACGATGAAGCTGCCCGATCTGTCCGACGTTCACCCGGTCGCCGAGCCGCCCGAGGTAACGCTCGGCGGTCTCTATCTCGCGTTCATGCAAGTGGGCCTCTCCGGCTTCGGCGGCGCGCTCGCCTGGACGCGGCGCAAATTCGTCGAGCAGCGGCGCTGGCTTTCGGACGAAGAATTCGCCGAGGCGCTGAGCCTGTGCCAGTTCCTGCCGGGTCCGAACGTCATCAATCTCGCGGTCTTCATCGGATTGCGCTTCCAGGACACGATCGGCGCGGCCGTCGCGGTGGCCGGCGTGGTGCTGGTGCCCTTCGTGGTCGTCGTCGCGCTGGGCGCGCTTTATACGCAATTCGGCCAGATCGAGATGATTCATGGTGCGCTCGCCGGCATTTCCGCGGCCGCGGCTGGCCTCATCGTCTCGATGGGCTTGAAGATGGCGATGCTCTATCGCAAGCGCCGGCCGGCGCTGATCTTCGGCGCCCTCGCGTTCGTCGGCGTGGGGCTGGTGCAGTGGCCCCTGCCCCTGGTGCTGGCGTGTCTGGCACCGACGAGCGTCGGTGTCGCCTGGCTCGCCTGGCGGCGGCGGCGATGAAGGCAAGCTCGGCCTGGCTGCTCATCACGGCGCAGTTCGCCTTGCTGTCGCTCTTGTCGTTCGGCGGCATCAACACGGTGTTGCCGGAAGTGCATCGCTTCGTCGTCGATGTGCATGGCTGGCTCAGCGATAGCGAGTTCGCCGATCTCTTCGCCATCGCCCAGGCGGCGCCGGGGCCGAACTTTCTCATCGCCAGCCTGATCGGCTGGCAGGTCGCGGGGCTGTTGGGCGCGGTCGGCGCGGCGCTCGGCATTTGCGGGCCCCCCTGCATCCTGACCTTTTTCATGGCGCGGCTGTGGCAGCGCTTCCATGGTTCGATGTGGCGGCGCGCGCTCCAGGACGGCTTGGCGCCGCTCACCGTCGGATTGGTGCTGGCGACCGGCTATGTGCTGAGCCGCGCCGCCATCCATGGCTGGGTCACCGGCGCGATCACCGCTGCGACGGTGGCGCTCACGCTGGCGACGCGGGTGCATCCGCTATGGCTCTTTGCCGTCGCCGGTGTGCTCGGAATCTTCGGCCTCGCCTGACCGCCGGCCGGGCCGCCATGCAGAAATGACGGTTCAAGCCCCGGCGCGGTTGCGCTAGCACCAAGCGCCGCAAATCGACCTCAGCGAAGGGGAAGTCCTGCTTGTCCGAGCCTGCGTCCGCCCCGGGCCAAACCACCGTGCCGGCAGCCGCGTTCTGGGCGAGCCGGTCGAGCCGGCCCTGGGTCTTCGCCGCGACGCTCGCCACCATGTTCATGGTCGCGATCGAGGCGACGATCGTGGCGACGGCGATGCCGACCATCGTCGGGCAACTCGGGGGGTTCGATCTCTTCAGCTGGGTCTTCACCGCCTATTTGATGACTCAGGCCGTCACCATTCCGATCTATGGGCGGCTCGCCGATCTTTACGGGCGCAAGCGCGTGCTCTACGTCGGCACCATCTTCTTCCTGCTCGGCTCGGTGCTCTGCGGCTTCGCTTGGAGCATGACGGCGCTTATCGGGTTTCGCGTGATGCAGGGCGTCGGCGCGGGCGCGCTGCTGCCGGTGTCGATGACCCTCGTCGGCGATCTCTATGCGCCGGCGGAGCGCGCGCGCATCCAGGGGCTGCTGTCGGGCACCTGGGGCGCCGCCGCGATTCTGGGACCCTTGCTCGGCGCCTTCCTGGTCACGCATCTGAGCTGGCCCGCAGTGTTCTGGGTGAATGTGCCGATCGGCATCGTCGCCGGCAGCTTGATTGCGCTGACCTTGCACGAGCGCGTGCAGGAGCGGCAGCATCGGATCGATTATCTGGGCTCGCTGCTGCTGGCGCTCGGCACCGGTCTGCTGATGTTCGTCCTGGTGCAGGGCTCGCGGCTGAACCTGGCGCTCGATCTTGCGCTCACCGCGGCGGCGGCCCTCGCGCTCGCCCTCTTCCTCATCCAGGAAATGCGGGCGCCGGAGCCGATGCTGCCGCTCGATCTGTTTCGCAACCGCATCCTCGCCGGCGGCATGATCGTGAATTTCGGCACCGGCGCGGTGGTCATGGGCACGACGGCGTTTCTTCCGGCCTATATCCAGGGGGTGATGGGGCGGAGCGCGCTGGCTGCGGGGCTGGCGCTGATGGGGATGTCGGCGAGCTGGTCATGCGGCAGCGCGCTTGCCGGTCCGACCATGCTGCGGACCTCCTATCGCTTTACCGCAACCCTGGGCGGCGCGGTGCTCATCGCCGGAAGCCTCATTCTCATCGCGCTCGATCCCGAGCGCGGCGCGCTGTGGGCCGGCGCGGGGGCCGTCGTCAGCGGCCTCGGCATGGGTCTCGTCAGCAACAGCTTCCTGGTTTCGATTCAATCGAGCGTCGAATGGCACCGGCGCGGCGTCGCGACCTCGACCGCCGTCTTCATGCGCATGACCGGGCAGGGGGTGGGAACCGCGGTGTTCGGCGGCATCCTCAACGCCGGCCTGGCGGGCGATCTCGCGGGCGGCGGCCGATTCGTCGACCGCATCCTCGATCCGACGCTCCGGCAATCGCTGCCGGCGGCGCAAATCGCGACCGTGATGCGCGACTTCGCCCAGGCGCTGCACAACGTCTATCTGATCGGCGGGTTTGTCGCGCTGGTCATTCTCGCGGCGGCGCTCCTGCTGCCCGCCGGCTTGAGTCCCGTGCGCCCGGCGCGTTCGACGCGCTCGCCAAGTTGACCGGCGGGCCCCGAACCGGCATTGTGGCGCGCGCGCTGCCGCACCTTCGGCGAAACTCCCGCAACGAGGAAGCTGCCGTGATCGATCCTCCTGCCGCCCTGATTTACACCATGGTGCTGGTCTCCGCCGCCGACACCGCGATGAGCAACGCCGAGTTGCAGATCATCGGCGACATCGTCAACCATTTGCCGGTCTTCAAGAACTACGACAAGACCAAGCGCTTGACGCAGGATCTCAGGGACTGTGCCACCTTGTTCGCCAAGGAGGAGGGCCTGGAGCAGACACTCCATGCGATCAAGGCGGCGCTGCCGCCGAAGCTGCGCGAAACCGCCTACGCGCTCGCTTGCGACGTGGCGGCGGCGGACGGCGAGACCAGCCAGGAGGAACTCCGGCTCCTCGAGCTGTTGCGGCACCGCCTCGGCATCGACCGCCTTACTGCGGCCGCGATCGAGCGCGGCGCGCGGGCGCGCTTCACGCGGGTGTGAAAAAAAAGGGCCGCGGCAATGCCGCGGCCCGTGCCAATTCGCAATACTCGGCGCTTAGAAGTCCATGCCGCCCATGCCGCCATGGTCGTGCGGCATCGCCGGAGAAGCCTTCTTCTCCGGCTTCTCGGCGACCATGGCCTCGGTGGTGACCAGCAGGCCAGCGACCGACGCTGCATCCTGAAGGGCCAGGCGCACGACCTTGGTCGGGTCGATGATGCCAGCCTTCACCATGTCGACGTAATTGCTGGTCTGGGCGTCGAAGCCCCAGTTGTTGTCGTTCTTGTCGAGCAGCTTGCCGATGACGATCGAGCCTTCGGTGCCGGCGTTCTCGGCGATGAGCCGCGCCGGGACCTGGATGGCGCGGCGGATGATGTCGATGCCGACCTTCTGGTCATCATTCTCCGGCTTAAGCTTGGCGAGCGATTTGGTGGCATAGAGCAGGGCCGAGCCGCCGCCGGCGACGATGCCTTCCTCGACCGCGGCCCGCGTCGCGTGCATGGCGTCGTCCACCCGGTCCTTGCGTTCCTTGACCTCGACCTCGGTGGCGCCGCCGACGCGGATCACCGCGACGCCGCCCGCGAGCTTCGCCAACCGCTCCTGTAGCTTCTCGCGGTCGTAGTCCGAGGTGGTCTCCTCGATCTGCTGCCGGATCTGGCCGGTGCGGGCGGTGATATCCGCCTTCTTGCCGGCGCCGTCGATGATCGTGGTGTTCTCCTTCTCGACCCGGATTTTCTTGGCCCGGCCGAGCATGGCGAGCGTCACGTTCTCGAGCTTGATTCCCAAATCTTCGGAGATCAGCTGGCCCGCGGTCAGAATCGCGATGTCCTCGAGCATCGCCTTGCGGCGATCGCCGAAGCCGGGCGCCTTCACCGCGGCCACTTTGAGGCCGCCGCGCAGCTTGTTGACGACCAAAGTCGCCAAAGCCTCGCCTTCGACATCCTCGGCGATGATCAAGAGCGGCTTGCCCGACTGCACTACCGCTTCGAGCACCGGCAGCATCGCCTGGAGGCCCGAGAGCTTCTTCTCGTGCAGGAGGATGTAGGGGTCCTCGAGCTCGCAGATCATCTTGTCGGCGTTGGTGACGAAATAGGGCGAGATGTAGCCGCGGTCGAACTGCATGCCCTCGACTACGTCGAGCTCGGTCTCCAAGGACTTCGCCTCTTCGACCGTGATCACGCCCTCGTTGCCGACCTTTTGCATCGCCTTGGCGATCATCTCGCCGATGTCGCGCTCGCCATTGGCGGCAATCGCGCCGACCTGCGCGATCTCGTCATTGGTCGAGACCTTCTTCGAGCGCTTCTTGATGTCCTCGACCACCGCCTCGACCGCCATGTCGATGCCGCGCCGCAGATCCATCGGGTTCAAGCCCGCGGCCACCGCCTTGACGCCCTCGCGCACGATCGCCTGGGCCAGAACCGTCGCCGTGGTGGTGCCGTCGCCCGCCTGGTCGTTGGTCTTGGACGCCACCTCGCGCAGCATCTGCGCGCCCATGTTCTCGAACTTGTCGGCGAGCTCGATCTCCTTGGCGACGGTGACGCCGTCCTTGGTGATGCGCGGCGCGCCGTAGGATTTGTCGAGCACCACGTTACGCCCCTTGGGGCCCAAGGTGACCTTCACCGCATTGGCGAGAATGTCGACGCCGCGCAGCAAGCTCTCGCGCGCGTCGCTATGAAATCTGACTTCTTTTGCTGCCATGATTGCTGTCTCCTCACGCCGCCTTGCGCTTGCTGCCGGTGGTCTCGATCACGCCGAGAATGTCGCTCTCTTTCATGATGATGAGATCTTTGCCGTCGATCTTGACCTCGGTGCCCGACCACTTGCCGAAGAGCACGCGGTCGCCGGCCTTGACGTCGAGCGGATGCAACGTGCCGTCCTCGCCACGGGCACCCGGCCCGGCAGCGACGACCTCGCCCTCCATCGGTTTTTCCTTGGCCGTATCCGGGATGATGATGCCGCCCGCCGTCTTCTCGTCCTGTTCCAGCCGGCGAATCACGACCCGGTCCTGCAACGGTCTGAATTTCATCGGAAAACCTCCATCTTGAGACGCTCTCGTGAAATGGGTTGAAGAAACGCGGGCGGGATTGTTAGCACTCCCGGCCCGCGAGTGCCACGGAAATAAGAGAAGCCCGCCCTCCTGTCAAGGGGTCTGGCAGCAATCCTCGGAGCAGGCTGCTAATCCATTGATTTTACTAAATTAATCTTGAACTAGCGGGGTTTTCTCGGAGACACTTGTTGGCTCCATTGGGGCAGAGCAGGGACGCGACCGAGAAGATGAGCGACTTCAAACTGCAGCTTCGGGGTTACCGGCTGACCACGGCAGAGATCCTCTACCACCTGCCGGACCACCCGCATGTTCTCCAGAGCTTCATCTGGCAGCAGCTCGACCTCGCCCCGGAATTCCCGGTCCTGCGCAAATTCCTTGATTTCTGGGCGCACAACATCGAGGGCAAGCTGCATTCGGTGAAGGTGGCGCACACCCCGTTTCTCCGCGCGCCCGGCTTTCGCCACGCGGCCCTGTCGCTGAGCCTTCATTAACGGCTGCGGCAGGCCGCCCCTTGCCAAGGGGCGCGGCGGTGGGCAGGGTCTCCGTGGATCCCATCGCCCCGAAGGTTGCCCTTGCCCGCCGTCGCGCTCACCCGGGACACGCCCAGCGCCGCCGCGCCGGCCGCGCGCGGCATCGCCCTCTGGCTGCTCGTCTGCAGCGCGATGATTTTGGTCATGGTCGCGCTGGGCGGCGTGACGCGCCTTACCGAATCAGGGCTGTCGATCACCGAGTGGCAGCCGGTGAGCGGCATCCTGCCGCCGCTCGATGCCGCGCAATGGACGGCCGAATTCGAGCGCTACCGGGCGATCCCGCAATACCGCGCCATCCACCCGGAGATGACCCTCGCCCAGTTCAAGTGGATCTTCTTCTGGGAGTATGTCCATCGCCTGTGGGGGCGCTTGATCGGCGTCGCCTTCGCCGGGCCGCTCCTGTGGTTTTGGCTCAAGGGCCGCATCGCGCGCAGCCTCGCGCCCAAGCTCGCCGGGCTCTTCGTGCTGGGCGGGCTCCAGGGCGCGCTCGGCTGGTACATGGTGGAAAGCGGTCTCGCCAGCCGCGTCGAGGTGAGCCAGTACCGTCTTGCCGCGCATCTGGCGGCGGCGGTCGTCATCTATGGCGCGATGCTGTGGGTGGCGCTCGATCTGCTCTTGCCGCAAGCGCCGCGCGCGCGCGGTGCGGCGCCGCTGCGCCACGCCGCGACCGGAATCCTGGCGCTCGCATTCATCACGCTGATCGCGGGTTCTTTCGTCGCGGGGCTGCGCGCGGGCTATATCTATAACGGCTTTCCGCTGATGGGCGGGCAGTTCTTGCCGGGCGAATATGCGGCGCTGTCGCCGTGGTGGCGCAACTGGTTCGAGAACTCGGCGGCGGCGCAGTTCGACCATCGCCTGCTCGCCGAGATCACCTGGCTCGCCATCGCGGGATCATGGCTGTGGTCGCTGCGCTGTGATCTCGACCGCCGCGCGCGGCTGGCGTTGCACGCGCTCTTCGCCATGGCGACGCTGCAAGCCGCGCTCGGCATAGCGACCCTGCTCTTGGTGGTGCCGCTGCCGCTCGCCGTGCTGCACCAGGTGGGCGGCGTGCTTCTGGTCACGGCGGCGCTGGTTGCGCACCATAGCTTGCGGCGGGCGTGAGCCGCGCCCGCATGGACGGGTCAACCGCTGCGGCAGTATGATCGCGAAGGAGGTTGGAGGCAGGAAGATGGCCGATTTTCCGGAGAAGTCGCTCGCGGAGTGGCGGGCGCTCGCTGAGACGGATCTCGGCGGCAGGAGCCCGGACGAGCTCATCTGGCGCACGCTCGAGGGCGTCGCGGTCAAGCCGCTTTACACCGCGGCCGATCTCGAGCGGCTCGACACCATCGGCACGCTCCCCGGCTTTCCGCCTTATTTGCGCGGCGTGCGCGCCACCATGTATGCGAACCGGCCGTGGACCCTGCGGCAATATGCGGGGTTCTCCACCGCCGAGGAGACCAACCGCTTCTTCCGCGACAATCTCGCGGCGGGGCAGAAGGGGCTCTCCGTCGCCTTCGATCTCGCCACCCATCGCGGCTATGACAGCGACCATCCGCGCGTTTTGGGCGATGTCGGCAAGGCCGGCGTCGCCATCGACAGCGTCGAGGACATGAAGATCCTGTTCGCGGGCATTCCCCTCGACCAGATGAGCGTGTCGATGACCATGAACGGCGCCGTGCTGCCGGTGCTGGCGGGATTCATCGTCGCCGCCGAGGAGCAGGGCGTGGCCGAGGCGAAGCTCTCCGGCACCATCCAGAACGACATCCTCAAGGAGTTCATGGTCCGCAACACCTACATCTATCCGCCGGCGCCCTCGATGCGGATCGTCGCCGACATCATCGCCTATACGGCGAAACGCATGCCGCGCTTCAACTCGATCTCGATCTCCGGCTATCACATGCAGGAGGCGGGCGCGACGGCGGTGCAGGAACTGGCCTTCACGCTCGCCGACGGACTCGAATATGTGCGGGCGGCGCTGTCGAAGGGTCTGAGCATCGATGAATTCGCGCCGCGGCTTTCTTTCTTCTTCTGCATCGGCATGAACTTCTTCATGGAGGTGGCGAAGCTGCGCGCGGCTCGGCTCTTGTGGGCGCGGCTCATGCGCCAGTTCGCGCCGCAGAATCCGCAGAGCCTGGCGCTGCGCATGCACTGCCAGACTTCGGGCGTGAGCCTGACCGAGCAGGACCCGCACAACAACATCGTGCGCACCGCAATCGAGGCGATGGCGGCGGTCCTGGGCGGCACGCAGTCGCTGCACACCAATTCCTTCGACGAGGCGATGGCGCTGCCGACGCCGTTCTCGGCTAGGGTCGCGCGCAACACCCAGCTCATCCTCGCCGAGGAGAGCGGCATCACCCATGTCGTCGATCCCTTGGGCGGCAGCTATTACGTCGAGCACTTGACCCATTCCGTCGCCGCGGCGGCGCTCGAATTGATCGACGAGGTCGAGGCGCTGGGCGGCATGACCAAGGCGGTCGAAAGCGGATTGCCCAAGCTCAAGATCGAGGAATCGGCGGCGCGGCGCCAGGCCCGCATCGATCGCGGCGAGGAGGTCATCGTCGGCGTCAACAAGTACCGCGCCGAAGCGGAGCCGGTCGAGATCCGCGACATCGACAACACCAAGGTGCGCGAACAGCAGATCGCGCGTCTCGCCAAGCTGCGCCAGAGCCGCGATCCGGCGCGCGTTCGCCAGACGCTTGCGGCGCTCGGCGAAGGCGCCAAGAGCGAGAGCGCCAATCTCCTGGCGCTCGCCATCGATGCAGCCCGCGCCCGCGCCACGGTCGGCGAAATTTCCGACGCGCTCGAGTTGGTCTACACCCGCCATCGCGCCACCATCCGCTCCGTCTCCGGCGTCTATGGCGCGCTTTATGAAGGCGACGAGGCCTATCGCCGTATCCAGCGCGAGGTCGAGGCCTTCGCCCGCGCCGAAGGAAGGCGGCCGCGCATGCTGGTGGTGAAATTGGGCCAGGACGGCCACGACCGCGGCGCCAAGGTCATCGCCACCGCCTTTGCCGATATCGGCTTCGATGTCGATGTCGGGCCGTTGTTCCAGACGCCGGAAGAGGCCGCGCGCCAAGCCGTCGAGAACGACGTGCACGTAATCGGCGTCTCGAGCCAGGCAGCGGGCCACCGCACCTTGGTGCCGGCGCTCATCGCCGCGCTCAAGGCGGAAGGCGGCGAGGATATCCTCGTCGTCTGCGGCGGCGTCATTCCGCCGCAGGATTACGGTTTCCTGCAGCAGGCCGGCGTCGCCGCGATCTATGGTCCCGGCACCAACATTCCGATGGCCGCGAACGAGATCCTGCGCCTCATCGAGAAGCAGCGCATGGCAGCGTGATCGATTCGCTCGTCAATCCGCTTCGACCGACGCGACAAAGCGCACTCTTAACCAAGCCGCTCGCGCCGCTGTGACCGCCGGTCACGGCCCGATTTCGCAATCGTGATTGTTCGCCGGCGCCGAATGGGTCCTGCGCCGTTCCGCGGTTATTCCTTTCGCACTGCACACTATCTCAGGGGTGGCGAGGCAGTCCGGTTTCGACTTGAGCCTCGCGCAGTTGAGAGGAGTGAACTTATGAATACCGCAAAATTCTTCCGCGTTGCAGCAATGTCGCTCGCGCTTGCCGTCCCGGTCGCGATGGCGTCTGCCGCTCACGCGCAGGACCAATATCAGCGCTACGACTACGCGCGCGACTCTTGGCCGCACATTCAGGCTGCCGAGAACCAACCGAATCGGTCCGCTCAAGCAAAGGGACCGTCGGCAATAGCGTCGGACGCCAGCCAAGCGATCCTGTCCACCAGTGCGGATCCCGGCCCGTATAATCCCGAGGCCATACTGACCCAGGAAGGCGCCAACGCCCAGTAACCGGTGAACGAGCAATGAGCCGGCACCTCCGCGGTGCCGGCTCACGCTCTATTCGACGATGACGGTCCCCTGCATCCGCGGGTGGATCGAGCAGAAATATTTATAAATTCCCTTCTCGGTGAAGACGAACGCGTAGGTCTCGTCGGTGTCGAGCGCCGCCGATTTGAACACCGGCGTCGCCGCGGCGCTGACCACGGTGTGCGGATCGTCGTCGTGATTGGTCCAGGTGACTCGGGTGCCGACGGCAACGGTCAGGCTCGCCGGTCCAAAGCTGAAATTGTCGATGGCGACGGCGCCCGGCGCTGCCGCCCGCGCGAGGGGTGCGCAGAGCAGCAGCGCCAGCGCCACGCCGGCGCGGCGGCGGCGGGGGACCATCGCTATGCGCCGAGCGGCTGTTCGACGAGGGCGAGGCTGTCCTTGCCGGGGACGAGCGTGATCTCGCGGATGCCGAGCATGGATTTGAGCCGGTCCGCCGGCACCTTCCACGGGCCGGGACCGACCGGATCGCCCGGCGTCGCCTGCGGGAAGGAGGTCGAACGCGCGGTGTGGAAGGCGACATTGCCTTCGACCTTCTGCAGCACCTGGTGGATGTGGCCATTGAGTACGGTGACCGAGCCGAAGCGCTTCAGATAGCTCAGCGCCTGCGCCGCATCGTCGGTGCCCCAGCCCCATTCCGGATAGACCGACCACATCGGCATGTGGCTGAAGACGACGATCGGCGTGCTCGCCGAGCGGCCCTTGAGATCGGCTTCGAGCCATTCGATCTGCGGCGTGCCGAGATAGCCGAGGCCGCCGGGCCTGAGATTGAGCACATTGACCAAGCCGACGAAATGCACGCCGCCCTGGTCGAAGCTGTACCAGCCGCCGGTGCTGCCGGCGGTGCCGAAGCGCTCGAAGAACGGTTTGCCGTCGTCGACCAGCACGTCGTGCTCGCCGGGGACGAAATGGGTGTCGAGGTTCGCCGTCTTCAGGATCTGCGCCGCGGTGTCGAACTGCTCCGGCTTCGACAGATGGGTCACGTCGCCGGTGTGCAGCACCATCGCCGGGCGTTGCGGCAGCCGCCCGATCTCGGCCAGCGCCTGCTGCAGCGTCGCGCTCGAATCCGGGTTCGGGTCCTTGTTGAAGCCGAGGTGGCTGTCGCTGATCTGGACGAAATTGAAATCGCCGCCGGTTGCGGCGAAAGCTTCGCCGCCGAGCCGCAGCGAGCGCGGCACCCCGCCGCTCACCGTCCACAGCACGCCGGTGCCGGCCCACACCATGCATTTGAGTACCTGACGCCGCGCCGTTCCCGGCGCACTGCCCGCGTTACCCTGGTCCATCGCTCTGCCTTTCCTGAAGCGGTGTCGATCGACAACCAAGACTTCGGCTCGGGCCGATTTATTCGCGGGCGGGCAAAAATATTTTCGGGCGCGCTGCCATCGCCGGGAATAAACCCGCCCCTTGGCCGATCTGGGGTTCAGGACAGGACCAGCGTATGATGGCGGGCATGGCACCGGTCAGCGAGTCGTTCGAACAGGTCGCCGTGCCGCATCTCGACGCCGCTTATAATCTGGCGCGCTGGCTCATGCGCGGCGCCGATGAAGCCGAGGATGTGGTGCAGGAGGCGATGGTGCGGGCGTTGACCTATTTTCCGAGCTTTCGCGGCGACAATGCGCGCGGCTGGATTCTTCAGATCGTACGCAACACCGCCTATGCCTCGATGAAGCTCAATCGCGGCGCGGCTTTGGTGCCGATCGACGACGAAGAGTCCGGCTTGCAGCTCGTCGATCCCGGCGATGATCCCGAGGCGACGCTTCTGCGCAGCGAGGACCGCCAGACCATCGAGCATCTGCTGGCGCGGCTGCCGGTCGAGCTGCGCGAAGTGCTGGTGCTGCGCGAGATCGAGGAGTTGTCCTACAAGGAGGTCGCGGCGATCGCCGGGGTGCCGATCGGCACGGTGATGTCGCGCCTATGGCGGGCGCGTCGCCTGCTCGCCGACGGGGCAAACGTCGAGGCAAGGAGGACGGGATGAGCATGACGCGCGAGTGCGACATGGCGCTCCTGACGCAGGCCGATTTCGACGGCGAGCTCGACGCGGTGCAGGCGGCGGAGGCCGAGCGTCATCGCGCCGGCTGCGCCATTTGTCAGGCCGCGCTGGCCGAGCTGCAGCAGGTCCGGCAACGCATCCGGCAGGACGCCCCCTATCATCGCGCGCCCGATCGGCTGCGCCAGGCGGTCGCCGCGCGGCTGGCGACGGCGACCGCAGCAGCGCCGCCCGCGCGCCGCGCGCCGGCGGGGCGCTGGGGACGCAGTATTGCGAGCTTCGGCGTCGGCGCCGCGCTGGCGGCATCGCTCATGCTCGTCATCTTGTCGCCGGGACGAGACAGCACCCTCGATCAGGTGGTCGCCAGCCATCTACGCTCGCTCCAACCCGGCCATCTCGAAGACGTCGTCTCGACCGATCAGCATACGGTGAAGCCGTGGTTCGACGGGCGCATCGACTTCGCGCCGCCGGTCAAGGATTTCGCCGCCGCGGGTTTCCCGCTCGAAGGCGGTCGGCTCGATTACGTCGACAATCGTCCGGTTGCGGCGATGGTCTACGGCCGCGACAAGCATCTGATCAACCTCTTCGTCTGGCCGGCGCAAGGGGCAGCGGACCGGGCGCCGCGGACGACGCAGCGCGACGGCTACAATGTCGTCGATTGGATCGAAGGCGGGATGGCGCTGTGGGCGGTGTCCGATGTCGAGAGCGGGCAACTCGGCGAATTCGTCCGGCTGTGGCGCAACGGCGGGTAGGCATTCCGCCGGCGATTGCCCCGTATCTTGGCGAGCGCTCCCCAAGGCCTCTCCCGGCGCCTCCGCAACGGGATGCAGCTAACTAAATTCTGACGCAGTACGCCGTTCGATGCCTCGTCTTGCGGGCAGGCAGGCAGGGGGGTGCGCGTCTCTGCGCGATCGCGGAATTCCGCAATGCTGGCTCGCCGCGGAGCTCGGGTGCCGCGTTGACCTTCATCGCAACGAGCAGTCCTCGCCGAATAGGTAGCATGCCGAGAGCGCATAGGCCGGCGCGAATAAAGCAGTCGATCGATTCATCATTGCCTCATCGAAAGCGGATCCCCCGCTTCGCTCGATAAAATGGATGGAGATCTATCATGCCTAGCAACCTTCTTCGTGCAGCCGCGGTTTTCATGGCGCTTGCTGCTCCGGTAATGACGGCTTCGGCCGGCTTCGCTCAGAACCGGGCCGTTCCGTCGTTCACCGACGAAACCGGTGTCACCCATTACGGCTACTTCAGCAAAGGCAATCAGGTTGATGCCGGGTTGCAACCCTCGATCCAGCAGAGCGGATCGGCCCTGGCGCGGGGCCCGTCCACGATCGCAACCGATGCCGGCAACGCGGCGATCGCGAACGATCCGTCCGCCGCGGCAAATCCTCGTCTCTACAATGCGGAGGCCCTTTTGAATCGAGAAGGCGGCAACGCCTGGTAACCGCTGACCGAGCAATGGGCCGGCACCTCGAGGTGCCGGCTCACGCTTCGCGCCGCTCCAATTTAGGCGTTGGCGCGGCGGCAACCCGGCGGTCGCCGCCGTTCGCGCCATTGGCCTTGAGCCGGTTGCGCAGAAAATCGATGAGCACTTGCAGCGTTGCCGGGTTTTGCCGCCGGCTCGGATAGAAGAGAAAATAGCCGGCCGAACGCGGCGCCCAATCGTCCAGCATCGTCACGAGCCTCCCCTCCGCGATGAGCGGTGCGACCCAGTCGCGCGTGGTGTAGAGCGCGCCGACGCCGTCGAGCGCCGCGCGGATTCCCAGATCACTGCTATTGACCGTGAGATTGCCGTCGATGGTGATTTCCAGCGACTCTCCCGCCTGCTCGAAGCGCCAGGGCAGAATGGCGCCGCTCGCAACCCGGAGCTGGATGCAGTTGTGCGCCTTGAAATCCTGCGGCCGTTGCGGCATCGGATGCCGCGCCAGATAGGCGGGCGAGGCGACGATCGCGAATTGCAGCTCGTTGCTCACGCGCACCGCGATCATGTCGCGCTCGACGCGTTCGCCGAGCCGGATTCCCGCATCGAAGCGATTGGCGACGATGTCCACCATCGCGCTGTCCAAGGAGATCTCCAGTTTGATGTCCGGATATTCCGCGAGAAACTGCGAGATGGCGGGAGCGAGCACGAAGCTCGCCGCCAGCGGCGGCGCGGTGAGACGGAGTAGCCCCGCCGGGCGGTCGCGGAAGGCGTTGATCGATTCGACGGCCTCCTCGTAGCCTTCGAGCAGCGGCCTGAGACGCGTGAGCAGGCGCTCGCCGGCCGCGGTGGGCGCGACGCTCCGTGTGGTCCGATTGAGCAGCCGCACGCCGAGCCTGGTCTCGAGCGCGCGAATCGTCTGACTGAGGGTCGAGGGCGCGATGCCGAGATGCCGCGCCGCTTTGGCGAAGCTGCGCCGTTCCGCAATCGCGACGAAGGCGCTCATCTCCGCAAAGGCATTATCACGCATTGCTCGGACTCTCGGAATTGCCGGTCGATCGGGCGGACATATAGGTGCGGATCGAGCTCCCGGCCAGCCGCCGCCTCCTTCATGACGGGGTGGCGGCACCAGCATTAACCGGCGCGCCGCCGCGAGGTTCCCCCTGTCGCGGCGCCCGGCAAATCGCTATCTATGCGCGGCAATGGGCATTCTCTTTCTCATAGTCTTCATCGATCTCGTCGGCTTCGGCATCGTCATCCCGCTCCTGCCCTATTACGGGCTGCACTTTTCCGCCTCGCCCCTCGAGGTAACGATGATGATGGCGTGCTATTCGCTGGCGCAGCTCTTCTCCTCGCCCCTGCTCGGCCGCTTGAGCGACCGGGTCGGGCGGCGGCCGGTGCTGCTCGCCAGCCTGCTCTGCTCCATCGCCTCGTATATTTGGCTCGGGTTTGCCGGCGCCTTATGGATGCTGTTCGCGGCGCGGCTCCTGGCCGGCGCCGGCGCCGGCAACATCGCGGCGGCGCAAGCCTATATCGCCGATGTGACGTCGCCGGAGGATCGCGCCAAGGGCATGGGCATGATCGGCGCCGCCTTCGGCCTGGGCTTTACCATCGGACCCGCGATCGGCGGCGTCCTTGCCGGCAGCAATCCTGCTGCTGCGGATTTGGCGCGCCCTGCCTTCCTCGCCGCCGCGCTGTCGGCGGCGGCGTTCCTGGTGACGCTGGTTCGGCTCAAAGAGAGTCTTCCGGCCGAGGCGCGCAATGCCCCGGCGCGACTAGGCCGGCTCGCGCTCGCCAAGACTGCGCTCAGCCGGCCGGTGCTGGGGCTCCTCATCTTGTTGCTCTTCGTCGCGGTCAGCGCCTTCGCCGGCATGGAAACCACCTTCGCGCTGTGGGCCAATGCCGGCTTCGGCTGGGGGCCGATGCAGGTCGGCTTGATCTTCTTCTATGTCGGGTTGCTGCTCGCGGCGCTACAGGGCGGCATGATCGGCCGGCTGTCGCGCCGCTTCGGCGAGGCCCGGCTAGTCATCGCCGGGTCGGCGGTGATCGCGGCGGGCCTGCTCGGCCTGGCGCTGGCGAGCACGCTCTGGGCCGTGCTCGTCGCCACCGGGCTCCTGGCGATCGGCATGGGCTTGCTCAACCCGTCGCTCACCAGCTTGGTCTCGCGCGAGGCGCGGGCCGACGAGCGCGGCGGCATCATGGGCGTGTCGCAATCGGCCTCGAGTCTCGCGCGCATCCTGGGCCCGGCGGTGGCCGGCGCGGTCTTCACCGGCTGGGGCCGCAACGCGCCCTATTATTTCGGCGCGCTCATCATGGCGGGGGTGGTGGCGATGGCGCTGCACTTGCCGCGGCGCGCGGCTGCGGCGGAGGCGTCGTGAAGGATCGCCGTCCGAGCTCGTCGCTTTCGAACAAACCCACGGAAGTCGGATTGTGGGGGGAGCTGAAGGCGCTCTCCGGCCTGTTTCCCTATCTCTGGCCGCGCGAATCCTGGGAGCTCCGGACGCGCGTGCTGGTCTCGATCGCGCTGCTGGTGGCGGCGAAGGGCATCAACGTCACCGTGCCGATGCTTTACAAACGCGCCGTCGATGCGCTGACGCCGGGCCATGCTGCGATCGTCATCGTCCCGGTGGCGCTGATCCTCGCCTATGGCGTGGCGCGCGTCTCGGCCCAGCTCTTCACCGAGCTGCGCGATGCGGTCTTCGCCAAGGTCGAGCAGAACGCGGTGCGCCGGGTGGCGCTCGCGACCTTCCGCCACCTGCACGCGCTAAGCCTGCGCTTTCACCTGGAGCGCCAAACCGGCGGCCTGTCGCGCGCCATCGAGCGCGGCATTCGCGGCACGGAATTCCTGCTCTCCTACCTGCTCTTCAATTTCGTGCCGACGATGTTCGAGATCCTGCTGGTCTGCGGGATTCTCTGGCGGCTTTACTCCGCCAGCTTCGCGCTGGTGACGCTCGTCACCATCCTCGCCTATGTCGGCTTCACCTTCTCGGTGACGGATTGGCGCATCAAGTTCCGGCGCGAGATGAACGCGCGCGACAGCGAGGCCAACACCAAGGCGATCGACAGCCTCCTCAACTTCGAGACCGTCAAATACTTCGCCAACGAGGAGCACGAGGCGCGGCGCTTCGACCAGGCGCTGCAGGCCTATGAGCGCGCCGCGGTCAAGAGCCAGACGACGCTGTCGGCCCTCAATATCGGTCAGGGCGTGATCATCGCATCGGGCCTCGTCGGCGTCATGCTGCTCGCCGGCGCCGGCGTCGCGCAGGGCAGCATGACGATCGGCGATTTCGTCCTCGTCAATTCCTATCTCGTGCAGCTCTACGCGCCCTTGAACGTGCTCGGCATGGTCTATCGCAACATCAAGCAGTCGCTGACCGATCTCGAATCGATGTTCCGGCTGCTCAGGGTGCCGTCCGAGATCGCGGACAAGCCGGGCGCGCCGGCGCTCATAGCGCGGCGGGGCGAGATCGTCTTCGACCGGGTCTCGTTCCGCTATGACCCGCGCCGAGCGATTCTGCGCGAGGTTTCCTTCCGCGTGCCGCCCGGCGCGACGGTCGCAGTGGTGGGGCCCAGCGGCGCCGGCAAGTCGACCATCGCGCGGCTCTTGTTCCGTTTCTACGACGTCGATGAGGGTGCCATCCGCATCGATGGCGAGGACATCCGCGAGGTGACGCAAGACAGTTTGCGCCGCGCCATCGGCGTCGTGCCGCAGGACACCGTGCTGTTCAACGACAGCATTCGCTACAACATCGCCTATGGCTGGCCCGGCGCGAGCCAGGAGGAAATCGAAGAGGCGGCGCGGCTCGCGCGCATCCACGATTTCATCGCGGCGCTGCCCGACGGCTACAAGAGCCCGGTGGGCGAGCGCGGCCTCAAGCTCTCGGGCGGCGAGAAGCAGCGCGTCGCCATCGCCCGCGTCATCCTGAAGGCTCCGCGCATCCTCATCTTCGACGAGGCGACCTCGGCGCTCGATACCAAGACCGAGCGCGAGATCCAGGCGAGTCTCGAAGAGGTCTCGGTCGAGCGCACGACGCTCGTCATCGCGCATCGGCTCTCGACCGTGGTCGGCGCGGACGAGATTCTGGTGCTCGACGATGGCCGCATCGTCGAACGCGGCAATCACGCGAGCCTGCTCGCCAGGGACGGCTTCTACGCCGCCATGTGGGCGCGGCAACAGGAGGCTCAGGAGCGCGCCGCCGCGCTTGCGGCGGTGGCGGCGGATTAGAGCGGAGCGCCATGGCGGCAGCGCTGGAGGATGTCGCGCGGCTCGCCGCCGGTCTCGCGCGCGGCAACCGGCGCGCGCTCGCCCGCGCCATCACGATTGCCGAATCGACACGGGCCGATCACCGCCTCCTCGCCGAGGAGCTCTTGGGCGCCGTGCTGCCGGCCGCCGGGAACGCGCTCAGATTGGGCATTTCCGGCGCGCCTGGCGTCGGCAAATCGACCTTCATCGAGGCCTTCGGTCTCTTGGCGCTGGCGCGAGGCCGGCGCGTCGCGGTGCTGGCGGTCGATCCCACCTCGAAGCGCGGCGGCGGCTCGATCCTCGGCGACAAGACGCGCATGCCGGACCTCGCGCGCAGCGAGCGCGCCTTCATCCGCCCTTCGCCTGCCGGCCGCACCTTGGGCGGCGTCGCCCGGCGCACGCGCGAGGCGATCTGGCTCGCCGAGGCCGCCGGCTTCGATCTCGTCATCGTCGAGACCGTCGGCGTCGGCCAGTCCGAGACCGCCGTCGCCGACATGGTCGATCTGTTCCTTTTGCTGATTGCGCCCGGCGGCGGCGACGAGCTCCAAGGCATCAAGCGCGGCATCATCGAGCACGCCGATCTGGTCCTGGTGACCAAAGCCGACGGCGATCTGGCCCCGGCGGCGCGGCGCGGCGTGGCCGATTACCGGCACGCGCTGCATTTGCTGCGGCCGGCGGCAGATGTGCCGGAGGTGCTGGCCATTTCGGCACTCGAAGGGCGCGGCGTCGACAAGGTTCTGGCCATGGTGGAGAGCCGGGCGGCTGCGCTCGAGGCGAGCGGCGCCACGGCCCGGCGGCGGCAGGATCAGGCGCGTGCGGCGCTGTGGAGCGAGATCGACGACGGGCTGCTCGAAGCGCTCAAATCCGATCCCGACGTGGCGGCGCAGCTCCCCGCGCTCGAGGCCAAGGTCGCCCAGCGCGCGCTCACGCCCTCGGCGGCGGCGCGGGCGGCGCTCGCGGCCTTTCTCGCCCGCGGGCCCTCAGCCTGAAGGCCGTGGTGTTCTCGCTGCCTTGATCTGGGGGAGAACCTGGGCCAGTTGCTTGAGGATTTGCCGGCGTCTGGCCTCTTGAAACTGGATGACGGCCTCGTTTTCAGCGGCGGGCCAAAACTTCGCCTCGACCACATTCGCCAACCGAGCGTGCAGATAGACGGGGTAAAACCAGCCGAGATATTGGTCGGCGGCGTAGCTCAGATTGGTAATGTCGAAGAGATTGAAGCCGGCGCCCGTAATTTCCGCGTTGATCGCTTGAAAATCGGCGAGATCCGCCTCGCAGATAATCACGTTGGTTTCGCTCAGGACCTGTTTTGCGCCGCGCAGGGCTTGGACTTCCGCACCCTGGATGTCGAGCTTCAACAAATAGGGCGGGGCGAGCCGCAATTCGGCGGCCAGGTCGTCGAGACGGATCGCCGGTACGATTTGAACGCCGCTGGTTAATTTGTTGATGCGCTCCCAATAGAAATCGCCGCTGTCGCGCAGCGAACTCCAATAAGGATGAATTGAGGTCGTCAGCTCGACCCCGCCGTTTTCATCCGACACCGCGGCGATGCGATAATGGCCGCCGAACACCTCCTGAATCGATCGCAGCGACGGCTCGTAAAGCGCGTTGGCGTCGATGTTGACGGGAACGCTCTGCGCGAACAACCCACGGAGATATTGCTCGACGAAGAAATGGCCGTCGGCGCAGCCAAGGTCGATCACGGTCGCGTATTGCACCCCCTTCTTCGCCAGGAGGGCCAAGGTGTCGATGAATGTCCTGGGTCCGGTGTCGGCCATTGTCGCATCTCGACTTTCTCGTGAACCCGCGCCCGACGGCGGATCAGTATAGCTCCGATGGCGCGGCTTGACGGAAGGCGGGGCGCTGCCTTAGAAACGCGCCTTCCCGGCATCGAGGATGGGTCATGGCGAGACGGTGCAGCATCACGGGCAAGGGCGTGCAGGTCGGCAACAACGTCAGCCACGCCAACAACAAGACCAAGCGGCGCTTTCTGCCGAATCTGCAGACCGCGTCGGTGCTCTCGGACGCCTTGGGCGTCGGCGTGCGGCTCAGGCTTTCGACGCAGGCCATTCGCACGATCGAGAAGAATGGCGGGCTCGATGCCTATCTCATGGGCATGCCGACCGCCCGGCTCCCCATCGAGGCGCGCCGCCTCAAGCGCCGCATCGAGGTGGCGCGGGCAAAACGGCCGGCCCCGACGGGCTAAGCCGAGGAGCGTTCCTGCCCACTATTTTGCCCACCATATTAGTGGGCAAGATTCTCATTGACTCCCCAGCCCGGCCCATGGCAATCCAGGCGAAACCAAATGTCGCGGCCGTTCGGGCCGCGCTGGAGGCGCCGGCGACGTGGACAGCCAGTCTCTCCTGCAGGAGATCGCCGGCTATTGCCGGCGCATCGGCATGGCCGAATCGACCTTCGGCCGGCTCGCTGTCAATGACGGCAAGCTCGTCAATCGCCTGCGTTTCGGCGGCCGGGTCACGGTCGAGACGGTGGAGCGGGTCAGAAGCTTCATGACGGCGAGCGAGCATGGCGGACGGCTGTTGGGGCGGCCACGGCCGACCGCGCGCGGCCCGGCGCGAGACTCCGATCCCCGGGTGCCGGCCGCCGGCGCGCCGGAGGCCGAGAAGAGCTTCCGCTTCTATGACAACCGGCAGAAATATCTGCTCTTCGTCACCACCTGCAGCGAGAAATGGGTGATCGCCGAGCGCGTGGCGATGGAACTCACCAACATCCATCCGCGGCCGCCGGGCGCGCGCATCTTCGATGCCGGCGTGGGCGACGGCACGGTGCTGACCCGCGTCATGCGCGCGATGCATCAGCGCTTCCCGACGACGCCGCTCTATGTCGCCGGCAAGGAGATCAGCCTCGAGGACGTGCGGCTCGCGCTCGAGAAGATGCCCGACCGCTTCTGCGAGCATCCCGCGACGGTGCTAGTCATCACCAACATGTATTATTCCGAGGCGCCCTGGCTCACCCCCAGTTCGGTGACCGCGGCGACGAGCCTGGTCTGGCACGAAGTCGGCCTGACCGGCGGCAGCTCGCACGAATTCGAGGAGCAGATCACCGCGCTCCAGCCCTTCCTCGCGCAGCACTGGCGCGCCAAGGTCGGCAAATCCGGCAATCCGATCTACGAGAAGCCGGTGGTATTGGTGATCTATCGCGAGGACTACAAATTCCTGCTCGACCAGCTCCGCCCGCGGCGCGGTGCG
>DATNIY010000111.1:0-11807 GCA_035604195.1 Allostellaceae bacterium
GGCTCGCCGGTGAGCGCGCCGCCCGCCTGCGCCAGCAGCAAGCTCGCAAGCGCCGTCTCGCCGACCCGCCGCCCATCCGCGGCTTCGCCCTGATCGAGCCACAAGGCGGCGTCGGGCAGCATGGCCTGATGCGGCGGCGCGAGCAGCTTCTGCCAGTCGAGCGGGCCCACCGGCTCGAAGGCGGAAGCGAGCATAAGAAGCAGAGCGGCGCGGGCCTGCGCGCCGCCCGAATCGCGCTCGGCGAGCGCGGCGATCGCATCGTTGAGCAGCGCCGTCGCGTCGCCGGGATTGCCGGCCGGCGCCGCGAGATGAGCGACGAGCCGCAGCTCGCTCCTGTCGGCTGCGGCGAGCCACGGGGCCGCCGCATCGACATGGCCGGTGGCGAGCAGTGCGCGCGCGGCATCGCCGGCGAAGCCCGTATCCGCATCCGCAGGCTGCAGCTCCACCAGCAAGGGCGCGACGAGACGCGACGTGGCGAGGAACGCGCCGCGCTTCTTCGCGTCGCTCAGGAGCGCGGCCAGCGCCGCCGCCCGAATCCGCGCATCCGCGCTCGAGCGGGCGGTGACGTAAAGAATGGCGCGGCTGTGCGGCAGATCCGGCAGCTTGCCTTCGGCAAAGGCTGCAATCTGCTCATCGGGCTTGACGCCGATCGCGAGATAGAGCTTGCCCAGCGCCTCCGGCGGCAAGGCGCCCAGCAATGCCGCGCGCTCGGCCGCGGCGAGACGGCGCTCGGCCGGCACGGTCTCATTGGTCGCATAGCCATAGAGCGCGGCGGGCCCTGCTTCGGCCAGCCCATCCGGCGGCAAGGGCAGCTTGGCCGCCGCCAACAGCGCGAGTCGCAGCGGCGTCGGCTGCGGCAGCTTGTCGATCTTGTGCGGCCGGCCGGCGAGCGACTCGATGAGCGAATCGAAGACCGGATCGCTCGGCGCCTTCTGCTCGGCGAGGACGCTCAAGCCGAGCAGCGCCGCGGCGCGGTCGCCGGCCAGCGCCTGGCAGGCGACGAGCGCGCGAGCCCACCATACCTCCAGGTAGCGGTCGATGCGTTGCTGCACCGTCCGGCAGGCGGCGGTGACATCATTGGCGGCGAAGCGCAGCTCGACGCGAGTCCGATCGAGGCTGTCGCTCGCTATGCTGTCCGGCAAGGCGTCGAGCAGCGGCAGGGCTTCGGCGACGATGCCGAGCGCGAGCAGCCGGTCGAGCCGCAGCGCCGCCAAGCTCGGGCGATCGGGCGGATCCTGTCCCTGCGGCGCCGCGGCATCGCTGAGCAGAAGCCGACGCGCCAAGTCTTGCAGCACCGGCGACGAGGTCGGCGCAAGCTGCGGCAGCGCCGCCGCGACCAGTGCCCGCGTCGTGCCCTCCCACATGCTCCGCGGCAGGCCGCCAGAGGTCTCGGCGAGCGTGCCGAGCCAGGAACTGTCGACCGGCGCCAGCGTCTGCGTCTCGATGTCCGTTCCCGCTGCGGCGGGCGGCGGCGGTGCCGGCAAGTGCGGCGGCACGGCCGGCGTTGCCGGAGCGGCTTCCTGCGGCGGCGGAGGCGGGGCGATCAGCGGAATGGGACGGCCGAGCTGCGCCGCGGCCGGCGCGGCGATGAGCAGGCTTAAGGCGAGCGCCGCCGCGCCGCGGCCGCAGCGGCGCCGGCAGCGCTCAGCGCGGGAAGCGGGCATCGGGAATGACTCGCTCCACATGCGCCGTCGGAGCCGGAACGTCCCACACCATCAAGATGGCGCCGCCGCCGATCACGATCAGGACCAGTACACCGACGGCAATGGCAACGAGTTTTCCCATTTTGCTTCAATTCCTGCGCGACCGAGCGCGCGGCCGGCGGGCGCCGGCCGATTGGCGATCGTCCCTGGGGATATGCTAGCCTGCACTCATGATTTGGCTGCGACAGTCTATCGGTGCGCCATGAGCGTTTCAACGACGCACCCGCCTTTCCCGGTGCCCAAGACGATCGCGCTCGTGGGTCTCATGGGCGCGGGAAAGACCAGCGTCGGCAGACGCTTGGCGCAAAGGCTGGGGCTGCCCTTCGTCGATGCCGACGCCGAGATCGAAGCGGCGGCCGGCTGCACCATCGAGGAAATCTTCGAGCGCCACGGCGAGGCCGCGTTCCGCGACGGCGAGCGCCGCGTCATCGCGCGGCTCCTCGACGGCCCGCAACAGGTCCTGGCGACCGGCGGCGGTGCCTTCATGGACGCGGAGACGCGCCGGCTGCTGCGCGAGCGTGCAATCACGCTCTGGCTCAAGGCCGATCTCGAGCTGTTGCTGCGCCGCGTCTCCCGGCGCAACAACCGGCCGCTCCTCAAGGTGGCGGAGCCGCGCGCCGTGCTCGAGCGGCTGATGGCCGAGCGCTATCCCACCTATGCCGAGGCCGACATCATCGTCGACAGCATCGACGGCCCACCCGAGGCGACGTTCGAATGCACGATGGCGGCGCTCGCCCGCTTCCTCGGCGTGGCGGCGGCGGCGGGCGCCCAATGACCGGCGCGCGCGAAATTCTCAACCTCGCCCTCGGCGAGCGCAGCTATGACATCGTCATCGGCGCGCGCCTGCTCGAGGAGGCGGGAAAGCTCATGCGGCCGGTGCTGCGCCAGAAGCGCGCGATCATTGTCACCGACGCGACCGTGGCGGCGCTCCATCTCCCGCGACTCGCGGCGGGTCTCGCGGCGGCGCAGATCGCGCACCAGACCATCGTGCTGCCGCCGGGCGAGCAGACCAAGGATTTCGCGCATTTCCAGAAACTCGCCGAGGACATTCTGGCGTTCGGCATCGAGCGCGGCACGCCGCTCGTCGCCTTGGGCGGCGGCGTCATCGGCGATTTGACCGGATTCGCCGCGGCGACCGTGCTGCGCGGCCTCGACTATGTGCAAGTGCCGACGACCTTGCTCGCGCAAGTCGACAGCTCGGTCGGCGGCAAGACCGCGATCGACACGCGCTACGGCAAGAACCTCGTCGGCGCCTTCCATCAGCCGGTGCTGGTCCTGGCCGACACCGACACGCTCGCGAGTTTGCCGCGGCGCGAGCTGCTGGCGGGCTACGCCGAGGTGGTGAAATACGGGCTGATCAAGGATCGCGAATTCTACGAGTGGCTCGAGCGGCGCGGCCCGGACCTCGTCGCCGGCGATGCGGCGGCGCGGCTCGAGGCGGTGCGCCGCAGTTGCGCCATCAAGGCCGCGGTCGTGGCCGCCGACGAGCGCGAGGAGGGCGAACGCGCGCTCCTCAATTTCGGCCACAGCTTCGGCCATGCGCTCGAGGCCGAGATCGGATTCGACGATGCGCTGCTGCATGGCGAGGCGGTGGCGCTGGGCATGCGGCTCGCCTTTGCTCTCGCGGTGCGGCTCGGGTTGTGCGCGGCGGCGAATGCGCGGCGCGTCCAGCGGCATTTCGCCGCGGTCGGGCTGCCGACGGAATTGGGCATGATCGCGAACGGCCGGCGCTTCACCGCCGAGGCGCTGCTGCAGCACATGCGCCGCGACAAGAAGGTGCGGGACGGGCGCATCACCCTCATCCTGCCGCGCGACATCGGCGAGGTGGTCGTCACCCGCGACGTGCCGCCTGCGGTGCTGCGCGATTTCCTTGCCGCCGAAGCCAGTGCGGCGCCGGCAAGCAGCGCCGGCTGAACGGCGGCCTTAGATCGGCGGCTGAGCAGCCAGCAGTTCGACCGGCAAACGGCGCGCCGGTACGCCATGGCCGGCGCGGCGATGGCCTTCATCGGTCGCGGCTGCCTGGAAATAGATCAGGAGATGGACGCGCAGCGCGGCGGTCAGGCTCGACTGGCCGCGGCCGCGGCCGACCAGCGTGACGATCTCGTGCAGGGTCATGCGCTCGCGCGCGCAAACCTGCTTGAGCGCCGCCCACATCTCCGGCTCGAGCCGGACACTGGTTCGATGGCCGGCGACCGTGACATTGCGGTTGACGAGCGTGGAGCGCGGCTCGCCCGGCGCGCGCTCTTGCCCAATGTGCGCGAAACTGTTGCCCATGGCTCTACTATACGGGGCCTAGGGTGGAATGCAACCATTTCGAGCGTTAGCGCACAATTAACAACTATAACGTGTAGGTCACTGTGGCGCCGAAGCCGCGGCTTCTTCGGGCGTCAGGGCGCTGAGCTGGAGGGCATGCACCGGGCCGGCCAGTTCCTCCGCCAGGATGGCGTAGATGGCCCGCTGTCGCGCGACCCGGCTCTGACCGGCGAAGGCGCCGGCGACGATCTCGACGCGGAAATGGCTTTCGCCCTCGGGGCGCGCGCCGGCGTGGCCGATGTGGCGGTGCGACTCGTCGATGATGGCGAGGCGAGTCGGGTGGAGCGCGGCATCGAGCTTGGCGCGGATGCGGGCGGCGACGGTCGGCGATAAATCAGCCATGGTCGGCGATAGTGGTGAGGCTGGAAAGGGGCGTCAAGCGAAAGGAAATGCTGCCCTGCGATCCTTGTCAGTCCTTGGGGCTGCCCCCATACTGAGCCGATGACGCGCCCGCGCCTTGCCGATTACGCATTTGCCACGCCGGTTCCACCGGTGCGCGGCTGCGACCATCCGGGCTGCCCGTCGGGCGGCGAATACCGGGCGCCGCGCTCGCGTGCCGCGCTGCAGCATTTCTACTGGTTCTGTCTCGACCATGTCCGCGCCTACAACGCCGCCTGGAACTACTACCAGGGCATGAGCGCCGCCGAGGTCGAGGCCGAGATCCGCAACGACACCGTCTGGCAGCGGCCGAGTTGGCCGCTCGGCGGCAGGGTCGGCATGACCTACTGGCCGCATTTCCGCGACTATGGCCTGTTCGGCCTGGATGAGGAGGATTCGCACCTGGGCCATCAGGAAAAACCGAATCGGCCCCTCTCGCAACAGCAGAAGGCACTCGCCATATTTCGATTGGAGCCGCCGTTTACGCTCGTCGGCCTCAAGGCGCGATACAAGGAGCTGGTCAAGCTCCATCATCCCGATGTCCACGGCGGCGACAAGGCCGCCGAGGAACGGCTGAAGGTCATCAACTTGGCGTACGCGACCTTGAAGACGGCCTATTTCGCCTGAACCGCAACGACGCACGAACCCGCATCATCATGGCAACTTCCTCCGCAGCGACCGACAGCCCGCTCGACCGGCCGGACATTACGCTGTCCGTCCGCCAGACCTTCGGCATCGACAGCGATTTCCAGGTCCCCGCCTTTTCGCAGCCGAGCGACCACGTCCCCGACATCGACGAGGCCTACCGCTTCGACCGCGACACGACCTTGGCGATCCTCGCGGGCTTCGCCTACAACCGGCGCGTCATGATCCAGGGCTATCACGGCACCGGCAAATCGACGCATATCGAGCAGGTCGCGGCGCGGCTCAACTGGCCCTTGATCCGCGTCAATCTCGACAGCCACATCAGCCGCATCGATCTCGTCGGCAAGGACGCGATCGTCTTGAGGGACGGCATGCAGGTCACGGAATACCGCGAAGGCCTGCTGCCCTGGGCGCTGCAGCATCCGACCGCGCTGTGCTTCGACGAATACGACGCCGGCCGGCCCGACGTGATGTTCGTCATCCAGCGCGTCCTCGAGGTCGAGGGCAAGCTCACGCTGCTCGACCAGAACCGGGTGATCACGCCGCATCCCTATTTTCGGCTGTTCTCGACCACCAACACCATCGGCTTGGGCGACACCACCGGCCTCTATCACGGCACGCAGCAGATCAACCAGGGCCAGATGGACCGCTGGAACATCGTGGCGACGCTCAACTACCTGCCGCACGAGGCCGAGCTCGAGATCGTGCTGGCCAAAACGCCGAGCTACGACAACGAGGAAGGCCGGCGCACCGTGCATGCCATGGTCGCGCTCGCCGAGCTGACCCGCTCGGGCTTCATCAACGGCGACATCTCGACGGTGATGTCGCCGCGCACGGTCATCACCTGGGCCGAGAACGCGCGCATCTTCAACGACGTCGCCTTCGCCTTCCGTCTCACCTTCCTGAACAAATGCGACGAGATCGAGCGGGCGACGGTGGCCGAGTACTACCAGCGCTGCATGGGCAGCGAGCTCAAGGAAACCGGGGTGCGCAGCACCCTGATGTGAGCCATGGCCGAGGCCGATTCGCCGATCGAGGTGTTCAAGCGCGCAACCGCGGCGGCGCTCCGCGCCATCGCCGAGCGCAATGACGTGACCGTGACCTATGGCGCCGACCCCGCCGGCGCCGTCGGGACGCGGGTGCGCCTGCCGCTTCCCGCGCGCGATCTGAGCGACAAGGAGGCGGCGCCGGTGCGCGGGGCCGCCGACGCGCTGGCGCTGCGGCTCCGCTATCACGATGCGGCGCTGCATGCGCGCCGCGCGCCCGCCGGCGAGACCGCGCGCGCCATCTTCGAAGGCATCGAGCAGGCGCGTGTCGAGGCGCTGGGCGCGCGGCGCATGACCGGCGTCGCCGGCAATCTCGCGGCCATGCTCGAGGAGCGCTATCGCCGCCAGGGCTTCGAGCACATGGCCGAGCGCAACGACGTGACGCTCGCCGAGGCGATCCGCCTCCTGACTCGCCAATCGCTCACCGGGGCGCCGCCGCCGCGCGCGGCGCGCCAGGTGGTCGAGGCCTGGCGGCCCTATCTCGAAGGCCGCGTCGCCCGCGATCTCCTGGAACTGGGCCGCCACGTCGGCAATCAGGACGCCTATGCCAGGGCGGCGCGCAAGCTCATCAAGGATCTCGATCTCGATCTCGGCGAGGCCGAAGAGGGCGACGACGAGGAGAACAGCGACAGCGACGGCGACGACAGCGATCAAAGCGAGAGCCAGGACGACGGCGGCGAGGGCGCCAAATCCGGCGCCCAGGGCGCGCTCGAGGGCGGGGTGCCGGACAAAGACACCTTGGACGGCGAGGATTCGGGCGACGAGAAGATCGAGGGCGAACTCATGCCCGGCGCCGGCGACGAGGATCCCGGCCGCCCCGGACGTCCCGGCCTCTTACCGCGCGGCAGCGGCGCCAATGACGATCCCGCCGCCTACCGCGCCTTTTCCACCGAGAGCGACGAGACCATCGACGCCGAGGCGCTGTGCGATCCCGACGAGCTGACCCGGCTTAGGATGCTGCTCGACCAGCAATTGGCGCATCTCCAAAGCATCATCGCACGCCTCGCCAACCGGCTGCAGCGGCGCCTCCTCGCCAAGCAGGCGCGGTCCTGGGAGTTCGATCTCGAAGAGGGCATCCTCGATTCGGCCCGGCTCGCCCGAATCGTCGCCAACCCGGTCTATCCGCTGTCCTACAAGCGCGAGAAGGAAACGACTTTCCGCGACACCGTGGTGACCTTGCTCATCGACAATTCGGGCTCGATGCGCGGCCGGCCGATCACCGTGGCGGCGATGAGCGCCGACATCCTCGCGCGCACCTTGGAGCGCTGCGGCGTCAAGGTCGAGATCTTGGGCTTCACCACCCGCGCCTGGAAGGGCGGCCAGTCGCGCGAGCGCTGGATCGCCGCCGGCAAGCCGCCCAGCCCCGGCCGCCTCAACGACCTCCGTCACATCATCTACAAGGCGGCGGACGCGCCGTGGCGCCGCGCGCGCAAGAGTTTGGGCCTCATGCTGCGCGAAGGCATCCTGAAAGAGAACATCGACGGCGAGGCGCTGTTATGGGCGCACAATCGCCTGCTGGCGCGGACCGAGCAGCGCCGCATCCTCATGGTCATCTCCGACGGCGCACCGGTGGATGATTCGACGCTCTCGGTCAATCCCGGCAACTATTTGGAGCGCCATCTGCGCGAGGTCATCGGCGCCATCGAGCGCAACTCGCCGATACAGCTCGTCGCCATCGGCATCGGCCACGACGTGACGCGCTACTACCACCGCGCCGTCACCATCGTCGATGCCGAGCAACTGGGTGGCGCCATGCTCGAAAAGCTCGCCGAGCTGTTCGACGAAGAGGAAGAGCCGGCGCAGCCCAAGCGCAAGCGCCGCGCGGGGTGAGTGCTTAGGGGGCCGGTAGGCCGGGGTTGGTTCCCGGCTGGATGGGCGGGTTGCGTCCTTCGAGACGCCGGCTACGCCGGCTCCTCAAGATGAGGCCTTTTTCTTCGTGCCATCAATGATCTACCTCGTGCTGAGGAGGGGTGCGCAGCACCCCGTCTCGAAGCACGCACAGCATCCGTGCAACTGGAAATTGCCTAGCCGTAACGCAAATTGCTCAGCTCAGGCGCCCGCGAGCTCCGCTGGCGCCGCGGCGCGGCTCTCGACCCGCGCGGCGGGGAGCGTGAAGCGCACGGTCGTGCCCACGCCCTTGGCGCTTTCGATCGCGAGAACCCCGCCATGCAGTTCGACCAGGCGCTTGGCCAAGGGGAGTCCGAGGCCCGATCCCTCGTATTGCTTTGTCAGCGTTGTTTCGACTTGGCGGAACGCTTCGAGCGCGATCTCCGTCTCGTCCGCCGACATGCCGATCCCGGTATCGGCAACGACGAAGCAGAGATCCCCGCTCGCTTCGAGGTGAAGCGACAGCGTGACCTGCCCCGATTCGGGCGTGAACTTGACGGCGTTCGACAGCAGATTGATGAGGATCTGGCGCAGCGCCAGCGCATCGGCGCGGACGCTCGGCACCGCGCCGGGGAGGATGGTTTCCAGGGCGAGGTTCTTTCGCTCTGCCTGGAGGCGCACGAAGGCGAGGCTGGACTCGATGATTTCGCACGGATCGATCAGCTCCTCGTTGAGCTGCCGCTTTCCCGCCTCGAGCCGTGACAGGTCGAGGATGCTGTTGATGAGCTTCAGCAGATGCTCGCCGGACAGCCAGATCTGCTTGGCGTAGTCGCGGTAGCACGGGACGCCGACCGCCCCCTTCATCTCCTCCTTGATGATTTCCGCGAAGCCGATGATTGCGTTCAAGGGCGTTCGCAGCTCGTGGCTCATATTGGCAACGAACGCCGACTTCGCCCGATTGGCCGCCTCGGCGAGCTCCGTGCTCTGCCGCAGCTCGAGATTGGTCGCCTCGAGCGTGATTTGCTTCTCGACCAGCGCGGCGTTGGCGGTTTGGAGCTTGCTTCGTTCCTCCGCGATCTCCAGGCCGTGCATCGTCCGATAGCGGATTTCGCGCATGAAGTAGAGCGCGAGACCGCCGAACAGGAGCGTGGCGGCGGCGGCCAGAAGGATGATCATCCTAGCCTGCGCCTGAGCAATGGCGAGCGCCGTGGCAAGATCCAGCCCGACGGTCACGACGAGCGGGTATTCCCCGACCCGGCGATAGCTGTAGAGGCGCGTCACGTGGTCGATCACGCTCTCGCGGAGGTAGAAGCCCTTGCCGTTCTCGGCGATGGTGGACGGGCGGGGATCGCCGTCCACCGAGGTGCCGATGCCAGCCAGGCCTTCTGGGCTCGCGCGGCTGAACCGGGCGCGGATGATATTGTCGAGCCCAATGAGAGCGATCGTTCCGTTTTCCCCAAGGTCGACAATCCGGTGGAGATTGGTGAGGAAGCCGGGCGGCACGGAAAAGACGAGCACGCCGAGAAAGCGGCCATCGGCGGCGTCGACCCGTCGGCTGACCTGGATGGTGGCTTGCTTCGAGACCCGGCCGAGCACCGGCTTGCTGATGAAGAGACCGAGGAATTTGCCGTCGAGATGCACGCGAAAGTGCTCGCGGTCGCTCAGGTCAATGGGCTCGGGATGGGCATCGAGCGTGGTTGCGACCAGCCTTCCGTCGGGCCCGATGATCGAGGCCTGAATGGTCGCGGCGGAAATCAGGGGAAGGTCATGCGCCCATTGATAGAGTTCGAAACCCCGGCCTTGCGCCCGCATGCGCTCGGCGACGAGGTCCATCGCGGCGTTGACCTCGGTCAGCGTCCGCATCACCTCGTCCGCGAAGATGGAAGCGAGATTGTCGGCCTCGTTCCGCGTCCGGTCGATGGCGGTTTGGCGCGCCGAGAAGGTGGAGGCGGCGACCACGGCCCACAGGATCGCGACGATCGCGACGCTGACGGCAGCAATGACCGTCTTGAAACGTCGCGCGCGGCGCTGCGCGGGCAGATCGAGCTGGCTTGACATCCGCCCTGTCCGAAATGATCCCTTAACCTACGATCGGACGGGTTAAGACTTGCTTTCGGGCATCCGCGGCGCGGGGTGAGCGCGTTACATCCCACCGCGCGACCATCATCATCATGGCCGTGACAGGCACGGCCATGACGCCCAGAGCAGGTCCGTATTAAGAGCGCCTCATACCGCGATATGCGGCGGCATGGTCAGGAAGGAATGCATGACGTGCCAGAAGCCGCGCCGGTTGAGGCTCCAAACCAGCGAATGCGCTGCGCCGGGGATGACGGCGTATTGCCGGTCCTCGTTGGGCAGGCGGTGCAGGAAGTCGAGGAGGTCGGCCTCGCTGGCGATGCCGTCGTGCTCGCCGCGCACCAGCATGACCGGCGCCTTGAGCTTCGCGGGATCGACCACCGGCAGATTCGCGGTCATGTCGAGATAGGTCCCGGTCGGCACGGTGTCGCCGAAGGGGAGTTCGGCGGCGGCGATCGCCTCGGCCACGCGCGGGTCGGAGGTGCCGGGCTTGTCGCGGGTGAAGATGCTGCGGATCATCGCGAGGTCGCGGGTGCGGCGATTGTGGGTGCGGAAGAACTCGACCTGCTTGGCGCGGTCCTTGAGCGTCGGCGAGCCCTGGCCCGTATAAGTGAAGGCGGCGAACACCAGGCGGCCGATCCGGTCGGGCTCGGCCATGGCAAAGGCGCCGGCGCGCAAGCCGCCGGAGGATTCGCCGAAGAGATGCAGCCGGCGCGCGCCGGTTTCCTGCGCAATGAGCGCGGTCGCCGCGCGCAAATCCTCGACGCCCGTTGCGATGTCGGAATTGCCCTCGGTCGCGCTCGAGCGGCCGTAGCCCGCAAAATCCAGGGTCCAGACGTCATAGCCCAAATGCGCGAAGACGTTCATCAGCGAATATTCGCCGGCGCCCTGCACGCTGAGATCGAAGCTCGGCCGCGACGACACCGAGGAGCCGTGCGCCAGGAGCAGCACCGGCAGCGGCGCCGCGCCGGCATCGGGCGCGCTGCGCCGCTTGCGGTAAAGATAGAGCGAGACCTTGCCCCTCTTTGCCCAGTATTCGCGGGTCCATAGCGGCGCCGACGGGGTGGCGATGGCCGCCGCCGCGGCCAGGGCCCGGCCGGGCGCGGCCTCGACCGCGACCGCCGCGCCGACGCCCAAGCCGGCCGCCCGGAAGAGCGCGCGCCGCGTCGGCTCCTGCCGCTCAGGATTCATCGCGCCATCCTCCCATTTGGCGGCTGCGCCGCCGGATCGTTATCGCCGTGAATCGCCGGCGAGCCCGTCACCGCTCCGCGCATGGCGGCCCAGCATCGCCACCAGATCGCGCCAGCCATAGGCAATCGCCGGCACCGGCTCGCCGCCGACGGGAATCGGCCGGTGCATGACCTGGCGGCCGCCCAACCTTTCATAGAAATAGCGCGCCGGGTTGGAGCGCACCACCCAGACCATGGCCGAACCGTGGCCGCTCCCGATCAGCCGGCTGAACAGCGCCACCAGCAGCTGGCGGCCGACGCCCTGGCCCTGCGCATCGGGCATGACGTAGAGCGTGTAGATCTCGCCGCCGTAATCGACGGCGGCATCGCGCTGCGCACCGCAATTGCCGAAGGCGATGACGCTGCCCTTGACGGTCTGGGCGACCCAGACATCCTCCGGCCGGTGGCGCAGAAAATTCGCCCAAGACCCGGTCTGCCGCCGCTCGGACATATTGAGGAGAACGCGGTCCGGCAGCATGCCGGCATAGGTCGAGCGCCAGGTCTCGACTTCGATCCGGGCGATCGCCTGCGCATCCTCAAGCCGCGCCTGCCTCACCACGCTCATGGGCCTTCCCCTGCGTTTTGCCGCC
>DATNIY010000112.1:0-42129 GCA_035604195.1 Allostellaceae bacterium
CGCGCTGGGTGGTCAGCGGGTGCGTGCGCAGATAGGGATCCTCGTGCTGGCCGGAAAGCATTTCCTCCTGCTCCAGAATCTCGAAGAATTGCAGCAGGCCGCGCGCCGACTGATGCGTGCGATCGAGAAACTTCATCGCGGCTTGGTCGGCCGAGGCCTCTTGCACGACCGAGAACGCGAGATAGGACCGCATTCCGACATCGGCGCCGCTCTGGATGGCGGCGCCTCCGGCGGCCGAGCCGTGGCTCGCCACGGCGGCGGCGGCACCGACCACCATGCCGATGATGCTCTCGATGCTGGCGTTGCGCATCGCCTCCTCGGAGCGCGCGAGATGGCCGCCCGCGATATGACCGGATTCGTGGGCCATGATGCCGATGAGCTGGTTCGGGCTCTCGCTGCGCAGCAGCGTCCCGGTGTTGAGGAAGAGATTTTGGCCGCCGGCGACGAAGGAGTTGAGCGAGGGATCGTTGACGAGGTAGATATGGACGGCTTGCCGGTCGAGACCGGCGGCGCGCAGGATGGGCGTCCACCAGGTCAGAATCATCCCTTCGATTTCAGCGTCGCGAATGAAGGAAATTTCGTCTGCGGCGGCGCCTTTGACCAGCGCGCAGCTCAGCGCCAATCCCAGCCAAAGCGTCCGAATGAAAACGCGTAACGACACTCGATTTCTCTCCTCGCTCGCCCCCAGCATCGGCCATCGGGCCGGGCGGCGTCAAATCACCTATGCCGGCCGGCGCGACCGCCGCCGATGACACTCAAGCTGGCGCAGCGCAGCCGGATCGCGCCTTTCATCGTGATGGACGTTTTGCGGGCTGCCAACGAGCGCGCCGCCGCCGGCGGCGACGTGCTTCACCTCGAGGTCGGGCAGCCCTCGACGCCGGCGCCCAAGGGCGTCCTCGCCGCCGCGCGCCGCGCGCTCGACAGCGAGGTGCTCGGCTATACCGAGACCTTGGGGCTGCCGGCGCTGCGCCAGGCCATCGCCAAGGATTATGCGCGGAGCGATGGTGTCGCGCTCGATCCCGCGCGGGTGGTCGTCACCACCGGCTCCTCGGCGGCTTTCGTGCTCGCCTTTCTTGCCGCCTTCGATCCGGGCGATCGCGTCGCGCTGGCGGCGCCGGGCTACCCCGCCTACCGCAACATTCTCCAGGCCTTGGGACTCGTCCCGGTCGAGCTGCCGACGGGTCCGAATGAGCGTTATCAGCCGACCATCGAACTCCTGCACAAGCACGCTCAGGGCATCGAGGGCCTGATCGTCGCCAGCCCGGCCAATCCGACCGGAACCATGCTGCCGCCGCAGGAGCTCGCGGCCCTCACGCGCCATTGCGAGGCCGCGGGCATCCGGCTCGTCTCGGACGAGATCTACCACGGCATCACCTATGGCACGGTCGCGCGCACGGCGCTCGTCAGCAGCAATTCCGCGATCGTCGTCAACAGCTTCTCCAAATACTTCTCGATGACGGGCTGGCGCATCGGCTGGATGGTGGTGCCGGAGGACATGCTGCGCGCGGTCGAATGCTTGGCGCAGAACTTGTTCATCGCGCCGCCGAGCCTGTCGCAGCATGCGGCGCTCGCCGCCTTCGATTGCCGCGCGGAGCTCGACGCCAATGTCGCGCGCTATGCGGTGAATCGCGCCTTGCTGCTGGAAGAGCTGCCCAAGGCGGGGATCGAGCGCTTCGCGCCGGTGGACGGCGCCTTCTATCTCTATGCCGACGTCGCGCATATCACCAACGACAGCCGCGAACTGTGCCGGCGCTGGCTCAGCGAGATCGGCGTCGCCTGCACGCCCGGCGTCGATTTCGACCAGAGGCGCGGCAGCGCGACCGTCCGCCTGTGCTTTGCCGGCTCGACCGCAACCATCGCCGAGGCGGCGCGCCGGCTTCGGGCTTGGCGCCGCTGATCGAGACCCGCTAACGGCGCCACCAGCCGCGCCGCGGGTTGTTGACCGGCCCTCGGATCTCCTGCGACGGCGGCACGTTGTGTTGCGCCGGGGCTTGCTCCGGCTCGGGCGCGATCGGAGCGGCGGCAGCAGGCGCCGGCGGCGCCTCAGGCTCGGCTGGCTCGGGCCGGGCCAAATCGCCCTGCTCGGCGATCGGTACGATCTCGGTCGCGAGCGCGGCGACGGGCGGGCTCGATGGCGCGGCGAAGGCCTCGACCATCTCGCGTTCGGCCTCGCCGTCGCCGCCCTGTGCCGGAATCAGCTCGATGATCTCGGCCTGCGGGAGGGCTGCGGACTCGACTTGTCGCGGTTGCGGCAATCCCTCGCCGCGTTCGCCATGCCGCCGGCGCCGCCCGCCGCGCCGGCCGCGCCGCCGCCGCTTGCGCTCGCCGGCATCGCCATTCTCGCCGCGCAGCTCGCTCGGGCGAGCCTCGGCTTCGCGTCTTTGGCCGACATGGCGCTCTTCTGGCGCCGGCCGTTCGGGGAATGGCGCCTCGGCCGCCTCCGGCCTGACGGCTTCGCCCTCCGCCAATGATGCGATCAACTCGCCAGCGGCCGGACGCGCGGGCCGCGCTTCGCCGCCTTCCTCGCCGCGGCGGCGGCGGCGGCGCTTGCGGCGGCGTCCGGCTCCGGCTTTCTCTTGCGCGTGCTCCGCCTGCTCCGTCTGCTCCGCCTGCTCCGCTTGCTCCGCCTGCGGCGCCTCGCCCTCGGCTGCCGGCAGGACTTCTTCCTCGAGCACCTCTTCCTCTTCCTCCTCCTCCTCGGGCGCGGGCGGCGGGGCAGTGACGGCCGGCAATGCCGCCACCTCGGCGGGGGTGAGCACGCGCACCCGGTCGAGCCGGAAGGCCGGCGGAACCAGGCTGTCGTCGCTGGTGATGGTGACGTGGAAGCCATAGCGCGCTTCCGACTGCTGCAAGGTCGGCCGCTTCTGGTTGAGGATATAGAGCGCCACCACGGTCGGCACGGCGACGGCGATCTCGGCCGAGCGGCGGCGCATGCCCTCTTCCTCGATCGCCCGCAGCACGTGCAGCGCGGTCGACTCGGTCGAGCGGATGTGTCCGGTGCCGTTGCAATGCGGGCAAGGCTGGGTCGAGGCTTCGAGCAGCGACGGCCGCAGTCGTTGGCGCGACAGCTCGAGGAGACCGAAGGGGCTGATGCGGCCGAGTTGGATGCGCGCCCGGTCGTGGCGCATCGCCTCCTTGAGCCGGCGCTCGACCGCCGCCTGATTGCGATGCTCCTCCATGTCGATGAAGTCGATGACGATGAGCCCGGCCAAGTCTCTGAGCCGGAGTTGGCGGGCAATCTCCTCCGCCGCCTCGATATTGGTCTTGAGTGCGGTCTCCTCGATGTTGCGCTCCTTGGTCGAGCGGCCGGAATTGACGTCGATGGCGACCAGGGCCTCGGTCGGATTGATGACGATATAGCCGCCAGAGCGGAGCTGCACGATCGGCGAATGGATCAGGTCGATCTGGCTCTCCACCTGGAAACGGTGGAGGAGCGGAACGGTCGGATCGCGATAGAGCTTCACGCGCTTGGCGTGGCTCGGCATGAGCATCTTCATGAAGGCCTTGGCGGTGCGATAGCCTTCCTCGCCGTCGACCACCACTTCCTCGATGTCGCGGGCATAGAGGTCGCGGATCGAGCGCTTGATGAGATTGCCTTCCTCGTAGATCAGCGCCGGCGCGGTCGATTTGAGCGTCACGTCGCGGATCTCGTCCCACAGGCGAAGGAGATATTCGAAGTCGCGCTTGATCTCGGCCTTGGAGCGCTCGCTGCCGGCGGTGCGCACGATCACGCCCATGCCCTCGGGCATGTCGAGATCGCTCACCAGCTCCTTGAGGCGGCGGCGGTCGAGGCTGTTGGTGATCTTGCGCGACACGCCGCCGCCGCGCGGCGTGTTCGGCATCAGCACGCAGTAGCGGCCGGCGAGCGAAAGATAGGTCGTCAATGCCGCGCCCTTGTTGCCGCGCTCTTCCTTGGTGATCTGGACCAGCATGATCTGGCGCCGCTTGATCACTTCCTGGATCTTGTAGTGACGGAAGGGCCGGGCGCGTGGACGAGTCGCTTCCTCGATCTCATCGCCGCCGACCGTCTCGATCGAGCGGTCGTGAATGGCCTCGCCGCCGTTCATCCGCTCTTCGGCCCGAGCCGTCGCGGCTGCGGTTTCCGCAGCGGCGGGCTCTCCCGCCTCGCTCGGCGCGGCTTCCTGCCACGCCATCTCGCTCTCGGCGCCAAACGTTTCGGGCGCGCGGGCAAGCGCCGGCTCGATTTCGGCCGGTGCCGGCGCTTCGGCGACGGCCGGCTCGCCTTCGGGCGGCTCCTCGAACGGGCTGCGCGCCACCTCAGCCGGCGCTTCCTGCGCCGCGCGTTGCGCCGACGACTCGATGGCATCGCCGTTATCGGGAGCGATCACCCGCGACTCGGGCGCGGCCTCTTGCGCCCCTTCGACGTCATCCTCCTCCTCGTGCTCTGCCGCGGCGCGTTCGGCGGCGAGAGCCGCCTGGCGGTCCGCGACGGGAATCCGATAATAGTCGGGATGAATCTCGTTGAAGGCGAGGAAGCCGTGGCGGTTGCCGCCATACTCGACAAACGCCGCCTGCAGCGACGGCTCTACGCGCGTCACCTTGGCGAGGTAAATATTGCCTTTGATCTGCTTCTTGGTCGAAGTCTCGAAATCGAATTCTTCGAGCCGGTTACCACTGAGAACGACGACGCGGGTCTCTTCCGGATGCGCGGCGTCGATCAGCATACGCTTTGCCATAGGCTGCAACTCCGAGGAGCGCCGCTGCGCCCGCGCGAACAACGGTCGGCGGCGTCTTCCTGATCTGAGCGAAGCGGGCGGCGCCTCCGGACGATCCGTCGAACGGCGCAGGAATCAGGGCCATGGCGGAACTCTTTCGAGGCTGCCGCATCCCGGCACGGCGCCGGGACGCGCTTCGGGTTTCGTCCAAACCGCAAGGTCCGAGCGTCTCGACGGGAAGGGGTGGCACAGCCCAACTGCCGGCCGATCTTGCTGGCCGGTGCCGGGGCCTTGTCTCCGTCGCTCGCGGAAAACGGCACTGATGCACCGTTGTCCAGCGGGAGCAGGCGTCGGTGCCCGACCAAAAATCCCGCCATGGCGCCGCCTCCCCGGCCCTGAGGCCGGCTCGGCAGACCGCGGCATTTCGCACCCCCAGGATACAGGCCGGGGTTGTCAGGGACAACCGCTTCGTGCGGCTGGGCGCCGGCCCGGAGGCGGTCCGGCCGGGAATTGCCGCCGGCGGTTGGAAAGACGCCTTGAAGGCGCCATAAAGCCGCCGCACCTTATAGGCGCCGCCGCGGCCGGCCGCGGGCGCGCTCACGCCGCCGACGGACAGCATGAGAATTCTGAAGTTCTTGTTCTTCTTGCTCGTGCTCGCCGGGCTGGCTGGGGCCGGAATCGTCGGGTTGGCGGTGTGGTATTTCGACCGCGACCTGCCGCCGTTCCAGCAACTCGCCGACTACCAGCCGCCGATCGTTACCCGGGTCTATGCCGGCGATGGCAGGCCGATGGCCGAATACGCCATCGAGAAGCGCGTCTTCGTGCCGGTGAACGCCATGCCGCCGCTGCTCATCCACGCGTTCCTGGCGGCGGAGGACCGCAACTTCTACGCGCATCCCGGCATCGATCCCGTGTCGATGCTGCGCGCGGCCGTGACTGATCTGCTGCGCTTGCGCACGGGTAAGCGGCCCGAAGGCGCCTCGACCATCACGCAGCAGGTGGCGAAGAATTTCCTGCTCAGCAACGAGGTCTCGGTCGAGCGCAAGATCAGGGAAGCGCTCATCGCCATCAAGATGGAGCAGGTGCTGAGCAAGGACCGAATTCTCGAGCTCTATCTCAACGAGATCTATCTCGGCAACGGCGCCTATGGCGTGGCGGCGGCGGCGCTCAACTACTTCAACAAGTCGCTCGACGAACTGACGGTCGGCGAGGCCGCCTTTCTCGCGGCCTTGCCCAAGGCGCCCAACAACTATGATCCGCAGCGCCATCCCGAGGCCGCGACCGCGCGGCGGGATTGGGTGATCGACCGCATGATCGACGCCGGCTTCATCACGCCCGAGCAAGCGAATGCGGCCAAGGCGACGGCCATCGTCATCCGCCGGCGCTCAGATACCGCGCTCGTCCAAGCGCCCTATTTCACCGAAGAGGTTCGCCGCGAACTGCTCGCGCGCTACGGCGAGAAGGCGCTCTATGAATCCGGCCTGGCGGTCCGCACCAGCCTCCATCCGGCATTGCAAGCGGTGGCCGACCGGGCGCTGCGCGGCGCGCTCATCGCCTATGACCGCCGGCACGGCTATCGCGGCCCGATCGCGCATATCGACGCGCGCGGCGAGTGGCGCGCGCGGCTGGCGACCGTGCCGCTGCCGGCCGGCGCGGCCGATGTCGGCTGGCGGCTCGCGCTGGTTCTGGGCACGAGCGCGAACGGCGCGGCGATCGGTCTCGCCGACGGCACGCGGGGCGCTATTCCCTACGAGGAACTGCGCTGGGCGCGGCGGATGCTCGACGATGACCGCCTCGGCCCAACGCCGGCGAGCGCGGCCGAGGCGCTCGCCGTCGGCGATGTCGCGCTGGTCGGCCAGCCGGCCGAAAGCGAGGGCAAGCCACGCGGCGGCGAGCCGCTCTACAGCCTATGCCAGATCCCGGAAGTCTCGGGCGCGCTGGTGGCGCTCGATCCGCACACCGGGCGCGTGCTCGCCGACAGCGGCGGCTTCAGCTACGAGATCAGCCAGTTCGACCGCGTCAATCAGGCTTATCGGCAGACCGGCTCGGCGATCAAGCCGTTCATCTACCTGGCGGCGCTCGATCACGGCTTCACCCCTTCGACGATCGTGGTGGATGGACCCCTGGTCGTCGATCAGGGGCCGGGGCTGCCGAAATGGAACCCCACCAACTACGAGCACAAATTCTATGGCCCGGTCCCCTTGCGCGTCGGCCTCGAGGAATCGCTCAACCTCGTGACCGCGCGGGTCGGCATCACCGTCGGGCTCGACATCATCGCCCAGTATGTCGAGCGCTTCGGCATCCTCGATCACATGCCGAAGGAGGATGCCTTCATCCTCGGCGCGGGCGAGACGACGCCGCTGCGGCTGGCGGCGGCCTATGCGATGCTCGACAATGGCGGCAAGCGCATCACGCCGACCTACATCGATCGGGTCCAGGACCGCAACGGCCAAACCATTTACCGCGCCGATAGCCGCAGCTGCGAGGAGTGCAGCGGCGTCGCCTGGACCGGACAGGCGCCGCCGGAACTGCCGGACGCGCGCGAGCAGATCGCCGATCCCCGCAGCGCCTATCAGATCGTCGCGATGATGGAGGGCGTGACGCAGCGCGGCACCGGCCGCAGCCTCGCCAATTTCGGCAAGCCGCTCGCCGGCAAGACCGGCACGACCAACGAATCCAAGGATACCTGGTTCATGGGCTTCTCGCCCGACCTCGTCGCCGGCGTCTATGTCGGCTTCGACACGCCGCGCAGCCTCGGCAAGCGCGAGACCGGCGCCGCCGTGGCGCTGCCGGCGTTTCGTGCCTTCATGGAGGCGGCGCTCAAGGACAAGCCGGCCATTCCTTTTCGTATCCCGTCGGGCATCCGTCTCGTCCGCGTCAATCCTGCCACCGGAAAGCTCGCCGCCGCCGGGGACCGCAGCGTGATCTGGGAAGCGTTCAAGCCCGGCACCGAACCGGGAGCGGCATCGCCGGGCGTGGTGGTGACCGGCAACAGCGTCGGAGCGGAGGAAGGCAGCGACGGGGCGACGCCGGCCGCGGCCACCGCGCCCGACGGGCCGGCGAGTCCGCAGACCGCTCCCGCGAGCGGCACGGGTGGTCTATATTGAGCGCAGTCGCGTCCCCGGGAGCCTTCTATGCGTGCTGAGACAGAGGCAGTCGCCAACGAGATCCGGCGCTCGTTGGCGCTGCTGAGGAGGCATCTTTGACTGGGACAACGCGACGCGGCGGCTCGCCGAGCTCGATGCGCTGGTCGAGGATCCGAAGCTCTGGGATGATTCGCAGCGCGCCCAGAGCCTGATGCGCGAGCGCACGCGGCTCGACCGCGGCGTCAACGGCTATCGCCGGATCGAGCGCGACTTCGAGGACACGGTGGCGCTTGCCGAGCTTGCCGAGGGCGAGAAGGACGAGGCCATGCTCGCCGAAGCCGAGGCGTCGCTCAGCCGGCTGCGCGACGAGGTCAAGGCGCGCGAGCTCGAGAGCCTGCTCTCGGGCGAGGCCGATGCCAACGACGCCTATCTCGAGGTGCACGCCGGCTCCGGCGGCACCGAGGCGCAGGATTGGGCGGAGATGCTGCTGCGCATGTATACGCGCTGGGCCGATCAGCACCGCTTCAAGGTGGAATGGCTGGAAGAGAGCTCGGGCGAAGGCGCCGGCATCAAATCGGCGACGGTTAAGATCGTCGGCGAAAACGCCTATGGCTGGCTCAAGACCGAGAGCGGCGTCCACCGCCTGGTGCGGATCTCGCCCTTCGATTCCAATGCGCGCCGACACACCAGCTTCGCCTCGGTCTGGGTCTATCCCGTCGTCGACGACAAGATCGAGGTCGAGGTCCAGGAGAAATATCTGCGGGTCGACACCTATCGCTCGTCGGGCGCGGGCGGGCAGCACGTCAACAAGACCGACAGCGCGGTGCGCTTCACCTATGCGCCGCCCGGCGCCGAGCCGATCGTCGTCGCCTGTCAGAACGAGCGCTCGCAGCATCAGAACCGCGCCAAGGCGATGTCCATGCTCAAGGCGCGGCTCTTTGAGAACGAGCTGCAGCGGCGCGAGGCGCAAGTCGATGCGATGAATGCCACCAAGAGCGATATCGGTTGGGGCCACCAGATCCGCTCCTACGTGCTGCAGCCCTATCAGATGGTGAAGGATCTGCGCACCGGCGTGGAGGTCGGCAACGCGGGCGCGGTGCTCGATGGCGATCTCGATCGCTTCCTCGAGGCGTCGCTGGCGCAGCGCATCGTCGGCGCCGATGCCGCCGCCAAGGAAACAAGCTAGAAGGAAGCGACGGCAAGTCGCGAAATCGAAGCAACAACCAATCGGCCGCGCCGGTTCAGCGCCGAGGAACGGGCGGCGCGGGTCGAGCTCGCCGTCTGCTATCCTATCGCATCTTCGCCTATCTCGGCTGGATTTGCCGAGCCCGCCATAAGTGGACGGCAAAGAGCGCGAGCATGAGAGACGCGACATTCAACCCATACCCGAGAACGATGTCCAAAAGGAGGCCCAGGCCGAGCGTCATCGCAACCACTACGGCTGCGATGGCGATCAACACAACACCAAAAGCGGTTGCGGTCAGGATGGCTCGCGCGAGCGCCAGCTCGTCTCGGCATTCCTGCGCGGCGAACACCCAGCGATACCGCTCCATCCGAGCTAGGGCGTGGTCGGGGCTCATCTCTGCCAAACTCCGAAGAGTTCCATAACTGATCCCAGATAAACGTCCACCGCGGCAAATGGTTCCCCGGCATGGCGCCGCGCGCTGAAACGATTGCTCCCCGTCCGCGCCAGGCGCATCCGAGTGCTCGATGAACAGGCACGCCTTCATTGCCGGCCGTTGGCCTCTATTCCACGGCCAAGCCTTCATAAAAAGCGGCGCCAAAGCCTGCCTCATCGCGCGCCGCGCGGTTGAAGGGCGGCTTGAGGCTGCCTTTGAAGTGTCGGCGGACCAACTCCCGATATGCCAGAACCGGCGCCAGGCCGCGCCGCGCGCAGGACCAGGCGAACCAGCGGGAGCCCGCGGCGACATGGCCGATTTCATCGCGATAGATGATCTCCAACACCGCCGCGCTGTCGCGGTCGCCGAATTGTTCGAGACGGCGGATCATGTCCGGCGTCACGTCGAGCCCGCGCGCCTCCAGCACCAGCGGCACCACTGCGAGCCGCGCGAGCAAATCCCCCGCCGTCGCCTGCGCCGCCTCCCACAACCCATCATGCGCGGCGAGATCACCATAAGCGTGGCCGAGCGCAGCAAGCCGGTCGGCCAGCAGCGCGAAGTGCTTCGCCTCCTCCGCCGCGACCACGACCCAATCGTCGTAGAACGCGCGCGGCAAATCCTCCGCCGTGAAGCGTGCGATCAAATCCCAGGCGAGATCGAGGGCGTTCAATTCGATATGGGCGAGCGCATGCAGCAGCGCGACGCGGCCGGCAAGCGAGCCGGCGGCGCGGCGGCGCGGCATCTCGCGCGGCGGCCGGACCTCCGGCCGCGGCGGCCGGGCCGGCCGGCCGGGCGGCAATGCGCGGCCGATGGCGAGTGCCCCTTCGCGCCAGAGGATGGCAGTGCGCCGCGTCAGCCCAAGCTTTTCCGCCGGGTCAGGCGCGCGCAGCACCGCGCAAGCAGCGGCGGAAAGGGTCGTTGGATCATCCGGGCTCACAGCGCCTTGATCGCCGCGAGCACTTCCGCGACATGGCCGGGCACCTTGACCTTGTGCCAGATGTTGCGGATGACGCCCTTTTCGTCGATGAGCCAGGTCGCGCGCTCGATGCCCATGTATTTGCGGCCATACATGCTCTTCTCGATCCACACGCCATAGGCCTCGCAGACCTTGCCCTCGGTATCCGAGGCGAGGGTGAAGGGCAGCTGGTATTTCTTCTTGAACTTGTCGTGCGAGGCGACGGAATCCTTGGAGATGCCGATGACCGTCGCCTCGATCCGGCGGAAGTTCGGGAAAGTGTCGCGGAAGCCGCAGGCCTCGGCGGTGCAGCCGGAGGTGTCGTCCTTCGGATAGAAATAGAGCACGACCTTCTTCCCCCTGAGCTTCGACAAATGAACCGAGCCGTCGCCGTCGGTAGGTAGCGTGAAGTCGGGGGCCTTGTCGCCGATCTTTGGGCTCATGGTGTTCGCTCCTCCGCTTGGGGCTTCGCCGCGCCCAAAGCTGCGGCCGGGCTTTCGATGAGCGCGTCATATAGCACAAGGACGCGGCTCGCGGCGGCGGCCATTTCCGCCTTTAGCGCGGCGAAATCCGCGGCGCCCGCGCCCTTGGCGAGGATCGTCTTGAGCGCCGGGCTGGCCGCTTCCTCGTCGAAGGGCTCGTCCACGGTGAGCTTGATCAGGCTCTGCAGATTGCGCCAGAGCATGAGCGCGCGCGCGAGCGCGTCCGCCGCGGCTGGGTCGAGCGCTCCCGCCGCAGCGAGCGCCAGCAGCGCCGCGCGCGTATTCTGCCGCAGCGCCTCCGGGTGCCGGGCGGCGTCGCGCAGTTGCAGATATTGCGCAATGAACTCGATGTCGATCATGCCGCCCCGGCGGTGCTTCAAATCGAAGTCGTAGGGCCCGCGATGCTGCTCGGTGATGCGCCGGCGCATGTCCGCGACGTCGAGGACGAGCCGGTTCCGATCGCGCTGGCGCAGCAGCACGCGGCGGATGGCGGCCATGACCTTGGCCGTCAGCTCCTCGGGCCCCGCGACGGCGCGGGCGCGGGTCAGCGCCATGTGCTCCCAGGTCCAGGCGGCCTCGTCGTGATAGCGGCGGAAGGCCGCGAAGCTCGAGGCGAGCGGACCGGCGGCGCCCGAGGGCCTCAGCCGCATGTCGACTTCATAAAGGCCGCCCTCGGCCGTGGCCGTGGTGAGCGCGTTGATGAAGCGCTGCGAGAGCCGCGCGTAATAGGCGAGCGCGGACAGCGCGCGCGGGCCGCCCGACGATTCGGCCTCGGGCGGCGCGTCGTAGACGAGGATGAGATCGAGGTCCGAGGTCACCGTCAGTTCGCGGCTGCCGAGCTTGCCCAGGCCGAGCACGGCGATCGCGCCGCCCATGACGCGGCCATGCGTCCGCGCGAACTCCGCCTCGACCCGCGGCATTAGCGCAGTCATCGCCGCCTCGGCGATGTCGGAGAATGCCGCTCCGGCCGCTTCGCCGTCGAGCCGGTGGCGCAACAGCTGGACACCGACCTGGAACTTGCGGTCGCCAACCCAGCGTCGGACCAGTCCGAGGATCTCCTCGTAATGCCGTGCGCCGTCGAGCAGCGCCGCGAGCTCGGCGGCGAGCGCGGCGCGCGGCGGCAGTGGATCGAAGAAGCCCGCGGTCAGGACGCCGTCCAAGAGACCGGGCCGGCGCGCGACTTCATCGGCGAGCCGCGGTCCCGCGCCCATGATCTCCGCCATCAGCTCGAGCAGCGGCGGATTGTTGTAGAAGAGCGAAAAGAGCTGCACGCCCGCCGGCAACCGAGCGAGGAACTGGTCGAAGCGCAGAAAGGCCACATCGGGATTGGGCGACGCGGCGAAAGCGGCGAGCAGCGGCGGGACCAATTCCGTCAGAAGTTCGCGCGCCCGCTGGCTGCGCATCGCGCGATAGCGGCCGTGATGCCAGCCGCGAATGATGCTCGCCACTGCGGCCGGGTCGGCGAAGCCGAGATGCGACAGGGTCTCGAGCGTCTCAGGATCGTTCTCGCTGCCGGTGAAGACGAGATTGCCCGGTCCCGCCAAACTCGGCGCCGCCTCGAACAGGCGCGCATAATGGCGCTCGACCGCGCTCAAATGGCGGGTGATCTCGGCGGCGAAGGCATCGCTCGAAGCGAGGCCCAGAAACAGCGCGATATGCCGCAGCCCCGCGCGATCGACCGGCAGGCTGTGGGTCTGTGCGTCATCGACCATCTGCAGGCGATGCTCGAGCCGGCGCAGGAAGCGATAGGCCTCGGTCATCGCCGCGGCGGCCTCGGCGGACATATGGCCGGTGCGGGCGAGCGCCGCGAGCGCGGCGCAGGTTTCGGCGACGCGCAGCTCGGGCCGCCGTCCGCCCCAGATGAGCTGCTGCGTTTGCGCGAAGAATTCGATCTCGCGGATGCCGCCGCGCCCGAGCTTGATGTTGTGGCCGGCGACGGCGATCTTGCCGCCGCCGCGGTGGCTGTCGATCTGGCGCTTGATCGAATGAATGTCCTCGATCGCGGCGAAATCCAGATGCTTGCGCCACAAGAAGGGCGTGAGCTCGGCGAGAAACGCGGCGCCGGCGGCGCGGTCGCCCGCCACCGGCCGCGCCTTGATGAGCGCGGCGCGTTCCCAGTTCTGGCCGGTGCTCTCGTAGTAGGCGAGCGCCGCGAGCCGTGAGACCGCAGGCGGCGTCGATGCGGGATCGGGACGCAAGCGCAAATCGGTGCGGAAGACGTAGCCCTCGGCCGTGCGCTCGACCATGATGCGCGACAGTTCATGGGCGAGATGGGAGAAGAAGCGCTGAATGCCGCGCCGCCCGGTGTAGCGCGCGGTCTCGCCGTCGTAGAGCAGGATGAGGTCGACATCGCTGGAATAATTGAGTTCGCGGGCGCCGAGCTTGCCCAGGCCGAGCACGATGAAGCCGCTGTCGCGGGCCGGATCCTCGGCGTCGGCCAGCGCGAAATCGCCGGCCGCCGCCGCGCTCGCCAGCAGATGACGGACGATGAGCGCGAGCGCCGCCTCGGCGAAATCGCTCAACGCCCCGGTGATCCGTTCGAGCGGCCAGAGATCGGCGATGTCGGCAATCGCGATGAGCAGGGCGGCGCGCCGCTTGAGCATGCGCAGCTCGTCCATCAAAGTGCGGCGGTCGATCGCCGGTGCGAGATGGCGATTGAGCCGGTCCATGACTTCGGCGAAAGTAGCGTCCGGCCCGTGGTGCACGAGGCGCATCAGGAAGCCGGGCTCCCTGAGACAGCAATTGGTAAGGAATGGGCTGTTGCCGAAGATCGACGCGAGGAGCGGTTGCCCGGTGGCATCGCCGGCGAAACTTTGGACGAAGGCAGCGACTGCGGGATCGCCGGCGCCCTCGCCGGCGTCGCGCCAGCGCGCGAAGCCGATGTTGACCGCCTGCTCGTCCGCCGGCAGCGGCAGAGCGCGGTGAGAGGAGATCGGCGATAACAACGGTGGCATCGACGGGAGTTCGCGGGACACTGCGCCGGAGACTGCGCGCCCGCCGCCCAGGGGTCAAGGGCGGGCGCAGCGCGGCGCCGCGATGATCCGGCGCACGGCTCATTATCTGCTGCGTCTGGTCGCGGGGATCATCGCCGGGCTCATCGTGCTCGGCGGTCTTCTGCTGTGGCGACTCGAGCGCGGGCCGATTGCGGTCGATTTTCTGGCGCCCTATGTCGCGCGGGCGCTCGGCAGCGAGGACGTCGGCATCGCCATTGCGGTCGACCGTGCGGCGCTCAGCCTCGGCGAGCGCGCAACGCTCGAGATGGTGGCGCAAGGCGTCCATCTGAGCCAGCGCGATACCGGCTCGACCCTGACTCTGCCGGAGATGGCGATCGATCTCAGCCTTCGCGCCATGCTCCGCGGCATCATCGCGCCGGCGCGCATCGTCCTGACCGAGCCGTATCTGCGGGTCGTGCGCGATCCCGAAGGCTCGTTCCACCTCGGCTTCGGCAGCGAGGAGGCCGGCATTTCCGAGGACTGGGCGGCGCGGTTCGGGCATGATCTCGCCGGGCCGCCCGATCCGTCGCAGCCGCTCGGCGCCTTGACCGACGTCGCGGTGCGCCGCGCGCGACTCATCGTCGACGATCGCTCGCTCGGCATCGTCTGGCGGGCGGACGATGTCGACATACTCGTGCATCGCAGTAGCGAGGGCGTGCGCGGCGAGATCCGGCTGGCCGCGGCGGTGGGCGAGAAGGTGACGCAAGTCGATTGCGTCGTGATCTATCGCCCGGCGCAGGCGCAGCTTGACGCCAAGCTCGACTTCGCGGGCCTGCGGCCGGCGGATTGGGCCGCCGCCGCGCCCGTGCTCGCGCCGCTGGCGACGCTCGACCTGCCGCTCTCCGGCACGCTGCAGACGACGCTCGATCCGACGCGGATCGCCATCACCGGAGGATCGGCCAATATTGTCCTGGGCCCGGGCATGCTGCGGCACGAGGCGCTGGCGGGCGGCGAATTGGTGGTGTCGGGCGGCGGCGTGGCCGGGTCCTTCGACCCCGCCCAAGGCCGCATCAAGCTCGAGCGTCTCGCCTTGTCGCTGAACGGTCCGCAAGTGGCCGTCAGCGGCACGATCGACGGCGTCGGCAACGAGCTGTTGGCCGGCGTGCTCACGCATGCGCTCGACGCCTCGCTCGATCTCGACGTTCAGAATCTCCCGGCCAATGATTTTCCGCGCTTATGGCCGGAGCAGGTTTCGCCGCACACCCGCGCTTGGGTGGTGGATCATATCCACGACGGCACGGTCGATCAGCTCAAGGTCCAGCTCACCGGCCAGTTCGATCTCGCCGCCGGCGCGGCACGGCAGTTTCACATGGAGCAGATCAACGGCACGCTCGCCTATCGCAATCTCGCGATCGACTATTTCAAGCCGCTACCGCCGGTGCGCGCCGTCGATGGCACCGCGATCTTCGATCGCGCGACGCTGGTGTTCACGCCGTCGAGCGGCACGCTCATGGGAGTCCATGTGACCGGCGGCTCGGTCAAGCTCTATCAGCTCGATACCAATGACGAGCAGATCGCCATTGCGCTGGCGTTGAACGGCCCGCTCAAGGACGCGCTCACAGTGATCGATTCCGACCCGCTGCATTATGCGCGGTCGTTGTCGATCGACCCCCGGACCGTGGCGGGCGATTTTGCGGCGCACCTCGCTTTCGGCTTTCCGCTGGTCGACCGCCTTTCGCTCCGCCAGGTCGATTTCAATGTCCAGGCGACGCTCGATGGCGTCGCGGCCGGCAAGGCCATCTTCGAGCGCGATCTCAGCAACGGCCATTTCGACATGCAGCTCGGCCGCACGGCGATGCGGCTCAACGGCACCGCGGCGCTTGCCGGCGTGCCGGTAGCCTTGACCTGGACGCAAAATCTGAACGCGAGCGACGCCATTCGCACGCGCTACACGGTCCGCGGGCGCGTCGACGACACGGGGCGCGAGAATCTCGGTCTCGATTTCTTCGCGGATATGCTGAAAGGGCCGGTCGATGTCGATCTCGATTTCACCGTGGGCGCGTCCCGCCAGGCCCAAGCGACGCTGAAGCTCGGCCTCGGCGATGCCGCTCTCGACATCGCCAAGCTCGATTGGAGCAAGTCGCCGGGAATTCCGGCGACGGCTCAGCTCAAGCTCGATTTCGCCGATGACCGCCTCACGGCGATTCGCGATGCCGTGATCACCGGCGAAGGGGTGGAGGCCCAGCTCGCGGCAGGTTTCTCGCCGTCGGGCGATAAGGACAGTTTGACCAGCTTGGAGATGCGCCGTCTCGTCCTCGGCAAGACCAACGTCACGGGCAGCCTGGCGCAGCGGCCCGAGGGCGGCTGGCGGCTCCAGGTCACCGGCCCGAGCTTCGACGCCGCCGGCCTGATCGAGGAACTACAGAAGGCGCCGCCCTCGACCGGACCCGAGCCGCCGCTGTTCATCGATGCGAAGCTCGGTCGGCTCTTGCTCGGCGCCGGGCGTGAGGCGACCGACGTTGCTGCCGTGCTGGTGAGCGACGGGTCCCATTGGCAGGCCGCGACCCTCGATGCGACGCAGCCCGGCGGCGGCAAGTTGCAGATGCGCTTCGGCACCGCGGCGGGCAACCGGAAGTTCAATCTGACGACCGACGATTTCGGCGGATTCCTGCGTCTCCTGGATCTCAGCGACAACGTCAGGGGCGGCCAGTTTCGCCTCGACGGCGATGCCGTGGACGAGGGCGCTCGCCGCGTTCTCAAGGGCCATGCCGACGGCGCCGATTATCGCGTGGTCGGCGCGCCGATTTTGGCGCGGCTGCTCTCGCTCGCATCGCTCTCGGGCATCAGCGCGCTGCTCAATGGGGAAGGCATTCCCTTCAGCCGCCTCACCGCCGATGTCGTCTATGGCGACGGCCGGCTCGCCGCGGACAATCTGCGCGCCTATGGCGGCGCCATCGGCGTGAACGCTTCGGGGACGGTGGACGAGCAGGCCGGAACGATCGACGTGTCCGGCACCCTCGTGCCGGCCTATTTGCTCAACACCATCCTTGGCAACATCCCCTTGCTCGGCAATTGGCTGATGGGGGGCGCGGGGCAAGGAATTTTCGGTGCCAATTTCCGCGTCGCCGGCCCGCTCAATGACCCCAAGCTCTCGGTCAATCCCTTGAGCGCGCTGGCGCCGGGCGTGCTGCGCAAGCTCTTCCTCTTCGAGCCCGGCAATCCGGCGCCTGCCGCGCCCGCACCGCCGGCCGAAGGCGCGGCGAAACCCTGAATCCGGAAGGACGGGATGCTGGCTTGCGCCAAGCGTTTCGGCTAGACACGCCGGCGCGAGCGGAAGAAAGCGGCATGCCCGAGGCCACCATCGAGACCGTTGCGGAACGGCCGCTGTCGCCGCGCAAGGCGGCGCTGCGCGATCTCGCCGATCGATGGGCGCCGCGCCGCAACCGCTTCATCGAGCGCAACCGCGCCTTCCACGAGGACGAGTTCCGCTATCTCCGCTTTCTCGTTCCGGAGGGGCTCGATGTCCTGGAAGTGGGTTGCAGCACCGGCCGGCTTCTGGCCGAGTTGCGGCCGGCGCGCGGCGTCGGCGTCGATCTCAGCCCGGGCGTGGTCGAGATCGCGCGCGCCGATCATCCGCAGCTGCGCTTCGCCGTCGGCGACATCGAAGACCCGGCGGTGATCGCGTCATTGGGCGGGCCGTTCGACGTCATCGTCATGGCCGGCACAATCGGTCTGCTCGAGGATTGTCAGGCGACATTGGCGAGCCTGCGCCGGCTCTGCCACGGCGGCACGCGGCTGGTCATCGCCTATCACAACTATCTCTGGGAGCCGGTGCTGCGCCTGGCCGAGGCGCTGCGCCTGCGCCTGCCCGAGCCCAACACCAATTGGCTGCAACCGCCGGACATGATGAACCTGCTGTCGCTCGCGGATTTCGAGCCGGTCCGCCAGGAATGGCGCCAGCTCATCCCGGCTCGGCTCTTCGGCCTGGGTTCGCTGATCAATCGCTTCATCGGCACGCTGCCGGGAATCCGCCGCCTCTGCCTCAGGAATTATCTGGTCGCGCGGCCCATGGGGCTGCAACCGGAGAAGCCCGCATCGGCGACGGTGGTGGTGCCGTGCCGGAACGAGCGCGGCACCATCGAGGCGCTGGTGCGCCGCATTCCCGCCTTTGCGCCCGCGGTCGAGATCCTCTTCGTCGAGGGCAACAGCGCGGACGGCACCTACGAAGAGATCGAGCGGATCATTCCGCTCTATCCCGCGCGCGACATCAAGGTTCTGCGTCAGAACGGCAAGGGCAAGGGTGACGCGGTGCGCCAGGGCCTGGCGCAAGCCCGCGGCGATGTCGTGATGATCCTGGACAGCGACATGACGGTGCCGCCGGAAGAGCTGCCGAAATTCTACGACGCGATTGCGCGCGACAAGGGCGAGTTCATCAACGGCTCGCGCCTCGTCTATCCGATGGAGCGCGACGCGATGCAGTTCCTGAACCGCGTCGCCAACCACGTCTTCTCTTTGCTCTTCTCCTGGCTCATCAACCAGCGCTTCACCGATACGCTCTGCGGCACCAAGGCCCTGCGCCGCAGCCACTATCAGCGGATCGCGGCGAGCCGGGCCTATTTCGGCGATTTCGATCCCTTCGGCGACTTCGATCTGCTGTTCGGCGCGGCGAAGCTGAATTTGAAGATCATCGAGGTGCCGGTCCGCTATCTCGCGCGGGTCTATGGCTCGACGCAGATCTCGCGCTTCCGGCACGGCTGGCTGCTGCTGCGCATGGTGAGCTTCGCCTATCTCAAGCTGAAGGCGATGCCATGAACGGCCGGTGGCGCCCGCTCGGCGCCGTGGTCTTCGTGCTGCCGGCCGCTTTTTTCGCCGCGGAACTCGCGCTCAGGGCGCATGCGTTGCCGTATTGGCTGTGGTTCAATCTCGACCCGTCCTATCTCTACCTCCTCGACGGCATGCAGCTCCTCGAGGGCGTCACTCCCGGCAACGTCAATCATCCGGGAACGCCCGTGCAATGCATCGTGGCGCTGGTGGTCTGGCTCTCCGGGCTGGGCTCGCCGAGCGGCATATCCGACGCCACCTTCGCCGCGGCGGAATCCTTGCTGAGAAGCGCGAGCACAATCATCCTCGCGCTCGACGCCGCGGCGCTGGTGCTGTTGGGGTGGGTGGCCGAACGCCGGTTCGGCATGATCCCGGCGCTGCTGGCGCAGACGACACCGTTCCTGACCATGCTGACTCTCAAGCACGGGATCGAAGTCGAGCCCGAGCCGATGCTGCTCTTGGGCGTGCTGCTGCTCGGCACGGCCGTGATCGAATACGCGAGCCGCCCACGCCTTTGGTTGATCGTCGCCATGGGCGTCGTCATCGGTCTTGGTTCTGCCTCGAAGATCACCTTCGCGCCGCTCGGACTGGCGCCGCTGCTGCTCATTGCGGGGTGGCGCGCGCGGGCGTTCTTCGTCGCGGCGTCGGCGCTGTCCTTCGCGATCTTCCTGTTGCCGGCGATCGGCGGCGCGGCGCAAGCCGCCACTTGGTTTGCCGATCTCGCGATCGGCAGCGGCACTTACGGCGGCGGCAGACCGATCGTGGTCGATCCCGAGCGTTATCCGCACGCGGTCGTCAAGCTCTTCTTCGCCCGGCCGCTCTTTCTCGCGCCCTTCTTCGTAGCGGCGGCGGTGCTGGCGTGGCGGCGGCTCCGTGGCCTCAGGGCCAGCGGCTACGCGCGCGCCCTCTTCGCCATCCTCATGGCGCAGTTGGTGCAGATTCTCTTGGTCGCCAAGCATCCGAGCGGCCACTACATCCTGCCGGCGCTGGAGCTGGGGGGAACCGCGATGGTCTTGCTGTGGCCCGTGGCGGACGAGCTGGCGCAGGGCGCGCAGGCCCGCGCCGTCGCCCAATTCGGCTTCGTCGCGGCGCTCGTCGTCATCATCGTTGCGCAAGCGCTGGCCTTTTATCGCCAGGACCGCGAACTTTCCCGCGAAGCCGCCGGCGCTTTGTCCATCGATCTGGCGCGCGATCTGCCGAGTTGCGCGCATGTCTATTACGACATGGCCTCGTCGCCGAGCCAAGCCTGGCTCTACAATCTGAACTTCGGATCGCATCCCTTCCGGGTTCGGCTTGCGGGGCTCATTCCCGCCGACGACTACAGCTACCTCTCCTGGGTCGGGCGGTTGCAGGATCGCTCGGGCTTTGTCGAGCCGGCTTCGGTGGCGGCGCGCTATTCCTGCATCGCGCTCCGCGGCACGAGCCTCGCGCCGCTCACGGCGCTCGGCGCGTCCTTCGGCCCGCTCTTCGACCGCGCCGCGACCTGCCGCGCCGGCAGCGAGTTCATTCTCGTTGCGGGGGCGAGCTGTCCCGGCGCAGCCGGGTCCTGACCGCGCGATGAAGACGGCGCACAAGATTGCCGCGGCCGGACTTGCCTACCGGATCGTCCACGCTTGCCGCGCTCTCATCGGCCGTGGCGACGAGATCGCGGTCACTCGCGACGGCCTGCACTACGCCCTCGATCTCGCGCAAGGCATCGATTTCGCCATCTATCTCTTCGGCCATTTCGAGCCGAGCACGGCGCGGGCCTGCGCGCGGCTGGTGCGGCCGGGCGCTGAGATTCTCGACATCGGCGCCAATATCGGCGCGCACACGCTCAATCTGGCGCGGCTGGCGGGGCCGGCCGGGCATGTCCTGGCCTTCGAGCCGACGGCCTATGCCTTCGCCAAGCTGCAGCGGAATCTGGCGCTCAATCCGGAATTGGCGCCGCGCGTCACCGCGTTGCAATGCTTTCTCGGCGCCGGCGACGAAGCGCGCGCTGTCGAGCGCATTTATGCCGGCTGGCCGCTCGTCGGCGGCAAGGAGCTCCATGCCAAGCATCGCGGCGAGGCGATGCCGACCGCGGGCGCCGTCCTGCGCAGCCTCGACAGCGTGCTGGCGGAGCGCGGTTCGCCGCGCATCGATTTCGTCAAGCTCGACGTCGACGGCTATGAGTGCGAGGTCCTGGCCGGAGCCCAAGAAATGCTGCGGCGCAGCCGGCCGGTCTTCATCATGGAGCTGTCGCCTTACGTTCTGGAGGAGCACGGCGCGTCGCTGGCGCGGCTCATGAATTGCTTCCTCCCGCTGGGCTATCGCTTCTATCGCGAGCGCGACGAGGCGCAGCTGCCGAACGACCCCGCGCAGCTCGCGGCCATGATCGGCGACGGCGCCAGCATCAACGCCATCGCGCGCGTCGTCGCCTAAACCGGCTTCACCAGCGCGTGGCGCTTGCGTCCGGCCGAGAGCTTGATCAATCCCTCGGCGTTGAGGTCGGCGAGGGTCAGCTGCCGGGCCTCGTCGGTGACCACCTGATCGTTCACCCGCGCGCCGCCGCCGCGCACGAGCCGCCGCGCCTCGCCGAGGCTCGCGGCCAGGCCCGAGCGATGGAAGAAGTGGATCGCCGCCTCGCCCGCTGCGAGCGCGGCGCGCGGCGTCTCGATGACCGGCAGGTCGCCGCCGATGCCGCCTTCGGCGAAGACCTGGCGCGCGGTCTCGGCCGCGGCTTGGGCGGCGGCGCCACCGTGGCACAGCGCCGTCGCTTCATTTGCGAGCACCTCTTTCGCGGCGTTGATCTCGCTGCCCGCGAGCGTTTCGAGGCGCGCGATCTCATTGACCGGCAGTTCGGTGAAGAGGCGCAGGAAGCGGCCGACATCGGCATCCTCGGTGTTGCGCCAGAACTGCCAATAGTCGTAGGGGCGGAGCCGTTCGGCATTGAGCCACACGGCGCCTTGCGCGGTCTTGCCCATCTTGGCGCCGGACCCGGTTATGATGAGCGGCGAGGTAATGCCGTAGAGCGCGAGATCGGCGACCCGGCGGCCCAACTCGACGCCGCTGACGATGTTGCCCCACTGGTCCGAGCCGCCCATCTGCACGCTGCAGCCATGGCGCCGCGCCAGCTCGACGAAATCATAGGACTGCAGCACCATGTAGTTGAATTCGAGGAAGCTCAGCGGCTGCTCGCGCTCGAGCCGCAGGCGGACGCTGTCGAAGCTCAGCATGCGGTTGACCGAGAAATGCCGGCCGTAGTCGCGCAGGAACGGGATGTAGCCGAGTCGGTCGAGCCACAAGGCGTTATTCGCCATGATGGCGTCGCTCGGCCCGTCGCCGAATTTGAGAAAGCCTTCGAAGACGCGGCGGATGCCCGCCATGTTGGCGGCGATCTCCTCGTCGGTGAGGAGGCGGCGCGATTCATCGCGGCCGGAGGGGTCGCCGACCTTGGTCGTGCCCCCGCCCATGAGCACGATGGGCTGGTTTCCGGTCCGCTGCCAGAGTCGCAGCAGCATGATCTGCAAGAGACTGCCGACATGCAGGCTATCTGCGGTACAATCGAAGCCGATGTAGCCGACCAGCGGCCCGGCGGCGAGCCGGGCGTCGAGCGTGTCCCGGTCGGTGCATTGCTGGACGTAGCCGCGCTCTTCGGCGGCAGCGAGGAAGGACGAACGGGCAGGGGACATCGGCGTGAGCGCGAGCCTCGGCGGCCAAGGATGGGTCCGGTGCTCTACCACAATCACCGGAGCGCGACAATTGACGGCACCGGCGTGAGCGCGTCGGTGCCGGCGCGAAGCCGCCGCGTCATCGGGCTGATGAGCGGCACTTCGCTCGATGGCGTCGACGCCGCCTTTCTCATCACCGACGGGCGCGGACAGATCGCGCCCGGCCCCGCTATCACGGTCCCGTACGAAGCCGCGCTCAAGGAGGGGCTGCGCCGCATTCTCGGCGGCCGCGGCCCGATCGCCGAGGTCGAGCGCGCGCTCACCCATGTCCACGCCGAGACCGTGCGCCTGCTGATCGAGCGCCATGAGCTCGAATCGGTCGAGCTCATCGGCTTTCATGGCCACACTATCCTGCACCGCCCGGAGGAGGGGCGCACCTGGCAGATCGGCGACGGCGGGTTGCTGGCGCAGCTCACCGGCATCGACGTGGTCGCGGATTTCCGCTCCGCCGACATGGCGGCCGGCGGCGAGGGCGCGCCGCTGGCGCCGCTCTATCATCGGGCGCTGGCCGGTAAGCTGCCGCGGCCGATTGCGGTGCTCAACCTCGGCGGCGTCGCTAACGTCACGTGGCTCGGCACCGGCGCCGACGAGATCCTGGCCTTCGATACCGGCCCCGGCAACGCGCTCATCGACGATTGGGCCTTGGCACATACCGGGCGGGCCATCGACGAGGGCGGCGCGCTGGCGGCGCGGGGACGCATCGACGAGACCGCGCTCGAGCGCTTTCTCGCCCATCCCTATTTCGAGCGGCTGCCGCCCAAATCGCTCGACCGCGACGACTTCGCCGCCTGCGTGCCGGTGGGGCTCGGAGCGGCGGATGGAGCCGCCACGCTCGCGGCGATGACCGCCGCTTCGGTCGCCGAGGCCGTCCGGCATTTTCCGTCGCCGCCGCGGCGCTGGTTGGTCACCGGCGGCGGGCGGCACAATCCGGTGCTGATGGCAATGCTGGCGCAGCGTCTCGGCGTGCCGGTCGAGCCGGTCGAGCAAGCCGGCTGGGCAGGCGATGCGCTCGAGGCCCAGGCCTTCGCTTATCTCGCCGTCAGGGCTTTGGAGCGGCTGCCGCTGAGCCTGCCCTCGACGACCGGCGCGCGGGTGCCGGTGAGCGGTGGCCGGCTCCATCGCGCGCCGGGGCCGGCGCGTTCAGAGGCCATGGCGGATGCAGTCCTCGATGCGAATGACGCGGACGATCAACCCGGCAGCGGGTGACGCTCGAGCGCCGCAGCCTTGATCAACTTCTGCAGCTTCTCGAAGGCACGCACCTCGATCTGGCGCACCCGCTCGCGCGAGATGCCGTATTTCTGCGAGAGATCCTCGAGCGTCGTGGGCTCGTCGCGCAGCCGGCGCTCGATCAGGATGTCGCGCTCGCGCTCGCTCAAATGGGTCATCGCGTCGCGCAGCAGATCGCGCCGCAGCCCCAGCTCCTGCCGCTCGCCCAGGATGGTTTCCTGGTCATCAACCTCATCGACCAGCCAGTCCTGCCACTCGCCTTCGCCGTCGCCGCGGAGCGGCGCGTTGAGCGAATGGTCGGGGCTGGCGAGGCGCCGGTTCATGCTGACGACGTCGGCCTCGGGCACGTCGAGTTCCTTGGCGATCTTGCTCAGATTTTCCGGCGAGAGATCGCCCTCCTCGATCGCCTGGAGCTGGCCCTTGAGCTTGCGCAGGTTGAAGAACAGCTTCTTCTGCGCCGCCGTCGTTCCCATCTTCACCAGCGACCAAGAATGCAGGATGTATTCCTGGATCGACGCCCGGATCCACCACATCGCATAGGTCGCCAGGCGGAAGCCGCGGTCGGGATCGAAGCGCTTCACCGCCTGCATCATCCCGACATTGCCCTCGGAAATGAGCTCCGAGAGCGGCAGGCCATAGCCGCGATAGCCCATGGCGATCTTGGCCACCAGGCGCAAATGGCTGGTGATCAGGCGGCGCGCGGCCTCGGGATCGTCGTGCTCCCGCCAGCGCTTCGCCAGCATGTACTCCTCGCCGGCCTCGAGCATCGGGAACTTGCGGATCTCCTGGAGATAGCGCGCAAGATTCCCTTCCGATGCGACGCTCGGCAGGGCAGGGGACATTGCCATCGCCGCTGAACTCCTGTTCCTAAGTTTGAAGCTTAGCTCAGATCGGCGGCCATGTCCAATTTAGAGTTGCTCCAACATTTGCAGCAACCCCTCAATATCGCTCGGCAACGGGCTATGGAATGTGAGATATTCCGAAGTCGCGGGATGGTGGAATCCGATCACATTCGCGTGCAGCGCCTGGCGCTTGAAGTCGGCGATGCCGCTGGGCATCTCCGTCCGCCAAGCGCGGGCGCGGCGCCCGCCATAGGCTTCATCGCCGACCAGCGGGTGGCCCCGCGCGCTCAGGTGAACGCGGATCTGGTGCGTTCGTCCCGTGGCGAGGCGGCATTCGATCAGCGCCGCGCGCGCGGCAAAAGCGCGCAGTACCCGATAGCGGGTCAGCGCCGGCTTGCCGCTCTCGCGCACCGCCATCTTCTTGCGGTCGCGCGAGGAGCGGCCGATGGGCGCGTCGATCTCGCCCACGCTCGGCGCCGGCACGCCCCAGACCACGGCTTGATAGGCGCGGGTGATGCGGCGCGCGGCGAAGTCGGCGGCAAGGCGGGTATGCGCGCGTTCGCTCTTGGCCGCGACCATGAGGCCGGAGGTGTCCTTGTCGAGGCGATGCACGATGCCGGGCCGGCGCACGCCGCCGATGCCGGAGAGGCTCGCACCGCAATGCGCAAGCAGCGCGTTCACCAGCGTGCGGTCGGGATTGCCGGGCGCGGGATGAACCACGAGCCCGGCCGGCTTGTCGATGACGATGACATGCTCGTCCTCGTAGACGATGACGAGATCCATGGCCTGCGGCACGGGCCTGTCGGCGATGGGCGGCGGCAGGCGCAGGGTGAAGCTCTGGCCGGCGCGGACCCGCAGCGACGGGTCCGATACGGTCGCGCCATCCGCAGTCACCTGTCCCGACGCGACGAGATGCTTTAGGCGCGTCCGCGAAAGATCGGCGAAATGCGCCGCCAGCAGCCGGTCGAGACGCGCACCGGCCTCGGCGGGCTGCGCCGTCACCTGCCGCAGCAGCGCGGTCGGATCGTCGAGGGCAGGCGGATCGGTGATCATCACGCTTGAAGTGGACCCGAGGCCGACCAACTCAAGGCATTGCTTGGCGTTGCAAAGTTAATTTTAACGCTTGCGGAAGAAGCTGGCATACGGTTGCGTTCTCCATCGGTCAATTCTCGTCCCTTCGTCAAGCGCCCATCGATGCCAAGGAAAAATAGCGAACCGACCGACCCGCCGGTCGGGCTGGCCGTGAAGCCGCCCGCCGCGCACAGCAAGCCTGCCGCCAAGGCCTTGCCGGTGCGCACTCTGGGGCCGGTGTCCGATCTGGAGCGCCATCTGCCGACCGACTGGTGGCGCACGCTCTTCAACGCGCTCTATCTCGAGACCGACGGCGACGTGGTCGAGAACGACCGCAACACCGAGCAGGAGATCGACGCGCTCATCCGCGCGACCGGCCTCGAGCCCAACGACCGGATCCTCGACCTGTGCTGCGGCCAGGGGCGCCATGCGCTCGAGCTCGCCCGCCGCGGCTTCAAGCACGTCACCGGCATCGACCGCTCCCGCTACCTCGTGCGGCTCGCCCGCAAGCGCGCCCGCCAGCGCGGCTTTCCCGTCTCCTTCCACGAGGGCGATGCGCGCAAGTTCCAGGTTCCCGAGAGCAGCGTCCACTGCGTCTGCATCCTCGGCAACTCCTTCGGCTATTTCGACCGCGAGGAGGATGACATCGCCGTCCTCGAGTCGGTCAAGCGCGCGCTCGCTTCGGGCGGCACGCTGGTCATGGATCTGACCGACGGCGCGTGGATGCGCGGCCATTTCGAGCCGCGCTCCTGGGAATGGATCGATCAGAACCACTTCGTCTGCCGCGAGCGCGCGCTCACCGGCGACGGCGAGCGGCTCATCAGCCGCGAGGTCGTGGTCCATGCCGAGCGCGGCGTCATCGCCGACCAGTTCTATGCCGAGCGGCTTTATTCGCGCGACCGCATCCAGGCGCTGCTCGCCAGCGTCGGCTTCGCCAATTTGCGCTTCCACGCCGTACTCGCCTCCGATTCGCCGCGCAACCAGGATCTCGGCATGATGGCGCACCGCATGTTCCTGACCTGCGAGGCGCCGCGCAAGGCGGAGCGGCGGCGCAGCGAAGTTCGCTTCGCCGACGTCACCGTGCTGCTCGGCGATCCGCGCCTGCCCGACCCGGTCAAGCGCGGCGGCCAATTCAACCGCGAGGATTTCGAGACCGTGCAGCGGCTCAAGAGCGCGCTTGCGGAGATCCCCGGCTACCGCTTCACCTACCTCGACAATCATGCTTCGTTGCTGTCCGACCTGCGCGGCAGCCGGCCGCGCTTCGTCCTCAACCTCTGCGACGAGGGCTACAACAACGACGCCTTCATGGAGCCGCATGTCCCGGCGCTGCTGGAGATGCTCGACATCGCCTACAGCGGCGCCGGGCCCCTCTGTCTCGGGCTGTGCTACAACAAGGCGCTGGTCCGGGCGATCGCTGCCGCGCTCGACGTGCCGGTGCCGCTCGAGACCTATTTCAGCTCGGACGATCAAGCGGCCACCATTCCTTCGGTCTTTCCTGCGCTGATCAAGCCGAACTACGGCGACAGCTCGATCGGCATCACCAGCGAAGCCGTCGTCCATACCTGGGAGCAGGCGCTCAACTGCCTCGGCGAGCTGCGCGAGCAGATGCCGGGCCGGCCGATCCTCATTCAGGAGTTCCTCACCGGAGCCGAATACTCGGTCGGCATCATCGGCAATCCCGGCGCCGGCTTGCGCGTGCTGCCGGCGCTCGAGGTCGATTATTCCGGCCTCGACGGCGAGCTGCCGCGCCTCCTTTCCTATGAATCGAAGTGGATCCCGGATTCGCCCTACTGGTCCCAGATCGCCTACCGCGAGGCGCAGCTCGACGAGGACACCAGGCGCAAGCTGGCGGACTATTCCACGCTGCTGTTCGAGCGGCTGGGCTGCCGCGACTTCGCGCGCTTCGATTTCCGCAGCGACGCCGAGGGCGAGATCAAGCTCCTGGAGGTCAATCCCAACCCGGGCTGGTGCTGGGACGGCAAGCTCAACCTGATGGCGACCTTCGCCGGGTTGCGTTACTCCGAGATGTTGAAGCTCATCCTCGAAGCGGCGCAAGAGCGCGTGGCGGCACAGCGGCCGCAGCTCGCGCTCGCGGCGCCCGAACGGCTGGTCGCTAACCGGCGATAGGCGACAATTTTGGAAAATTTTGGAAAAAATTTTGCTTAATCCGATTTTTCCCCTTGCATCCCACGGGGATGCGTATATTTATCCACATCGCGACGCACTCGCACGTGCCTATGGCCCATCGTGGTTATGCAACGACGTAACGCGTCCTTTTTGGCAGATCCGGTCATCGTGGACCGGTCCCGAGAGGGAGGACGATATGGTTGCTATCCGACGCAGGGCCGCCGCGCCCTGTCTTGACGCCACTCCCCGGCACATCAGGGTCGCCCGCGGCTGTGGCGGCCGAGGGGCAAACGAACCCAGCAGTCTGATCTGAGCGGTTCTCCGGTCGCAGGCCTCAACCTGTCGTCTCGGATCGCGATGTCGTTTCACCACCCTTCGTAAAGGGAAGAGCAATGGTGGCTCGTGTCAGCGCCGCCGCTCGCGTCGAGGCTCGTGCGCCCGCCACGGATGTGCCGGACGTATCGCTGCCCCGCCCGCGTCGTCGGTCGGCCCAGGTGGTCCGTGCAAGGACCGCCACAGTAAACCAGAAGATCGCTCGCTATCTCGCCGAGCATCAGCCCGTGACGCCCTGTCTCGTCGTCGATCTCGACGTCGTGGCCGAGGGCTACCAGGAGCTGCGCCGCTGGCTGCCGCTTGCCCGAATCTTTTACGCGGTGAAGGCCAATCCGGCGGGGGAGATCATCACCCATCTGAGCAATCTCGGCTCGAGCTTCGATGTGGCGAGCCGCAACGAGATCGAGCTGTGCCTCGACCGCGGCGTCGGCCCGGAGCGCCTGTCCTTCGGCAATACCATCAAGAAGGAGCGCGACGTCGCCTTCGCCTACGAGCAGGGCATCCGGCTCTTCGCCTTCGACAGCGCGCCCGAACTCGAGAAGCTGGCGCGCTCGGCCCCGGGCGCGCGCGTCTTCTGCCGCATTCTGATCGAGTGCTCGGGCGCGGAATGGCCGCTGTCGCGCAAGTTCGGCTGCGCGCCCGACATGGCGGTCGAGCTCCTGCGCCGCGCCCGCGACTATGGCCTCGACCCCTATGGCGTCTCTTTCCACGTCGGCTCGCAGCAGACCGACCTGTCGCAATGGGACGGCGCCATCGGCCAAACGGCGCGCCTGTTCTCGCTCCTGGCGGAGGCCGACATCGACCTGCGCATGGTCAATATCGGCGGCGGCTTTCCCGCGCGCTATCGCGGCCGCGTCCAGCCGGTGGAGCGCTATGCCGCGGCGGTGATGACCGCCTTCACCAGCCATTTCGGCAATGCCCTGCCGGAGATCATCATCGAGCCCGGCCGCTCGATCGTCGGCGACGCCGGCGTGATCCAGAGCGAGGTCGTGCTCATCTCGCGCAAGTCTTTCGCCGACCAGAGGCGCTGGGTCTATCTCGACATCGGCAAGTTCACCGGGCTGGCCGAGACGGCGGATGAGAGCATCAAGTATCGCATCCGGACGCCGGCGGATGGCGGGCCGACGGGACCGACCGTCATCGCCGGACCGACCTGCGACAGCTACGACATCCTCTATGAGAAGACCGAGTACCGGCTGCCGCTCGATCTCAAGGTCGGCGACAAGGTGGAGATCCTCTCGGCCGGCGCCTATACCTCGAGCTACGCCTCGGTCGGCTTCAACGGCTTCGCTCCGCTCAGGACCTACTGTATCTGAAGCGCTGCGGTCTTGCGCCGGGAGGGGCGGGCGGAGATCTCCGTCAGCAGCTTCTGCTGCATGGCCACGGCGAAGGAGCGGAAGTCGTTGACCTCGAGCAGGAACGAGCCCTCGCCGCCGACCACGTACTGGTCGTAGTACTGGTTGAGCCAGGGTTCGGTCTTGAGGATGGCGAGCCCGTTGATGACGATCCCCCGCGCCGTCAGCGCGTCGCGCACCTGGTCCGGCGGCGGGCCGATATTCGCCATGCCGTCGCCCGAGAGGTCGATGATCCGGCGGGCGGGGTGATCACCCAATTGCTCGAACGCCGCCGCCGCGGCGAGGAGCGCGTCGCCGATCGCGGTGAGGCCAGCCGAGCTGCGCTTGCTGGCGCGCAGCGCGGCGCCGAAGGCGGCGGCGGATTTGGCGTCCGAGACGCGCGTCCAGCCGACCGTCACCACTTGCTTGTCGCGGTCGGACCACTCGAGCACCAAGGCGTCAATGGCGCCATGGGCTCCGCCGGTGATTGCCGCCACCACCGGCTGGCTCTCGAAGGCGCGGGCGATCCCCTCGTGCTGCAATTGATATTCCTCGGCGTCGACGCTTTCCGAGACGTCGACGGCGAAGACCAGCGCGGCATCGACATCGGCGGCGCGCGCGGCGGCTGAAATCGCGGACAAAGGCGTGAAGGCGAGCGCAGCCAACAGAATGCGGGCGGCGAACGGCGGCATAAAAACTCCATCAATACGGCGACGGCTCAGGGATTGGCGGCGGCGATCGGGGCGGGCTCGGGCGTCGGCTCGTCCGCTTCGGGCCGGCCGAGCAGCCGGGCGCGGCCCTCGCGATCGGCGCCCGAAGGCAGCGCTGCCGAAGGGTTGGCGATCCAGGCGGCGATGTCCCCGACCACAAGCGGACCTTCGAGGTCGCGGGTCAGCATGTGGTAGCCCTCGGGATAGAAGGCAATCCTCTGCCGTCCCGCAGATCGGGAAGGCAGCGCCTCGACGAATTGCCGCACCGGGTCCAGGGGCACGATCTGGTCATGCTCGCCGTAGAGCAGCAGCGCCCTGAGGTCGAAGCGGCGCGCGGCGACGAGCGCGTCGCCCATGAGATCGACGAGCCCGTTGATGGTGTCGGAGCGCGTCGCCTTGATCACCAGCGGATCAGCGCCGAGCGCGCGCAGCATCGGCAAATTGTCGGAGGCGAGGACCTTGACCGGCAGGGTGTCCGGCGACCATTGCATCGCCGGCATGAGGTCGGCGAGCCACAAGCCGACCCGTTCGACCAGGCTCATGGCCTGGCGGCCCCACACGGCGGGAGCGACGATGATGACGCCGTCGAGATCGGCGCGCGCTGCGCCGGCGCGGCTGGCGGCGAGGATGGCGACGGCGCCGCCCATGCTCTCGCCGAGCAGATAGAGCGGCATGTCGGGATAACGGCGGCGCAGGAGTGCGACCGCGGTCGCGGCGTCAGCGACCATGCGGTTTTCGCCCGCCCACCTGCCGCGTTCCGGCGCCGCGCCGAAGCCGCGCTGATCATAGGCGTAGGTGGCGATGCCGCGCCGCGCCAGCACCGGGCCGAGTCCGGCAAAGGCGTTCGAATAATCGTTGAAGCCGTGCAGCGCCAGAACGACCGCGGCGGGCACGCCCTCCGGCAGCCAGCGCCGCAGCGGCAATTGCGTGCCGTCGCGCGCGATGAACCGGTCGTCCGCGAGCCGGGCTTCGGGCAGCGGCGCCAGCGGGGCGAAACTGGTCGCCGCCGCGGTCAATTGGATGTCCGTGCCACCGGCAGCCGGAAGCGGGCTGCCATTGCCCATGCAACCCGCCGCGCAAAGCAGCAGGGACCCGGCGATCACGCGGCGCATCGACCGCTCCGTCGCTGCGCGCCCAACCCGTGGCGCCGCTGATCGGGCTCGGCGAAAACCGGCATCGCAGGTACGGCTTGCCGAGCCCATGTCCTGTTAATCATAATTGCCGGGCGGGCCGACCCGTCGACGGTTCGCGCGGACGTGCAGTCCCAAACAATGAGGTTGGAATGACAAGATTTCTTCTTCTCGGTGCAGCCGGCTTGCTCGCCTGGTCGGCCATGGCAGCCCTCGCAGCGGAGCGGGAGCCGCCGGCCTGCGCCGCCATCGCCTTCCGCCCAGTGCCGTCGGGGCTGACCGATGGCGAGCAGGATGCCGGTCTCTACAAATCCCGCTTCGGCCGGATCCAGGTCAAGGCCACGGTCAAGGACGGCGTGGCGCAACGCTATTTCGTCCAGATGAACGACAAGCCGCTGACCGCCGTGGCGGCGCAGGACCTGCCCAAGAGCGTCGCCGGCTGTGCCGCGACCAAACGCCTGTCCGAGCCGGCGAAGCCGGAGGACCCGTGTCTCGGCGACCGGCTGACGGTGCTGATCACCCACAACGGCGACAAGCGGTACATGCTGCTGTACGGCCATCATTCCGGCACTTGGCATTTCTGCAGCGCCGGCATCGCCTGAGCGCGCCGCGCGGATCGTAGCCTCGCTCATTGCTGCAAATGCGCCTCCTTGGCGCGGGCGGCGACGATAGGGATGCTGGCCAAGGCCCGATGGTAAAGCGCGGGCTCGTCGAGCAGGCGCTCCGCTACCTCTGAATCGATGGCGCCCTCGCCGCGGCGCGGCGGGCAATGCGCGCGCAGGCTCAGCCAGCCGGAATCGTCGAGATTGGCGCGCGGCGCGGCGAGGTCGGGGGGCGCGCCGGCGGCCTGCAGCAACTGCGCCGCGCTTGCTGGCATATCGCTCAGCCCGTCGGTGCAGATGCTCGGCACTACGCCGTGATGATTGAGGCGATAGCCGAGCGGCGTGATGAGCTGCGCCCAGGTCACGGTAAGTTCCCCATCATTCGTGGTCCGGATCACCGTCTGCACCGTTCCCTTGCCATAGGATGCGGTGCCGATGACGACGGCACGGCCGGAATCCTGGAGCGCTGAGGCGACGATCTCCGAGGCCGAAGCGGAGCCGCCGTTCACCAGCACGACGAGCGGCAGCGTTTCCGCCTGGTGGCCCTCCGGCGCGGCGAAGTTCTGGAAGCTTTCCGGCAGCCGCCCGATGGTCGAGGCGATCGGCCCGCGCGCGAGGAAGAGGCTGGCAAGCTCGATCGACTGATCCAGCAGGCCGCCCGGATTGTTGCGCAGGTCGAGCACGATGCCGCGGAGAGCGGCACCCTCGCGGCGGTGGGCCCGCTGCAGTAGCCCGGCGGCGAGCGGCCCGGTCTGCTGGTTGAAGCTAGTCACCTTCAGCCAGGCGATGCCGTCGCGGGTCTGCAGCGTCACCGCGGGCTCGACGATATGCGCGCGCGGCACCGAGACGTTCAGCGGCTCTGCCTCGCCCTGGCGGGCGATGGCCAGAACGACCATGGTGTCGGGCTTGCCGCGCAGCCGGCGGCGGAGCTCCTCGGCGGCAAGAGTTTTGACCGAGACCCCGTCCACCGCGACGATGCGGTCATCGGCCAGAAGCCCGGCGGCAGCGGCCGGGGTGTCCGGCTGCACCGAAGCGATCCAAACCTGCGATTGACGGAAGGCGATGGTTATGCCGATGCCGTCGAAGCCATCGCGCTCGGCACGCCGCTCGCGCCCGACGGCCGGGCGGACGTAGCGCGAGAAGGGATCGAGCGTCGCAAGCGCGCCGTCGATCACCTGCTCGTCCACCTCGTCGGGCGGAACGGCGGCGACGAAGGCGGATTGCGCGCGGGCGAAATCGATCGCGTGGCCGGTGAGCGCGCCCCAAGCGGCGCTGTCCTGCGGCGGCGGCGCCGCAAAAGTTTTGACCCGGTCGCCCTGGCGCACCGTGACCCGGTCGCCGCTGCGCTCGATCGAAACCGTCGGGTCGATCGCGGCGAGGGCCCGCAATCCGGAAAGGGCTAGTGAATCGGCCCGTGCCGCGTCGATGTGGTACTCGATGACGTCCTGATAAACCTCGCCGAAGAGGGGATGCTCGACCGCCTTGGTGGCAGCGCGTTCGGGCGGTCCGGCGCAAGCGGCCAGCGCCGAGAAGACGAGCACTGCTCCGGCGCCGAGAGTGCTGCGGCAGGCCGCCCGCCAGTGCGCGTGATGGTAATAGGCGTCGGAGCCAGGTCCCGGCGTCGCCCCCGCGTCGGTCATCGTCCCCCGGTCCGCGTAAAAGGATGCAAATAATGTTTGCCTGCTTACGGCGAAGCTGGCAAGCGGAATGAGCCGCCGCGGTCGAATACGATGGGAATGGCGCGAATTTCTAACGCCGGCGGCGAGTTCCGGACGGGCGGCGCAGGCGCGCTTCCGTGCGGGCGGCCTCGTCGACCAGGTCGAAGACGAGGCTTCCGGTAACCGTATTGGCTTCGCTGAGCCGCACCGTCACGGGATCGCCCAGGGTGAAGCTGCGCCGCGTGCGGCGGCCGAGCAAGCGGTGCCGGGGCTCGTCATGGATATAGTAATCGCCGGGCAGGCTGCCGATGGGAATGAGCCCGTCGGCCCCGCTCTCGGCCAGGGTGACGAAGAGGCCGACGCGGGTGACGCCGCCGATCCGCCCGGCAAAGCTGGCGCCGATCCGCTCCGCCAGGAAGGCGGCGGTATAGCGGTCGGCGGCGCTGCGTTCGGCCGCGGCGGCGCGGCGCTCGGTCATCGAGACATGCTCGCCGATCGCGGCGAAATCCTTGGCCTCGGCAGCGCTCAATGCGCCCGCGCCGAGCTGCTGTCCGGCAATGAGCGCGCGATGCACCAAGAGGTCGGCGTAGCGCCGAATCGGCGAGGTGAAATGCGCGTAGCGGCGCAAGGCCAGGCCGAAATGCCCAAGATTGGTCGGGCTGTATGCCGCCTGCGCCTGGCTGCGCAGGACCAGTTGGTTAACGAGCGTCTCATAGGGCGTTCCCACGGCGCGGCGCAGGATCTCATTGAACTGGCTCGGCCGGATGGCCTGGCCTTTGGCAAGCGCCAGCCCGGGCAGGCCGAGGCTCGCGAGGAAATCGCGCAGCGCCGCGAGCTTCGCCGGATCCGGCACGTCGTGGACGCGGTACAGGCAGGGCTGCCGCAGCCGCTCCAGCGTCTCGGCGGCGGCAACGTTGGTCGCGATCATCAGCTCTTCGATCAGCTTGTGGCTGTCGAGCCGCGCCCGCGGCTCGATGCGAGCGACGCGGCCGGCATGATCGAGCAGGATGCGGCGCTCCGGCAGATCGAGCTCGAGGGTGCCGCGCCGCCGCCGCGCCTGGTCGAGGGCACGATAGGCGCCATACAGCGGGCGCAGCACGGCATCGAGAAGCGGGCGGGCCGCCGCGTCGGGACGCCCGTCGATCGCCGCCTGCGCCTCCTCGTAAGTGAGGCGCGCGGCCGAGCGCATGAGGCCGCGCTGGAAGCGATGGCGCTGGACGCGGCCCTCGGGGTCGATGTGGAGATGCGCCGCGAGGCAGGCGCGGTCCATTCCCGGCTTGAGCGAGCACAGCTCGTTCGACAGCGCCTCCGGCAGCATCGGCACGACGCGATCGGGAAAATAGGCGGAGTTGCCGCGCTCGCGCGCCGCCCGGTCGAGTGCGTCGCCGGGCCGCACGTACCAGGCGACATCGGCGATGGCGACGATCGCGTGCCAGCCGCCATCGCGCTCGGCATCGGGCTCGGCCCAGACGGCATCGTCGAAATCGCGGGCGTCGGCGCCGTCGATGGTGACCAAGGGCAGGTGCCGCAGATCGGTGCGGTCGCCGAGCGTCACCGGCTGCGCCTTGGTGGCATGCGCCAACGCCGCTTCGGAGAATGCGGTCGGAAGGCCGTGGCTGTGAATGGCGATGAGGCTGAAGGCGCGTGGATCGGCGCTGTCGCCGATGCGCTCGATGATGCGCGCTTCGGGCAGTCCGAGCCGGCGTCCGGGCAGCGCCTCGGCGAGCACGATCTCGCCATCCCGGGCATCGCCGCAATCGCGCAGCGCGATGCGGAACGCGCTCTTGACCTTGCGGTCGGTGGGCTCGAGCCGGCCGCCGTCGCGCTCGCGGCGAAAGATGCCGATGACCCGGTCGGGCGCCCCACCCAGCGCGCGGACGATGCGGGCCTCGTAGCTGCCGTCTTCGAGCCGGCGAAAGCGCACCACTGCGCGCTCGCCCAGCCCGAGCGCCGGCACGCCGCGTTCCGCCACGACGATGATCGGCGGCGGCTCGCCGCGCCAGGCGAGGGGACGGCCGTGCATCTCGCCGTCGAGGTCGATCTCGCTGATCTCGATGACGCCGATCTCGGGCAGGCTTTCGAGAGGTGCCAAACGGCGCTTCGGGCCGCGCTCGACGGCGCCCGAACGCGCGATGTCCGCGATCATCGCCGTGAGCGCCGGGCGCTCCGCCGGTGTCACTTTGAAGGCGCGCATGAGGTCGCGCTTGGCGAGCGGGGTCGGGCTTTCGGCGATGACGTCGAGGATTTGCTCGCGGCTGGGCAGGCCGGGCTCGCGCCGGCGCGTCCGGCGCTGCGCCGGCCGCTCAGGCGACGGCGCGCCGTGGTGGTCGTTTCTGTGGCGTTTTCTGGGCGCTTTCCTTGGCACCGCCGCTCGATCCTTTCGCCTTGCGCTGGGCTTTCGTTTTGCTCTTTCCAGAGCCCTTGCGCTTGCCCATACCCGCTTTCGCGGCGAGTAGCGCGACGGCCTGGTCGAAGGTCACATCCTCCGGCGCAACATCGCCCGGCAGGGTCGCGTTGACGCCGCCGTGACTGACATAGGGTCCGTACCTGCCGCGATAGACCGCGACCGACGCGCCATCCTCGGGATGGTCGCCCAGCACCCGCAAGGGCGTGCGGGCGCCGCGCATGCCCTTGCGCGGCTCGGCGAGCAGGCTCACGGCGCGGTTCAGTCCGATCGACAGCACGTCGTCGTCGCCCGTCAGCGACCGCGAGGTCTTGCCGTGACGGATATAGGGTCCGAAGCGGCCAACCGCCGCGACGATCGCCTCGCCGGTCTCGGGATGGCGGCCGATCTCGCGCGGCAGCGACAAGAGCTTCAGCGCCGTATCGAGATCGACATCGGCCGGCGCCATCCCCTTGAGGAGCGAAGACCGCTTGGGCTTGACGCCTTCGCCGAGTTCGTCGCCATTGCCGAGCTGAACGTAGTGGCCATAGGGGCCCTTGCGCAGGCTGACCGGCAGGCTGCTCGCGGGATCGGTGCCGAGCTCGCGCGGCCCAATGAGTTCGGCGCTCTCGCCTTCGCCACGCTGCTCGAGACCGAGCGGCCGCGTATAGCGGCATTCCGGATAATTCGAGCAAGCGATGAAGGCGCCGAAGCGGCCGAGCTGCAGGCCGAGCCTGCCGCTCTGGCAGGCCGGGCAGAGCCGCGGATCCCTGCCGCTGCCGTCATCGGGAAAGAAATGGCGGCCGAGCTCCTCGTCGAGCGCGGCGATCACCTGCTTGATATTGAGGTCCTTGGCGCCAGCGGCCGCGGCGGAGAAATCGCGCCAGAAATCCTCGAGCACCTTTTGCCAGGAGATGCGCCCGCCGGAAATGTCGTCGAGCAAATTCTCGAGATCGGCGGTGAAGCCATATTCGACGTAGCGCTCGAAGAAGCTGGCGAGAAACGCCGTGACGAGGCGCCCGCGATCCTCCGGAATGAATCGCTTCTTGTCCAGCCGCACGTATTTGCGGTCCTGCAGCACCTGCAGGATCGAGGCATAGGTCGAGGGGCGTCCGATGCCGAGCTCCTCGAGCTTCTTCACCAGGCTCGCCTCGGTATAGCGCGGCGGCGGCTGGGTGAAGTGCTGATGCGGCTCGACCTTGCCGCGGCTGAGCGCTTCCCGCTCCCTGAGCGGCGGCAAGCGGCCTTCCTGATCGTCCTCGATATCGTCGGCGTCTTCTTGGTAGAGCGCAAGGAAGCCGTCGAAGGCGATGGTCGAGCCGGTGGCGCGCAGCGTGACGCTGTTATCGGGCGGCGCGATGTCGACCGCGACCTGATCGATCAGCGCAGATGACATTTGACTCGCCACCGCGCGCTTCCAGACCAGGTCGTAAAGCCGCCGCTGCTCGTCTTCGAGCTGCGCCGCGATGTCGCCGGGGCGGCGGAACATGTCGGTCGGGCGGATCGCCTCATGCGCCTCCTGCGCATTCTTCGCTTGGGTGCGATAGACGCGCGGCTCGTCGGGGCGATATTCCTTGCCGTATTGGCTCTCGATGAGGCGGCGGGCGGCGTCGATCGCCTCGTTCGACAGAGTGACGCCGTCGGTGCGCATATAGGTAATGAGACCTTGCGTCTCGCCGTCGATGTCGACGCCTTCATAGAGCCGCTGCGCGATCCACATGGTGCGGCTCGCGCCGAGGCCGAGCTTGCGCGAGGCCTCCTGCTGCAAGGTCGAGGTGGTGAAGGGGGGCGGCGGGTTGCGGCGGATCTGCTTGCGCTCGATCGCGGTCACGGCGAAGCCGGGTGCTCCGAGGATACTGTCGGCCGCGGCGCGCGCTTCCGCCTCGGTCTTGAGATCGAACTTGTCGAGCCGCTTGCCGTCGAGATGGGTCAAGCGCGCCGTGAAGGTGTCGCCGCCCGCGGTCGCCAACTCGACCTCGACCGTCCAATATTCGCGCGGCTTGAACGCTTCGATCTCGGCCTCGCGCTCGCAGACGAGGCGCAGCGCCACGGACTGGACGCGGCCGGCGGAGCGGCTGCCCGGCAGCTTGCGCCACAGCACCGGCGAGAGCGTGAACCCGACGAGATAATCGAGCGCGCGCCGGGCGAGATAGGCGTCCACCAGCTCGCGGTCGACGCGGCGCGGATGACGAAAGGCGTCGAGCACGGCCTGCTTCGTCACCTCGTTGAAGACGACCCGCTGCACATCGACGCCTTTCAGCGCCTTGCGCTGGCGTAGCACCTCTTCGACATGCCAGGAGATCGCCTCGCCCTCGCGGTCGGGGTCGGTCGCGAGATAGAGATGCTCCGCGCCCTTGACCGCTTGCGCGATTTCCTTCAGCCGCTTGTCCGCTTTGCCGTCGACCTCCCACGACATCGCGAAGTGTTCATCGGGTCGGACCGAGCCGTCCTTCGCCGGCAAATCGCGGACATGGCCGTAGCTGGCCAGGACGGTGTAGCCCTTGCCCAGGTACTTGTTAATGGTTTTCGCCTTGGCGGGCGATTCGACGACGACGACGTTCATGGGGAGGTAGTCGCTGTTGGACCCGGCAACAGATGGCGATGCGCGGCGGCTAAAGCAAGGAGACCTGGTTCCCGGGCTGCCGCTCTATCCGTCCGGCAAGCTCGAGCTCCAAGAGCACCGTCACGACGATTGCGGGCGACAAATGGCATTGGCGGACGAGTTCGTCAACCGCGAGCGGTGTAGGCGAGAGAAGGTTAAGAATCTCTTCACGCGCGGCGGCAAGGTCGTCATCGCTCGGCAGGCCGATCGGAACCCCCGCGAACATCTCGCGGCGACGCTCGGCCAAAGGCGTCGCCAAATGCGGCGCCAACTCGGCGATGACATCCTCGGCGCTCTCGACCAGCGTTGCACCCTTGCGGATGAGATCGTTGGTGCCGCGGCAACGCGGATCCAAGGGCGAGCCGGGCACCGCAAAGACCTCGCGCCCCTGATCGAGCGCGTAGCGCGCGGTGATGAGCGAGCCCGAGCGCTGCGCCGCCTCGACCACGAGCACGCCGAGCGCGCAGCCGGAGATGATGCGGTTGCGCCGCGGGAAGTGGCGCGCCTGCGGCTCGGTGCCGACCGGCATCTCCGCCAGGAGAACGCCCCGCTCGGCGATTGCCTCGTGCAGCGCGCGATTCTCTTCGGGATAGACCTGATCGATGCCGCCGGCGAGCACCGCGATGGTGCCGGTGGGCAGCGACCCCTCATGCGCCGCGGCATCAATGCCGCGCGCCAGGCCGGAGACGACGACGAGGCCGTGCTCGCCGAGCTGCAGCGCGATGTCGCGCGCGAAGCGGCGGCCATTGCCCGAGGCGTTGCGCGCGCCGACGATGGCGATGGCGCGGCGCTCGAGCAGATGCGGCTGCCCCAGGACCGCAATCAGCGGCGGCGCGTCTTCGATGGCGGCGAGCGCCGCTGGATAGTGCGGCTCGCACCAGCCGATCAGCTTGGCGCCGGTCGCCGCGAGCGCCGCGAATTCGCGCTCGGACGCGGCTTTGCTCGCGATGGCGAGCGGGCGCGCCCGTCCGCCGCGGCGCGCGATTTCCGGCAGCGCCGCGAGCACCGCCTCGGCCGAGCCAAAGCGGCCCAAGAGCTGATAGAAGGTGATCGGACCGACATTCTCGCTGCGGATGAGACGCAGCCAATCGAGCCGCTCGGACGGGGTGAGGGGGCGCGTCGCGGTCGCCATGCGCTGCGCACCATGCGATGACGGTGCCGCAACCGTCAATGGCGGCTATCGGCCGAGCTTGATGCGGCTCTCCTGGCCGCGCAGCAGGCGGCGGATGTTGCCGCAATGGCGCGACACCACCAGCGCAGCGACGACGAGGACGGTCGCGGTCGTCATGCCGTCGCCGGTGAAGAGCCAAGCATAGATGGGCGCGAGCACGCAAGCGAGCAGGGCCGCGAGCGAGGAATAGCGCGTCACCAGCGCGACCGCGAGCCAGGTCGCGAGCGCCGCCAGCCCCACCGGCCAGGCATAGGCCAAGAGCATGCCGCCCGTGGTCGCCACGCCCTTGCCGCCGTTGAAGCCGAGCCAGACCGGGAAAATGTGCCCGATGACCACCGCGACCGCGGCGAGCGCCGCCATCTCCGCGCCGAAGCGGCGCGCGACCAGCACCGCGAGGGCGCCCTTGCCGGCATCGAGCACCAAGGTCAGCGCGGCGAGCGATTTCCTGCCGGTGCGCAGCACGTTGGTTGCGCCGATATTGCCGGAGCCCAAGCGGCGAATGTCGCCCAGGCCGGCGAGCCGCGTCAGCAGGAGTCCGAAGGGAACCGAGCCCAGAAGATAAGCCGCGGCAGCGCAGAGAACGAAGCTCACACCCCCTCCCTAATTTCCGCGCGCGGCCTTCAGCCCTTGGCGATGAAGACGCTGCGGCCGGCGAGGACGGTGCGGATCAGGCGGCCTTGCACGGGTCTGCCTTCATAGGGCGCGTTCTTGCATTTTGAGTGGAACCCATCGACGTCGATGCGCCAGGGACGGTCGAGATCGAAGAGCACGAGATCGGCGGGCGCGCCCGCTTCGATCCGTCCGGCCGGAAGCCGCAGCAGTTCGGCCGGGCGCGCGGTCAGCTTGCGTAAGACCTCAAGGAGGCCAAGGTGCCCATTGTGGTAAAGCTCGAGCGCGAGCGGCAGCAAGGTCTCGAGCCCGACGATGCCGTATTCCGCCGAGGCGAAGGGCAGGCGCTTCGATTCCTGGTCCTGCGGCGTGTGGTCGCTGGCGATAGCGTCGATGGTGCCATCGGCCAGGCCCTCGACGACGGCACGGCGATCGGGCTCGCTGCGCAGCGGCGGCGACACTTTGGCGAAAGTGCGGTACTCGCCCACGGCGGTTTCGTTGAGCGCGAAATAATGCGGCGCGGTATCGCAGCTCACGCGAAGCCCGCGCGCCTTGGCGCGGCGGATGGCGTCGATGGCGGCGGCGGTCGAGACGTGCGCCGCGTGATAGCGCGCGCCGGTGATCTCGACGAGACGCAAATCGCGCTCGAGCATGATGATTTCGGCCGCGGGGCTGATCGCGGGCAGGCCGAGCCGCGTCGCAATCTCGCCTTCGTTCATGGCGCCGCCCATGGCCAGGCTCGGCTCTTCCGGATGCTGCACGACCAGAAGATCGAAGGTGCTGGCATAGGAGAGCGCCCGCCGCATCACCAGCGTATCGGCGATGGCGGCGGTCCCATCGGTGAAGGCGACCGCGCCGGCCGCGGCGAGGAGGCCCATCTCCGTCAGCTCGCGCCCCTTGAGGCCCTTGGTCGCGGCGGCATAGGTGCGGACATTGGCGAGGGCGATGTCGCGCGCGCGCCGCGCCACGAACTCGACGAGAGCAAGCTCGTCGATGACGGGCTCGGTGTTGGGCAGCGCCACCATGGTGGTGACGCCGCCCGCGGCGGCGGCCAGGCCGCCCGTCGTCATCGTCTCCTTGTGCTCGGCGCCGGGCTCGCCGAGCTGCACGCGAATGTCGACGAGGCCGGGCGCAAGACAGGCGCCGCCGCAATCGACGATTGCGATGTCGCTGCCGAGCCCGTCGCGCGCGAGCGCCGGACCGAGCGCGGCGATCTTGCCGTCCTCGACCATGAGATCGCCCAGGCGATCGAGCCCGCTCGCGGGATCGAGCAGGCGCGCGTTGCGGAACAGGGTGCGCGCGCTCATGTGGCGTTGCGTTGCGGCTGGCCGAGCGCTTCGAGGCAGGCCATGCGCACGGCCACGCCCATCTCGACCTGCTGACGGATGACGCTGCGATCGATGTCGTCGGCGAGTTCGGTGTCGATCTCGACGCCGCGGTTCATCGGCCCGGGATGCATGATGAGCGCGTCGTCCTTGGCGGCCGCGAGCTTGGCGCGGTCGAGGCCGAAGAAATGGAAGTATTCGCGGATCGAGGGGACGAAGCTGCCATGCATACGCTCGGTCTGGAGGCGCAGCATCATGACGATGTCGACGCCCTTGAGCCCCATTCCCATGTCGTGAAAGACCTCGACGCCGAGCCGCTCGATCGCGGCCGGCAGCAAGGTTGGCGGTGCCACGACCCGCAGCCGCGCGCCCATGGTGTTGAGCAGCGCGATGTTGGAGCGCGCGACGCGGCTGTGCAGGATGTCGCCGCAGATCGCCACGACCAAACCCTGCAGGCGGCCTTTGCGGCGGCGGATGGTGAGGGCGTCGAGCAGCGCCTGGGTCGGGTGCTCGTGGCTGCCGTCGCCGGCGTTGATGACGGCGCAATCGACCTTCTCGGCCAAGAGCTGCACCGCTCCCGATTCGGGGTGGCGCACGATCAGCACGTCCGGATGCATGGCGTTCAAGGTGACCGCGGTGTCGATCAGTGTCTCGCCCTTCTTGATCGAGCTCCATTGCACGGACATGTTGATGACGTCGCCGCCCAGCCGCTTGCCGGCAAGCTCGAAGGAGGTCCGGGTG
>DATNIY010000113.1:0-60576 GCA_035604195.1 Allostellaceae bacterium
CCGAGCCGGTGACGATCGCAGCCCTGCCGCCGGACATCAAGGGCGACTGGATCGCGTCCGACGGCAGAGCGCGGATCGAGGTCCTGCCCAAGGGCGATGCCCGCGACAATGCGGTCTTGCGCCGCTTTGTGGCAGCGGTGCGCGCGGTCGCTCCGGAGGCGACCGGCACGCCCGTCAGCATTCAGGAATCCGCTGCCACCGTCACCGGCGCCTTCACCACCGCCGGCTGGATCGCATTCCTCGCCATCGCTCTTCTGCTTCTCGCGGTGCTGCGGCGGATCTTTGACGTTGCGTTGGTGCTGGCGCCGCTCGCGCTTGCCGGCCTTTTGACCTTGGCGACGAGCGTGCTGCTCGGCCTCTCGCTCAATTTTGCCAACATCATCGCCCTGCCGCTGCTCTTGGGCATCGGCGTCGCCTTCGACATCTATTTCGTCATGCGCTGGCGCGCCGGAATGGGCGAGTTGCTGCAGTCGAGCACGGCGCGCGCGATTCTCTTCAGCGCGCTGACCACCGGCACCGCCTTCGGCAGCTTGGCGCTGTCGACCTATCCCGGCACTTCGGAGATGGGCAAGCTCTTGATCGTGGCGCTTGCCTATACCTTGCTCTGCACCTTCATCGTGCTGCCGGCGCTGCTCGGCCCGGTCCGCAATACGGACCGGCCGCAGACGCCCTGATCACGGCGCCATTTCCCGCTCGCGCAGGAACTGGAAGAACTCGATGCCTTCGCGCAGGCGCCGGCGCATCATTTCGGGGCTTCGCACCATCTCGCCGACGATCGCAGCGATCTTGCCGGCGCGGAAATAGAAGCGCTTGTAGAAGACCTCGACCGAATCGAAGATCTCGCGATGCGAGAGGTGCGGGTAGTGGAGCGGCGCGATCTGGATGCCGTGCTCGTCCACCAGCTCGGCATGCGCGCGATCGAGCCAGCCGTTTTCCAGCGCCTGACGATACAAGAAGGTGCCGGGATAGGGCGCCGCCAATGACACCTGGATGGTATGCGGGTTGATCTCGGTGGCGAAGCGGATCGTCTCCTGGATCGTCGCCTTGGTTTCGCCGGGCAGGCCGAGGATGAACGTGCCGTGGATGGCGATGCCGAGATCGTGGCAGTCCTTGGTGAAACGCCGCGCCACGTCCACCAGCATGCCCTTCTTGATGTTGTGCAGGATCTGCTGATTGCCCGATTCATAGCCGACGAGGAGCAGGCGCAGCCCATTGTCCTTCAGCACCTTGAGCGTCGCGCGCGGAACGTTGGCCTTGGCGTTGCACGACCAAGTGACGCCGAGCTTGCCGAGCTCGCGGCCGATCGCCTCGGCGCGCGGCAGATTGTCGGTGAAGGTGTCGTCGTCGAAGAAGAACTCCTTCACCTGCGGAAAATAATGCTTGGCGCGGCGGATCTCCTCGACGACATGGCCGACGCTGCGCACGCGGTAGCGATGGCCGCCCACCGTCTGCGGCCACAGACAGAAGGTGCAGCGCGACTTGCAGCCGCGGCCCGTGTAGAGCGAGACATAGGGGTGCTTGAGATAGCCGATGAAATAATCTTCGATCTTGAGATCGCGCTTGTAGACCTCGGTGACGAAGGGAAGGCGATCCATGTCCTCGAGGATCGGACGCTCGTCATTGTGGGTGATCGCTCCCGAGGGCGCCCGGTAGCTGAGGCCGAGGATGCGATCGAGCGGCCGGCCTTCGGCGACCTCCTTGATCGTGAAATCGAACTCGTTGCGCCCGACGAAATCGATCGCCGCCGCCGCGGCGAGGCTTTCCTCGGGCTCGACCGCAACCTTGGCGCCGACGAAGCCGACCTTGAGCCGCGGATTCATCTCCTTCATCGCTGCGGCGACGCGCACATCGTTGGCGAAGGACGGCGTCGAGGTGTGCACCACCAAAAGCTCGTAGTCCCGGGCGAGCGGCAGCACCGCGGCGAGCGACAACCGCGCCGGCGGCGCATCGACCAGCCGGCTGCCCTCGACCAGGGCGGCCGGCTGCGCCAGCCAAGTCGGATACCAGAACGAGCGGATCTCGCGGCGCGCCTGGTAGCGCGATCCGGCGCCGCCGTCGAACCCGTCGAAGGACGGCGGCTGGAGAAACAGAGTCTTCATCATGCCGGACTGTCTCCGTCGAGAGTAACCTGCCCGTTGCGGCCAACGCGGAAGGTGTGGTCCCGCCAAGCGACCGTGCGCGCGAAGAAGCTAGCGACAAACACCGCGAAGGACAACAGGTCCCGCACCGGCAGCAAGAGGAGCGGCGACGGCGGCAGGCGCAGCATGAAGTCGACCGCGCGCACCGTCAGGACGCGGCACAGCAGCGCCGCGATCAGCATCGCCGGCGCCGCCACCGGCAAATCGTTGAGCCCGACCGCAAGCAGGGCCAGCGCCACGGGATAAGTGATGACCGAGCCGAAAAAACCGGCCGGCGCGACCAGGCGAATGGTGCGCGCCCAGCGCAACTCGTGGTGAAAGAGCGCGGCAAGGCCGGGCTCGGCGATGATGTCGTCGACGAGATGCGGCGACAGTTCGACCCGGAGGCCGATCCGGCGCACCGCCCGTCCCAAGGCGTGATCGTCCGCCAGCGAGTCGGCGATGGCCGCGAACCCGCCGATTCGGTCGAGCGTGTCGCGGCGCAAGGCGATGGTCGCGCCGAAGCAGCCCGCGCCCGCGCCCATCGCGGCACCGAGCGCCGCCTGCGGCAAAAAGCCGTGATTGACGTGGAGACAGGCGAGTTGCGACCAAATACCGCCGGCGGACAGGCCGCGATAAAGGCAGGTGACGAGCCCGAATTCGGCATCATGGAGCGGCGCCGTCACTTCGCGGAGATAGCGCGGGCCGACCCGCATATCGCTGTCGGCCATGATCAGAATCTCATGCTGCGCCGCCGGCAGCATGTTCAGGAGGTTGGCGACCTTGAGGTTGCCGCCGCGCTGTCTGCCGTCGACGACGAGAGTGAGGTCGGCGGCGGGGAATTCGGCCATCAGGCGCCGCACCACCAGCACTGCGGGATCGTCGGCCCGGCCGACGCCAAAGACGATTTGAAACGCGGGGTAGTCCTGACTGCAAAACGACCGAAGATTCTGATAGAGATCCGGGTCTTCGCCGCAGAGCGGCTTGAGCACGCTCACCGGCGGCTCAAGCGCGGGCAAGCGGGGCCGCCGCGCAACGAACCGGGCAACCGCCCAAGCCGCCCCGGCGAGGTACAGGCAACCCACGGCGCTGGCCCCCACCAAAGTCCAGGCAAGCAAATCTAAACCATTGACATATAATACATTCACTGTCGGACCGCCCTCCCATGCCGCGCCCGCGCGGCAGAATGCAGTTGTTGGGCTCGGCCGCACTGGTGTAGACCATGCCGCAACCGTCACGCTGGGTCCAATAACTTCGAAGCAACGGGGTCCACGCTGAAATCCGTGACACGTCCTCTGACCGGGCTGCTTCTCGGGCTGCTCATCTTGACCGCCGGCTGCGCCACGCCGCCGAGCGACCCTGCCGCGCGCGCCGAGTTCGAGGCCACCAACGATCCGCTCGAGCCGATGAACCGGCAAATCTTCGACTTCAACCAGTTCCTCGATCGGATCCTGTTGAAGCCCGTGGCGCAGGGTTATCGCGCGGTCGTGCCCGAAATCGGGCGCAACGCGATCCGTCATTTCCTCGACAATCTCGGCGAGCCCGTCGTCTTGGCCAATGACCTGCTACAAGGCGATTTGACGCGCGCCAATCTGACCGCCGGCCGCTTCCTCATGAACAGCACCTTCGGGGCGGCCGGCCTCGCCGATCTCGCCACCGACGCGGGCGCCGCGCCACAGAGCGGCGATTTCGGGCAGACGCTCTATACCTGGGGGTTCGAGGACGGTCCTTACCTCGTGCTGCCGGTCTTCGGCCCCTCCGATGTCCGCGACGCCATCGGCCTGGGCGTCGACGACGAGATGGACCCGTTCGGCTGGCTCGCCTTCGTCCACGGCTATAGCGGCATCACCTATGGGCGCTGGGCGTTGTGGGGCATCGACGAGCGCTCGCGCCTCATCGACACTCTCGACGAGCTGCAACGCACCTCGGTCGATTTCTACGCGCAGATGCGCAGCCTGTGGCGGCAGCACCGCGCCAGCGTGCTGCGGAAGGGCGCGCCTGGCCCGATGCCGGGTCTCGACACGCTGTACCGCGACCCGGCCGCCGCCCCGACGCAAACCCTGACGAAGTTCGAACCCAGCGCGGCGCTCAGCCGCTGAGCTCGGCGGTCTTCTGCTGGAGAAGATTGACCAGGGCCGCCGCCCCGCCCCGCCGCATCACGTCGGAGAACTCCGAGCGCCGCGTCGCCAACTCGCTTATGGTGCCGCTGAGATAGACATCGATGATCTGCCAGGTCCCGCCGTCCTGGCGCATCAGGTAATCCAACTCGACCGGGCTGCCGTCGTGTTGGATGAGTTTGCTGTGAACGATGAGGTCGCCATTCGCCACCGCAGTCGGCGTCGGGTCGACTTCGAAACGCTCATTCGCGTAATCTTCGAACCGGCTGGCATAAGTAGCGATGCTGAAGGCGCTGAAGGCATCGACGAGCCCGGCCTGATCGGCGGGCGAGAGCTTCGGCCATTGCAGGCCGACGGTCAGGCGGGTCATCAGCGGCAGGTCGAAGGCCTTTTTGATCGCCGGCGCGAGCTTGTCGCGGCGCCCGGCGAAGCCGAGCCTTTGGCCGTCCTTCATCACCGTCAGCAGCACGTCGTAGAAGCTGCCGATGGTGGCGACCGCCGGCTCCTGCGCCGCAGCCAGCCGCGCCGGGCCGCAAAACGCCAAGGACAACCCGAGCGCGGCGAAAAACAGGCGACGCCTGGTCATGCGCGCGCCGAGCGCTCCATCGAGCGGCGGCCGAGAGCCGCAAGCGCGGTCTGAACGATGTGATGCGCATTGAGGCCGGCCGCTTCGTATTGCAGCGCGGGCTGGTCGTGGTCGATGAAGCGGTCGGGCAGCACCATCGGCCGCAGCTTGAGCCCGTGATCGAGCAGGCCCGCCCCGGCCAGGTAATGGATCACGTGACTCCCGAAGCCGCCGACGGCGCCCTCTTCGATGGTAATGAGCACCTCGTGTTCGCGCGCCAGGCGCTCGATGAGGCGGGTGTCCAAGGGCTTGGCGAAACGCGCGTCCGCGACCGTCGTCGACAGGCCGTAATGCACGAGTTCGTCCGCCGCCTTGAGGCACTCCTGCAAGCGCGCGCCCAGGTTCAGCAGCGCGATCGACGTGCCTTCCCGCATGATCCGCCCGCGGCCGATCTCGAGCGGCGTCCCGCGCTCCGGCAAGGTGAGTCCCATGCCCTCGCCGCGGGGATAGCGAACCGCCGAAGGGCCGTCGTCCACCGCGGCGCAGGTCGCCACCATGTGCATCAAATCGACCTCGTCCGCCGCCGCCATCAGCACGAAGCCCGGCAGGCAGCCGAGATAAGCGAGGTCGAAGGATCCGGCATGCGTAGCCCCGTCGGCGCCGACGAGACCGGCCCGGTCGAGCGCAAACCTGACCGGCAGCTTCTGGATCGCCACGTCATGCACGACCTGGTCGTAGCCGCGCTGGAGGAAGGTCGAATAGATCGCCGCAAAGGGCTTCATGCCCTCGCAGGCGAGGCCGGCGGCGAACGTCACCCCATGCTGCTCGGCGATGCCGACGTCGAAGCATCTCTCGGGGAACCGCGCCGCGAATTTGTCGAGGCCCGTCCCCGACGGCATTGCCGCGGTGATCGCGACGATGCGCTCGTCGTGCGCCGCCTCGGCGATGAGCGCTTGGGCGAAGACCGAAGTATAGCTCGGAGCGGCGGCCTTGCTCTTGACCTGCTGACCCGTCACCACATCGAACTTCACCACGCCATGATACTTGTCGGCGGCGGCCTCCGCCGGGCCATATCCCCGGCCCTTCTGCGTCACCACATGAACCAGAACCGGGCCGCGATCGCCGCTGTCCCGCACGTTCTTCAGCACCGGAAGGAGATGGTCCAAATTGTGACCGTCGATCGGACCGACGTAATAGAATCCCAGCTCCTCGAACAGCGTTCCGCCGGTGACGAAGCCGCGCGCATATTCCTCGGCGCGGCGCGCGGCGCTGCCGAACGGCCGCGGGAAGTGCTTCGCCATCTCGCGGGCCATGTGGCGGAACGACAGATAAGGCTTCGACGACAAGAGCCGCGACAGATAGGCGCTCATGGCGCCGACCGGCGGCGCGATCGACATGTCGTTGTCGTTGAGGATGACGATGAGCCGCTCGTCCATCGAGCCGGCGTTGTTCATGGCCTCATAGGCCATGCCCGCGCTCATCGCGCCGTCGCCGATGACGGCAATGACCTGATGGCCTTCGCCCTTGAGGTCGCGGGCGACCGCCATGCCCAGCCCGGCCGAGATCGAGGTCGAGCTGTGCGCCGCGCCGAACGGGTCATAGATGCTTTCCGAGCGCCGCGTGAACCCGGACAGGCCGCCGCCCTGACGCAAGGTCCGGATGCGGTCTCGCCGCCCCGTCAGGATCTTGTGCGGGTAGGCCTGGTGGCCGACATCCCAAATCAGCTTGTCGCGCGGCGTATCGAAGACGTAATGCAATGCGACGGTCAGCTCGACCACGCCGAGACCCGCTCCGAGATGACCCCCGGTCACCGAAACGACATCGATGAGCTCCAGGCGAAGCTCGTCCACGAGCTGCGGCAGATCGCTCTCTTCCAGCTGCCGCAGGTCAGCCGGCGACACGATCCGATCCAAGAGCGGCGTTCGATTGCTGTGCGGCCGCTCTTGGCCCGGATGACTTGGTTCGGACGTCATGCCCACTGCCTGCCCTCTTTCGCTGCCACCGGCCCGGATGCCGCTTACGCAAATGGTTAGCCCAATCTACCAAGACTAATCATATATGAACAGAACCGGTATCCTATCCTATCCCGGACCCCGGCCGGCAGCGGAAACGACCGGATCGGCAAGGCGTTAGCCCCTGAAGGGGTGGCCGGGGCACGAATGTCGTCGCTGGCCCGGAGCCGGTTCTTGCGTATAATGCGCCCGCGGGCGGGCGCCGCCCGCTGATGCGACGAGCGAGGCGACGAGGAACAAATGCGGGTCGTCCTGGCCCAACCGAGGGGCTTCTGCGCCGGGGTGGAGCGTGCCATCGAGATCGTCGAGGGCGCGATCGAGAAGTACGGACCGCCGATCTATGTCCGCCATGAGATCGTGCACAACCGCCACGTCGTCGAGCGGCTGCGCGCCAAAGGGGCGCGCTTCGTCGACGATCTCGCGGCGATCCCGCCGGGCAGCGTCACGATCTTCAGCGCCCACGGCGTTTCGAGCGCGGTCGAGGACGAGGCCGCGGCGCGCCACCTGCCGGTGATCGACGCAACCTGCCCGCTCGTCTCCAAGGTCCACAGCGAAGGCCAGCGCTACGCCAACCAGGGGCGCGAGATCGTCCTCATCGGCCATGCCGGGCATCCCGAGATCGAGGGGACCATGGGCCGCGTCGACGGCAAGGTGCACCTGATTTCGCGGGCAGAGGAAGTGCCCAGGCTTCGCGTCGGCAACCCCGACAAGCTCGCCTACATCACCCAGACCACGCTCTCGGTCGACGATACCCGGGCGGTGATCGAGGCTTTGCGCGCACGCTTTCCCAAGATCGTCGGCCCCGACACCAAGGACATCTGCTACGCCACCCAGAACCGGCAGCGCGCCGCGCGCGAGCTGGCGATGGCGGTCGAGGTGGTCCTGGTGGTCGGCGCCGCCAACAGCTCGAACTCGAACCGCCTGCGCGAGATCGCCGCCGAGCAGGGCGTCCGCGCCTATCTCGTCGCCGACGCCGATGCGCTCGATCCGCGTTGGCTCGAGGGCGTCAAGTCGGTCGGGATCACCGCCGGCGCGTCCGCCCCGGCCGAATTGGTGCAGGCGCTCATCGACCGGCTCGGGCAATTGGGCCCCGTGGAGCTCGAGACGCTGCCGGGCATCACCGAGAACGTCCGCTTCCGCATGCCGGCGGAGCTCGTCGATCCGGCGGCGGAATGACCGGATCCCGATCCCCGAGACCCTGAGAGCGAAGGAAATCCAGCCTTGTCCGTGCCCTTGCATCAGATGATCCAGGTCGGCCTGTACGTGGCGAAGCAGCGCCTCAAGCGCGTCGAGCGCTATCCGCTGGTGCTGATGCTGGAGCCGCTCTTCCGCTGCAACCTCGCCTGCGCCGGCTGCGGCAAGATCGACTATCCCGATCCGATCCTGAATCAACGGCTTTCCGTCGCCGAGTGTCTGGAGGCGGTCGACGAATGCGGCGCGCCGGTGGTTTCGATCGCCGGCGGCGAGCCCCTGCTCCATCGCGAGATCGACGAGATCGCGCGCGGCATCATCGCGCGCAAGAAATTCGTCTATCTCTGCACCAATGCGCTGCTCATGGAGAAGAAGCTCGACCGCTTCTCGCCCAATCCCTATTTCGTCTGGTCGGTCCATCTCGACGGCGACCGCGAGATGCACGACCGCTCGGTCTGCGAGGATGGCGTCTATGACCGCGCCGTCGCCGCGATCGCGCTCGCCAAGGGCCGCGGCTTCCGCGTCAACATCAACTGCACGCTGTTCGACGGCGCCGCGCCCGAGCGGGTCGCCCGCTTCTTCGATGATGTCATGGCGATGGGCGTGGACGGGATCACGGTTTCGCCGGGCTATGCCTATGAGCGCGCGCCCGACCAGGCGCATTTCCTCAACCGGCGCAAGACCAAGGAGCTGTTCCGCGAGATCTTCCGCCACGGCCGGGGCGGCAAATGGTCGTTCAGCCAGTCCGGCCTGTTCCTCGACTTCCTCGCCGGCAACCAGAGCTATCACTGCACGCCCTGGGGCAATCCGACGCGCAACTATTTCGGCTGGCAGCGGCCCTGCTATCTCCTCGGCGAAGGCTTTGCCAAGACCTTCAAGGAGCTGATGGAGACCACCGATTGGGATGCCTACGGCACCGGCAATTACGAGAAATGCGCCGACTGCATGGTGCATAGCGGCTATGAGGCGACCGCGGTCATGGATGCGGTGAAGCACCCGATGAAGGCGCTTGGCGTCGCGCGCAAGGGCGTGCGCACCGACGGCGCGATGGTCGAGGAGATCCCGCTCGACCGCCAGCGGCCGGCGGCATACGTCTTCTCCCGCCATGTCGAGGATTCGATGGACGGGCTGAAGACTCAGAAGGTCAGCGGCACCGCCGCCTGATCGAGGCGGCGGGGAGGGCCAGTCCAACCCGCCCGGCGCCGGCTCGCTTTCGCAGCGGGCACGGCGCTCCATTCAAGGTTAACGCAAGGGCTGCCTCGCAACGCTTTGGCGTAGTTGCCAAGGTCGACTTTTCCGCATATGTTAGTCAGAGCTAACGATGTGCCCAGGGCGTCGGCAGTGCCGCGACCCCGGGACGGACTATGCAGGGAGGAAAACGTGTCGATCCTGAGTAAAGACAGAATCATCGCTCGACCTGGATTCAGTCGCTGGCTCGTGCCGCCGGCGGCGCTCTGCGTCCACCTCTGCATCGGCCAAGCCTATGCCTTCAGCGTGTTCAACCTGCCGATGACCAAGCTCATCGGCATCACCAAATCCGCGCCGGACGATTGGCAGCTCACCGACCTCGGCTGGATCTTCAGCCTCGGGATCTTCTTCCTCGGCGCATCCTCGGCTCTCCTCGGCCGCTGGGTCGAGGAAGGCGGGCCCCGCCGGGCGATGTTCGCAGCGGCGCTGTGCTGGAGCGGCGGCTTCATGGTCTCGGCCGTCGGCGTCTATCTCCATAATATCTGGATCATCTATTTCGGCTACGGGGTCCTGGGCGGCTTCGGGCTCGGCATCGGCTACATCTCCCCGGTCTCGACCCTGATCAAATGGTTTCCCGACCGTCCCGGCATGGCGACCGGCATGGCGATCATGGGATTTGGCGGCGGCGCCTTCATCGCCTCGCCGCTGTCGGTCTGGCTGATGAGCAAATTTTCGACGGCGACCCATGTCGGCGTCGCCGAGACCTTCATTGTCATGGGCGCCATCTACTTCTGTTTCATGATGGTCGGGGCGACCATCGTCCGCGTCCCGGCGCCGGGCTGGAAGCCGGAAGGCTATGTCGCGCCGGCGCAGGCGCGCAAACGCATCACGAACAAGAACGTCTTTGTCTACCAGGCGCTGAAGACGCCGCAGTTCTGGCTCATCTGGTGGGTGCTTTGCCTCAACGTCACGGCGGGGATCGGCGTGCTCGGCCAAGCCTCGGCGATGAGCCAGGAAATGTTTCCGGCGCGGGTAACGGCGGTGGCCGCGGCGGGCTTCGTCGGTCTCATGAGCCTCTTCAACATGGGCGGCCGCTTCTTTTGGGCGTCTTTCTCCGACTACATCGGTCGGCGCAACACATATTTCGTGTTCTTCGCGCTCGGCACCGTGCTTTATGCCGTGGTGCCCTATACCGGCGGCATCCGCAGCGTCTCGCTATTCGTCCTTTGCTTCCTCGTCATCATCAGCATGTATGGCGGCGGCTTCGCCACCGTGCCGGCCTATCTCAAGGATATGTTCGGCACGCGCTATGTCGGCGCCATTCACGGCTTGCTGCTGACGGCCTGGTCGATGGCCGGCATCTTCGGTCCGGCGCTGGTGAACTACATCCGCGCCTACAATGTCGCGCATGGCGTCGCCGCCAGGGAGGCCTACAACTCCACCATGTATGTCATGGCGGTGCTGCTGGTGATCGGATTCATCTGCAACTTCTTCGTCAAGCCGGTGCATGAAAAGCACCACATGAGCCACGAAGCCGCCGATGCCATGGGCATGGCGGACTAAAAGGAGGCGATCATGGCAAGAAAGAACGCGCAGAGCGGCGGCAACGGCCTCAAGCTCGCCCTCGCCTGGGGCTTTGTCGGCATTCCCTTGTGTTGGGGCGTGATCCAGACCGCCATCAACGCGTTGAAGCTGTTCCAGTAGCGGCGCTCTCGCCCGCGTACTTCGAGGTCAGCGTAGCGCGGCGGCCGCGCGGCGCAGCGCGGTTAGCGCCCGCGCGGTGTCGCGGGCCACGCGCAGAAGAGCCGGAATCTGGCGGGGATCGCGGAGGACGCAAAGCAGCACCCGACCGAGTCGCGGCCGGCCCTCGTCATCGAGGGGAAGGACCGCCGCCGCGGGAAGGACGCACCACGCCGGATCGGCCACCGCGCGCAGCGCGAGAAACGGCCGCCCGGCCTGCGCCGCCGCTTGTGCCGCGACATGGCTTTCGAGATCGACGGCAATGGCGCCGGTGCGGCGGTGAAGCTCGGCTTTCGCCGAGGATGCCGCAACGATCCGCGCCGCGCCGAGAAGATCGCCCTCCTCCGGGACCAAGCCTGAAGCCCGAAGCGCGGTAAGCACCCGCGCGCGCCAGGCGGCATCGACGGGAAATGTCGCGCCGTCCTCGCTCCGCACCAGGCGCGGCAGCAGCAGGCTTCCCGGCGCGAGCCCGGGATCGAGACCGCCGGCGATGCCGAAACTCAACAGCGCCGAGGCGCCTTCCGCCAACAGCCGCTCGGCCGCGGCTTCCGTCCGCGCCGCATCGCCCCCCGTCGCCACCGCCACGAGCCCCGCGCCGCGGGCGATCCGCGCCTCAACCGCGAGCCCGGTGATCGCGGCGACGCGCATCACATCCCGTAGGCGCCGCCCGCCTCGTCCCCGCGCCGCAGGTTGCGATAGCGCGCCAGCGCCCACAGCGGGAAGTAGGCGCGGTAGCCGTGGTAGCGCAGGTAGAAGACGCAAGGGAATCCGACCGCCGTATAGGGCTCCTCGTCCCATAGCCCGTGCGGGCGCTGCGCCCGCAACAAAAAGCCGATGCCGCGCTCGACCGCGGGATGATCGACCTCGCCCGCCGCCATCAATCCCAAGAGCGCCCAGGCCGTCTGCGACGCGGTGCTCTCGGCGCCTTCGCCATGCGGCGCGCCCGGCCAATAGGAGATGCCGTCCTCACCCCAGCCGCCATCGGCGCGCTGCTTCGCCACGAGCCAAGCGACGGCGCGGCGCACCGGCGGCGAGCGCTTGTCGATGCCGGCAACGTTGAGCGCGCACAAGGCCGACCACGAGCCGTAGATGTAATTGGTCCCCCAGCGTCCATACCACGAGCCGTCCTCTTCCTGCTCGCGCAGGAGATAGTCGAGTCCGGCGGCGCGCGCGGCCTGCCAATCGGCTTCGCCCAATTGCGCGAGGAGCCCGATGCAGCGCGCCGAGACATCGGCGGTCGGCGGATCGAGCAGCGCGCCATGATCGGCGAAGGGAATGTAATTGAGATAATAGTATTCGTTGTCGGCATCGAAGGACGCCCAGCCGCCGTTGCGGCACTGCATGCCGGCGATCCATTCGGCGGCGCGCGCCACCGGCACGCGATAACCCGCGCGGTCGAAGCGGTCGAGCGCCATCGCCGCCATGGCGGCGTCGTCGAGATCCGGGTAATGCGGATTGGCATATTGAAAGGCCCAGCCGCCGGGCCTGACGCCAGGCCGCCATGCCGCCCAATCGCCCGCTACTTGCAGCTCCTGACGCTCGACCAGCCAATCGAGACCGCGCCGCGCCGCTTTGATCGCCGCATCGCCTGGCGCCTCCATCAGCGCGTGGCAGGCAAGGCCCGTATCCCACACCGGCGAGACGCAGGGCTGGCAATAGGAGCGCCCCGGCGTCAGCACCAACAGCTTGCGCAGCGCCGCCTTGGCGGTCATGAGCCGCGGATCGTCCTTGGGATAACCCAAGCTGTCGAGCATCATCACCGTGTTCGCCATCGCCGGATAGATCGCGCCGAGACCGTCCTCGCCGTTGAGCCGTTCGCGGACGAAGGCGACCGCCCGGTCGATCGCGCGACGACGCAAGCCCCGCGGGAACCACGGCTCGGCCCAGCGCAGCACATCGTCGATGCCGTTGAAGAGCGTCGCCCAGGCCGAGCCTTTGGCGCGCCGCGGTCTGGCCTCGGTCCCGGCAACGAAGAGCTCGCGGATGGTGACGCCGCGCGGGTTGCGCGCGCGCGGCTTCAGCGCCAGCAGCACCAAGAGCGGCACGATGACCGTGCGCGACCAATAGGACACTTTGGTCAGGTGGAAGGGGAACCAGCGCGGCAGAAGCATGATTTCCACCGGCATCACCGGCACGGCGCGCCACGGCATCTCGCCGAAGAGCGCCAGTTGGATGCGCGTGAAGACGTTGCAGTTCTGGGCGCCGCCGCGGGCGAGGATGGCGGCGCGCGCCCGCGCCATATGCGGCGCGTCCGGCGGATCGCCCGCCGCCTTCAAGGCGAAATAGGCCTTGATGCTGGCGGAGAGATCGAGGCCGCCGCCATGGAAGAGCGGCCAGCCGCCATGCTCGCCCTGGATCGAGCGCAGATAATGGGCGAGCCCCGCCGCGACGTCCGCGTCGATCTCGTCGAGGAAATGCTGCAGCAGGATGTATTCGGCGGGGATCGTCGCATCGGCTTCGAGCTCGAAGCACCAATGGCCGTCGCTGTGCTGGAGCGCCAGCAGCGCCGCGGTCGCGGCCCGTACGCCCGCGTCAAGCGCGACCGCATCCGGTGGCTCGGCAGGCGGCGTGGCATCGGTTGCAGCGTATCGAGGCATCAGCGTGTCGGACATCGCTATCGCGACTCGAGGGTGAGCGGGGGCGGCGGACCGGCCGCCACCTTGGCAAGCTCGCCGCTGGCGCTCAAGCGCTTTTCCTCAGCCCCGCGTTGCGAGGAAGCGAGCAACCCCTCGGCAGCGGCGAAGCCCGAGCGAATGGCTCCTTCGATGGTGGCGGGGAGTCCGGTGTCGGTCCAATCGCCGGCGAGCGTCAAATTGGACCAGCGCGTCGCCTGATGCGGCCGGCGCCGGATTTGCGCCGGCGTCGCGGCAAAGGTGGCGCGCCGCTCCTTGACGATTTGCCAGGGCGGCATCGGCTCGGCCGGCAAGTCGTAGGCCCTGGCCGCGTCGCGCCACAGGCGCAGGCTCAACTCCTCGGCCGGCGTATCGACCAGCCGGTCGGCGGCGCTGACCGTGACCGACAAAACCTCGCGCTTGCGGAAGACCCACTCCCCCACGCCGCCGACGATGCCAATGAGCAGCGGCGCCGTGTTCGGCAGCCGGATGCGGTAGTGGGCGTTGACGATGGCGCGGAACTCCTGCGGCGCGGTGAGGCCGGGAATGAGGCGTGTCGCCACCGGCGCCGGCACGGCGAGCACCACGGCCTCGTCATCGGTGACGGCCTCGCTATCGCCGTCGAAGCCGAGGCCGGCGACGCGATCTCCGGCGAATTCGATGACGCGCAACCGCGCGGCGAAGCGAAGTTGCCCGCCGTGCTCGCGAAGATACTGAAGCGCCGGCTCGATGAAAGTTTCGGAAAGCCCTTCGCTGGGCACCAGCGGCCGACACATCGCGCCACCCTTGGCGAAGCTCTCGCCGAGGACGTGCGCCAGCAATGCAGCGGACGCCTCCTCGACGCCGGTGTTGAGCGCGGCCACGGTGAGCGGACGCCACAACCGGCAAAAGAGAACGCTCCGGGGATCGAGGACGTCGGCCACCGTCTGATCGCGCCCGACCCAGGCAAGCCGGATCGCCCGCAGGTAATCGAGGAACTGCGCGCCCGGGACGCGCCTCGTCCGATCGAACAGCCACCAGGGCATGCGCCCCGCGCCAGGGCGGAACACCCAGCGCTCGCCGCTCGCGAGATCGATGAAGGGATAGGCCGCATCAAGGGGACCGGTCAGCGATTGCGCCGCGCCGATGGCCGCGAGATAGCGCTGCGCCGCCCAATTGCCGGAGATCAGCAGATGGTTGCCATTGTCGATGCGGCAGCCCAGCGCCGCATCGAAATAGGAGCGGCAGCGCCCGCCGGCCTGCGGCGCCGCTTCATGCACGGTCACGGCAACCCCTGCCTCCGCCAGCCGCACGGCAGCGGCAAGGCCGGCGAGGCCGGCGCCGACGACATGGGCGCGCGCGAATCGGGTCATAACAGGCCGTAACGCAGCGCCAGCCACAGCTTGACCGGCTTCGGCAGCTCGACCGGCCGATCGAGATCGCGCCAGCCGCGCCGCCGCAGCCGCAGCAGCAGCGCGTGATAGACGGCGCTCATCACCGCCGCCGGCCGCATCGCCCGGCGCGGGCATTGCGCCATCGCCGCCGGGACTTCGGCGAAGCGCTGCTCGGCGCGTTCGGCCAAGGCCTCGCACACCGCCGGCAATTCCGGATGGCAGAGCACCACCGCCGGATCGGTCGCATGGATGCCATGGGCGATCAGCAGCTCGCGCGGCAGATAGAGCCGCCCGCGCGCCCCGTCCTCGGCGAGATCGCGCAGGATGTTGGTCATCTGCAAGGCGCGGCCGAGCGAATAAGCGACCCGGTCCGCAGCCGCGGATTCGGCGCCGAAGATGCGCACGGAGAGGCGGCCGACGGCGCTCGCCACGCGGTCGCAATAGAGATCGAAAACCTCGAGGCTCGGCGCGCGAACCGCTTCGCGCGCATCCATCTCCATGCCGTCGATGAGCGCCAGAAAATCCTCGCGCCGCAGATGGTAGCGCTGGGCGATTTCGCCGAGCACGTGGGCGAGCGGCGTTCGCGGCCTGCCCGCATAGATCGCCTCGATCTCGTCCCGCCATGCCGCGAGCGCTACGAGCTTCGCCGCCGCCGGATCGTCGCTGTCGGCGATATCGTCGATCTCGCGGCAAAAGGCATAGACCGCAAACATCGCCTCGCGGCGATCCTCCGGCAGCAGTCGCATCGCCCAATAGAACGAGGTGCCGGCCGAAATCACCCGCGCGCGGATCGCGGCTCGGGTGTCCCCTTCGAGACGCGGCTCTTCGAGCGGTGCGGCGCTCATCGCCCGCGCCACAATCCACAGAGGAGCGCCGCCGCGAAATCGCCGCGCGTCAGCTTCACCCGCATCGCCAGCGGATCGCCGCGTCGGAGCCGCCGCGCCAAGCGCTCGGCGAGGCCGACGATGACCGCGCATTCCCGGCGCAAGCCCGCGCTCTCGACCGCCGCAGGCAGAAGCCGCGCTTCCGCGATGAGCCGCTCCGTCCCGTCGAGGATGCGGTCGATCGCATTCCTGAGGCCGGGGCTCGCGGCTTCCGCCGCCAGCTCCTCGACCCGCGCGCCCGCGGCGGCGAGATCGCGTTCGGGCAGATAGACGCGATCGAGCGCCCGGTAATCGGCGGCGCAATCCTGCAGATGGTTCAGCACCTGAAGCGCGTTGCACAGCGCATCCGACGGCCCCCAGGCCGAGCGCCGCTCGCCGTGGAGATCGAGGAGCTGCCGCCCCACCGGCGCGGCGGAATAGCGGCAATACTCCATCAGATCATCCCAGTCGCGATAGCGCAGCTTGGTGGCGTCGAGACGGAAGGCGCGGAGCACATCGAGGCAATGCTGCGCCGTAATCCCGGTGGCGGCGAGGCTCGCGCGCATCGCTGCCGCGGCGGGCGCGTCCTCGCCCGGCGCGCCCAGGAGCACCGCTTCCATGCGATCGAGCCGCCCGATCTTGTCGGAAGCGGCGAGGCCGGGGTTGTCGGCGACATCGTCGGCCTCGCGGGCAAAGCGATAAAACGCATGGACATGCGGCCGCAGCGCGCGGCGGATGAGCCAGGAGCCGACGGGAAAGTTCTCGTCCCGCGCGATCTTGCCCGAGGGCGTCTCGACGATGGCGCTCAGCGCTGGCTCTGCCATTGCACCCGCCCTTTCCACGCGCCGCCGACGCCGCGCCAGTGCCGCCGCGCGGAATCGAGCGTCGCCGCCAGATAGATCGCGGCGACCGCCGGCAGCAGCGGCGCGCGCAGCGGCGACACGCCATAAAAGCGCAGCATCGGCGCATAGGCCACCGCCATGGCGAGCCAGGCCGCGCCGGCAATCCACGCCACGGCCCCGCCCGCGAGGAGCAACAACGACGGCGCGAGAAACGTCAGGCCGAGACCCAGCACCGTGCCGAGCAGCAGCCACGGCGAATAGCCGAGCTGCGTGAAGGCGGTGCGCGCGACCATGCGCCACAATTCGGCGATGCTGGGATAGGGCCTGAGGCTGCGGACTTGGCGCGTGAGCCCGATCCAGATCGGCCCGCCGGCCTTCACCCTGCGCGCCAAGGCGCAATCATCGATGAGCGCGCTGCGGATTGCGGCGTGGCCGCCGCTGCGCTCATAGGCGCTGCGCCTGACGAGAATGCAGCCGCCCGCCGCCGCCGCAATCTGCTTGCGCGGGTCATTCGCCCAGGCGAAGGGATAGAGCATGGCGAAGAAGAAAACGAAGGCCGGGATGAGCCAGCGCTCCGCCGCGCTCCGGCAGCGCAGCAGCGCCATGAGCGAGACGAGATCGCGGCCCTTCTCCTCCAGACGCGCGACCAGCTCCGAGACATTGCCGGGATGATGGGCGATGTCGGCGTCGGTGAAGAGCAGCAGCTCGGCCGGCCGGCCGGTCTCTTCGAGACTGCGGACACCTTCGGCAAGCGCCCACATCTTGCCGGTCCAGCCGCGCGGCAGAGGGCGCGCGGCGATGACGGTCAGACACTGCGCCCGGCCCGAGGCCGCCGCTGCGGCGCGGGCAAGCGCGGCGGTGCCATCGCTGCTGTGATCGTCCACCAGCACCACCGAGAACGGGCCGACATAGTCCTGGGCCAAGAGCGAGCCGATCGATTGCGCGATCGCCGCGGCCTCGTCGCGCGCCGGCACCACGACGGCGACGCTGGGCCAGCTTCCAGGCGGCGGCGCGGGCGGCGCAATTCGCGGCAGCCAGAAGAAACCGCGCGCGAACAGCAGATAGAGCCAGATGGCGAGCGCCAGCGCCGCCAGCAGAAGAGGAATGTCGCTCATGCCAGCATCCCGGCCTGGCGGAACCAGGCGATGGCGTCGGCGAGACCCTCGATTGCCGGGCGCGCCTTGTAGCCCAACTCGCGCTCCGCCTTCGCCGAGCTGAAGAACATATGCTTCTTCGCCATGCGCAACCCGTCCAAGGTGACGAAAGGCTCGCGGCCCGTCATGCGGCCCCACCCCTCCGCTGCAAAGGCGACCGGCCAGAGCGCATCGACCGGCAGCTTGAGCCGCGGCGGGCGTCGGCCGACCAGAAGCGCGATCTCGCGCAGGATCGCCGCCAAGGGCAAATTCTCGCCGCCGAGAATGTAGCGCTCGCCGATCCGCCCTTCTCGCTCGGCGAGCAGATGCCCCGCCGCGACATCATCGACATGGACGAGATTGAGGCCGGTATCGACGAAGGCTGGCATGCGGCCCGATGCGGCTTCGAGGATCATGCGGCCGGTGGGCGTCGGCTTCAAGTCGCGCGGTCCGATGGGCGTCGAGGGATTGACGATGACCGCCGGCAGCCCGCGCGTCGCGACGAGCCGCCGCACCGCTTCCTCGGCGAGGAATTTCGAGCGCTTGTAGGGTCCGATCATGTCCTCGAGACGGCTCGGCGTGGTCTCGTCGGCCGCGGCGCCGTTCTCGCCAAGCCCCAAACTCGCGACGCTGCTGGTGTAGACCACGCGCTCGATGCCGGCGGCTTCAGCCGCCTCCATCAGCCGCACCGTGCCGTCGACATTGGCGGCGTACATGGCGCGGGGATCGCGCACCCACAGGCGATAGTCGGCCGCCACATGGAACAGGCCGCCGCAGCCGGTCACGGCCTCGGCCAGCGAGGCCGCATCCTCGAGCGCGCCCAAGCGCAGCTCGACATCGAGGCCGGCGAGATTGCGGCGATCGCTCGAAGGCCGAAGCAAGACGCGCACGCGCCTTCCTTCGGCGAGGAGCGCGCGAGCAACGGCCGAGCCGACGAAGCCCGACGCGCCCGTCACCAGCACAGGCTTGTCGCGGTCGGTCATGGCGCCAGATTGAAGGTGCGTTTCGTGCCGCTCGAGCGAATCCCGGCTGCATGGATGTCGTGCGTGCTTCGAGACGGCCGCTTCGCGGCCTCCTCAGCACGAGGAAAATCTTTGATGGCACGAAGAAAAATCCTCGTCCTGAGGAGCCGGCGAAGCCGGCGTCTCGAAGGACGCACCGCATCCATCCAGAATGGAATTGCGCTAACCGGTGTTGGCGGCGCGCGGCAAGCCATTGCCGATGAGCCGCCGCGTCGTGGCGCGCGCCTCGCCATCGACATCGAGGACATCCTCGAGCCGGTCGATGCGCCGGTTCGGCAGCGCCTCCAGCGTGCGCTCGACCAGAGCGGCGATGTCGAGGAAGCCGATGCGGCGGTCGAGGAAGGCGGCGACGGCGACCTCGTTCGCGGCATTGAGGATCGTCGGCGCGCCGCCGCCGCTCGCAAGCGCCGCACGCACCAGCCGCAGCGCGGGAAATCGCACCACGTCCGGCGCCTCAAAGTCGAGCCGCCCGAGCTTCGCCAGGTCGAGACGCGGGCTCGGCGCGCCGATCCGCTCGGGCCAGCCGAGCGTGTTGGCGATGGGTGTCCGCATATCGGGCGAGCCGAGCTGTGCCAGCACCGAGCCGTCGCTGTAATAGACCAGGCCATGCACGACCGACTGGCGGTGGACGACGATTTCGACACGCTCGCTGGCGAGGCCAAAAAGGTGTTGGGCCTCGATCACCTCGAGGCCCTTGTTCATCATGGTCGCGGAATCGACCGAAATCTTCGCCCCCATGCGCCAGTTCGGATGCGCCACCGCCTGCTCCGGCGTCGCCTGCGCCATCTGGGCCGCCGACCATTCGCGGAACGGGCCGCCGCTCGCCGTCAGCATGATGCGCTCGATCGCCGCCCGCTGCTCGAAGGCAAAGACCTGGAAGATGGCATTGTGCTCGCTGTCGACCGGCAGGAGCTGCGCGCCGCAGCGCTCGGCCTCCGCGGTCACCAGCGCGCCGGCGCAGACCAAAACCTCCTTGTTGGCGAGCGCCACCATGGCGCCGCGCCGCACTGCCGCCAAGGTCGGCGCCAGACCGGCGGCGCCGACGATGGCCGCCATGACCCAATCGGCGGGGCGCGACGCCGCCTCGATGATCGCCCCGGCTCCGGCCGCCGCCTCGATCCCGCTGCCGCTCAGCGCCGATTTGAGCGCACCGTACTGGCTGTCGTCTGCAACCACGGCGAGCTTGGCGGCAAGGCTCCGCGCCTGCGCCGCCAGGAGTTCGGCATTGCGGTGCGCTACCAGTGCCTCGACCGCATAAGAGCTGCGATCGGCGGACACCAGCTCGACGGTGTTGCGGCCGACCGAGCCGGTCGAGCCGAGGATGGTGACCCGGCGCGGCTTCTCGCGCCGCGCCCGAGGCACCGGACGGGCCGAGTTCTCGGTCATCGAGACCCCCTCGCCATGGCCCATTGATAGAGCGGAGCCGGGGTCCGCGTAAACCGCGAAAAAATCTATGAGGTCTCGAGCTTTGCCGAGTCGAGAAGGGCGGCCACGCGGTCGCGCAGGCGGAAGAGCCGCCGGTCTTGCAGGCCGAGCGCCTCGAGATGCGCCGCGGTCTTGAAGAGGTAGGTCGCGCAAGGCCCGAGCGCGCCGTGCGCCCGCGCGATCGACGCGACGATCTGGTCTTCGGGCAGAGCCCCGGCGTAGCGCTCGTGCCGGGCGTTGATGACAAAGGCGATGGCCCAGCCCCGCCCCTCGCTCGTGGCGATCCGGAGCCAGCGCGGACAATAGGCGTTGGTCACCATCTCCCGCTGCCAGACCAGCTCGAGCTCGGCCTGCGCCAGCGATTCGGTGATGCGGAAGGCGACGCCGCGGCAGGCACCGCCGCGCTCGAGGCCCAGGATCAGCCCCGGCGCCCGCGGCGAACCGCGGCCCAAATGCGTCCACAGGCAGAAGCGCCGATGGTACCCCGCGACCGACGCCACCCGCTGCTCGACAAAATGGATCATCGGGTTCCAGATCAGGGAGCCATAGCCGAAGAGCCAGACATCGCCGCCGCCATCCGGCCGTTCCGCCAGCATCCGGCCTACGGCGGCGCAATGTTCCTCGTCGCTCACCAGCTGCACCGCCGGATCGGCCGCCTTGAGGTGCTCGCGCAGCCGGCCGCTCAGGATCAGCTCACGGTTGAGCTGGTAGGACTGGTTCGGGTCGCGGGACATGCTGAGAGCTGAAGTTGAGGATCAAGAGCCGGCGCCAAGCATATTACTGGACAGCCCCTTCGGACGATACGCCTCTTCCCTCAGGGCAGCCATGTCGAGCCGCGTGGACGCCCGCCAACCTTGAAACTCGTGCATGTGTCTCCCACCTTGCAATTGACCGTCACCGGCCCCGGTGGCGCCAATCAACCGCCGAGACTGATGCCGCCGCGAGATCTCGAAAGCTGGATGTGGGCGGAGGCCTGCGAGGCCCTGGCCCGCGCCGAGCGTCTGCACCGCGAGTTCTTCCGCTTGGGACCGCCCAGTGCGCAGCCCAGCTGGGAGCCGCCCGTCGACATCTACGAGACCGAGCGCGAGCTCAGAATTCTCGTGGCGCTGCCCGGTGTCGCCGCCCGTGCGGTCGAGATCGGCTTCGAGGAAGGCACCCTGATCATCGCCGGCCGGCGCCGGCCGCCGGTCGAGCAGCGTGCGGCCGTCATCCATCGCCTGGAGATCCCGCAAGGCCGGTTCGAGCGCCGCATCACGCTCCCCGCCGGAAGGTTCAAGCTGGCGCGCCACGAGATGGCCGATGGCTGCTTGGCACTGACTTTGGAAAAGCTCGAGTAAAGGAATGGCGATAACCGAGACGCAAAGCTCCCCGGCGAACGAACGGCCGGAGCTGCCGCTGCCGGCGGACGCGATCATCATTCTGCCGGTCCGCAACACCGTATTGTTTCCCGGCGTCGTCCTGCCGGTCTCGATCGCGCGCCCGCGCTCCGTCGCCGCGGCGCAGGAAGCGATGCGCCGCAACGCGCCGCTGGGGTTCCTCTTGCAGCGCGACGCCGAGACCGCAGAGCCCGGCCCGGCAGAGGTCTACCAGATCGGCACGGTCGCCAACGTCCTGCGCTACATCACCGCGCCGGACGGAACGCACCACCTGGTCTGCCAAGGCCAGCATCGGTTTCGAATCCGCGAGTTTCTGCCGGGTTACCCGTTCCTGGTCGCGATCATCGAGCGCATCGGCGAATCGGAGGTCCGCACTCCCGAGATCGAGGCCCGCTTCCTTCACCTGCGCCAACAGGCGGAAGAGGCGATCGAACTCCTCCCCCAGGCGCCGCCCGAACTCGGCAATGCCATACGCTCGGTCGCTTCGGCGGCGGCGCTCGCCGACCTCGTCGCCAGCGTCATGGACATCGGGATCAACGAAAAGCAAGAAGTGCTCGAGATCAGCGATGTCGGCCTGCGGCTGAAGCGCGTCTCCGAGCTCATCGGCTACCGGCTCGAGGTGTTGCGCCTGTCGCGCCAAATCAGCGAGCAGACCAAGGACAAGGTCGATAGCCGGCAGCGCGAGTACCTGCTGCGCGAGCAGCTCAAGACGATTCAGAAGGAGCTTGGCGAGGGCGACGGCGGGAGCCGCAGCGAGGAGGTCGAAGAGCTCAAGAAGCGCATCGCCGAAGCGAAGATGCCCGCCGAGGTCGAGCAGCAGGCGAAGAAGGAGCTCGCCCGGCTCGAGCGCATGCCCGAGGGCGCGGCGGAATATTCGATGATGCGCAACTATCTCGACTGGCTCGTCGAGCTGCCGTGGTCGGTGACCACCGAGCGCGCCGTCGATATCGCCGAGGCGCGCCGGGTACTCGACGAAGATCATTACGGCTTGCCCAAGATCAAGCGGCGCATTCTCGAATACCTCGCGGTGCAAAAGCTGCATCCGGGCGGCCGCAGCCCGATCCTGTGCTTCGTCGGACCGCCCGGCGTCGGCAAGACCTCATTGGGCCAGAGCATCGCGCGCGCCACGGGGCGCAAATTCGTGCGCGTGAGTCTGGGCGGCACGCATGACGAGGCGGAGATCCGCGGTCATCGCCGCACCTATATCGGCGCGCTCCCCGGCACCATCATCCAGGCGATCCGCAAGGCCGGCGCGCGCGACTGCGTGATGATGCTCGACGAGATCGACAAGCTCGGCATGGGCGGCTTCCACGGCGACCCCTCATCGGCGCTCCTCGAAGTGCTCGACCCCGAGCAGAACTCGACCTTCCGCGACAACTACCTGGGCGTGCCCTTCGATCTGAGCGCGGTGCTGTTCATCACCACCGCCAATATGCTGGATACGATCCCGGGGGCGCTGCGCGACCGCATGGAGGTGATCGAGCTCACCGGCTATACCGAGGAGGAGAAGCTGCAGATCGCGCGGCGCTATCTCATGCGGCGCCAGATCGAAGCCAACGGCCTCAGCGCGGAGCGCTGCACGATCAGCGACGAGGCGCTGCGCCGGATCATCGCCGACTACACGCGCGAGGCCGGCGTGCGCAATCTCGAGCGCACCATCGGCGCGGTCTTCCGCCATGCCGCCATGCGGGTCGCGGAGGGCGCGGCCGAGCGCATCGACATCGGCGCTGAGGATCTGCCGGGCATTCTCGGGCCGGTGCGCTTCGAGAACGAGACCGCCATGCGCACGAGCGTGCCGGGCGTCGCCACCGGCCTCGCCTGGACGCCGGCAGGCGGCGACATCCTCTTCATCGAGGCGACCCGCGTCGACGGCGACGGAAGGCTCATCCTCACCGGCCATCTCGGCGAAGTGATGAAGGAGAGCGCGCAGGCGGCGCTGTCGCTGGTCAAGTCGCGCGCCAAGTCGCTCGGCATCGACCAAGCCCAGTTGCGCAAGAGCGACATCCACATCCACGTGCCCGCCGGCGCCACCCCGAAGGACGGCCCTTCCGCCGGCGTCGCCATGACCATGGCGCTGGTCTCGCTGCTCACCGAGCGGGCCATGCGCAGCGACACCGCCATGACCGGCGAGATCAGCCTGCGCGGCCTGGTGCTGCCGGTGGGCGGCATCAAGGAGAAGGTGACGGCGGCGGCGCGCGCCGGGATCACCACGGTGCTGCTGCCAGCGCGCAACCGGCACGACCTCGATGACATTCCCGAAGAGGTGCGCAATCGCATGCGCTTCGTCTGGTGCGAGCGGATCGACGACGCCATCGCCGCCGCCTTCGAGGAGCCGGCCAAGGCGCTGGCGAGCTGAGGCGGGCGGGCGCCAACGGTTCCCGCGCGCGTTTCTGCAGCTTTCAACGTCTTCGAGTGGTTACGGCCCCTTACGCGGGTGCACGGCCATTTCGAGCGCCTGCCGGATGAAGCGCTGATACGGAACCCCGGCCTTGGCAGCCTTGGCCTTCACCGCGTCCAGCAGCTTGCGCGGCAGGCGCATATTCACCCGCTCGCTCTTCGGCTGAAACTCGAAGCGCACGGTCCGCATCCCCGACAGGTCGTATTGCGTCAGGTCGGACTTCGCCACGAACGCCGCCGCTGCCTTATCGCTTCTCAGCTTTGGCAACTTCTTTTTCATAGTGCTCGACCCTTTTGCGTTACCCCGGCGCCGCCGCGAAGAACCGCTTGACGTGCAGCTTCTTGGCGCGGTGTTTCGCTTGCCACAGATCGTAGGCAAGCTGCATCTGCAACCAGTGCTCCGGCGTGCTGCCGAACGCCTGCGACAGGCGCAGGGCCATGTCCGCCGTGATGCCGGAGCGCCCGTTGATGATCGACGAGAGCGTCTTGCGCGTGACGCCCAAGCCCTTGGCCGCCTCGGTGACGCTCAGGCCGAGCGCCTTAAGGCAGTCCTCCCGGACGATCTCGCCGGGGTGCGGGGGATCGTACATCTCCATGCGTCCTTTCTCCTTGCGCTAATGCGGATGTCGTTTGGGTGCAACCGTCCCTTTCTCGTCATCGCCGGGCTTGTCCCGGGGATCCACGTGGATGCCCGGGACAAGCCCGGGCATGACGAACAAGATACGATTCCGTCTGCGAGAAACGCGCTCTAGTGATAATCGACCAAATCAACATCGGTTGCGAATTTCCCCGAAACCGACCCAGCCCTTGCCGGCGCGCATCGCTGCTCCCATATGTACGCAAACAGCGTTCATCACGAGAGGCTCGCGCGGCAAAAGTTAAAATCGGCGAAACGAACCCAATCGGCCCGCAGCCTTCGTCCACAAGTTATTGATTTATCGAATAAATCAGGCGACGCCGAGATAGGCCTTGCGGACTTCGGGATCGCGCTCGAGGTCCTTGACCAATCCCTGATGGACGACGCGGCCGGTTTCCATGACGTAGCCGCGGTCGGCGACGCTGAAGGCGGCGAAGACGTCCTGCTCGACGAGCAGCACCGTCACTCCCTCGCGCCTGATGTCGGCGAGCACGGTGAGGAGCTGATCGACGATCACCGGCGCGAGGCCGAGACTCATCTCGTCGACCATGAGCAGCACTGGCGCCGCCATGAGGGCGCGGCCGACGGCGCACATCTGCTGCTCGCCGCCCGACAGGCTCCCCGCGACCTGCTGGCGGCGCTCGGCCAGGATGGGGAAGAGGCGATAGACGCGCTCGAAGCTCTGGGCGATGCCGGCCGCGTCGCGGCGGCGGTAGGCGCCCATGAGAAGGTTCTCCTCGACCGTCATGCGGCCGAAGAGCTGGCGCCCTTCCGGCACTTGCACGAGGCCCAGGCCGAAGGCGTCTTCGGGCGCCATGGGCAGGAGGTCGCGGCCCATGAAGCGCAGCTCGCCCTCGGCGGCGACGGTGCGGGAGATGGCGCGCAGCAAGGTCGTCTTGCCGGCGCCGTTCGAGCCGACGAGCGCCACGATCTCGCCGCGCCGAACCGTGAGATCGACGTCGAACAGCACCGGCACGCCGTAGCCCGCGCGCAGCCGCGCAATTTCGAGGAGCGGCTCGCTCATTTCCGCCGCGTCCCGAGATAGGCCTCGATGACCTGCGGGTCTTCGAAGACGGTCGCGGGGTCGCCCTCGGCGATCTTCTGGCCGTGGTGCAGGACGCACACTCGGTCGGACAGGCTGCGGATCGCCTTGATGACATGCTCGACGACCAGGATGGCAACGCCCTCTTGGCGAATCTTCTTGATGATCTCGATCACCTCGTCGACCTCGACCGCGGTGAGCCCGGCCATCACCTCGTCGAGCAGCAGGAGCCGCGGCTGCATGGCCAAGGCCTTCGCGAGTTCGAGGCGCTTGCGGTCGGGTCCGCCCAAGGCATCGGCGCGCTGGTCCATGCGCCGGCCGAGGCCGGTGAACTCGACCATGAAGCGCGCCAGCTCGCGCGCCCGTGCCCGCTTGTGCTCGCCGCCATTGAGCCCGAACAGCGCCCCCACGGTGACGTTGTCCAGCACCGAGAGGCCGGGGAAGGGCTTCATCACCTGGAAGGTGCGGGCGATGCCGAGATGCGCGCGCCGGTAGGCCGCCATCTCCTCGATCCGCTTGCCTTCGAAGAAGAGCTCGCCTTCGTCGGGCGGCAAGGTGCCGCTGATCAGGCCGATCAGGGTCGTCTTGCCGGAGCCGTTGGGGCCGATAAGGCCGACGATCTCGTCGTAATTGACGGCGATGCTGACCTCGTTGACCGCGACAAGGCCTTGAAAGCGCCGCGTCAGCTTGCGCGCCTCGAGCAGCGGACCGGCCGGGTGTTCGCTCATATCCGGTGCAGCCGGATGTTTTGCAGGAGATAACGCCAGCCGACGCGGCGCAGGCCGGCGCCGAGATCGATGAGGCCGCGCGGCATGAAGACCACGGCGATCACGATGACGAGGCCGAAGAGCAAGGCGGCGGCGGTCGAGATGCTGCTCGCCAGCCAATCATAGACGCTGGAGAGAATGAACGAGCCGATCAAGGGGCCGAAGACGGTGCCGGGTCCGCCGAACACCGCCATGATGACCATGCGCACATTGAGCGTCAGATCGAAGGCGCTCGCCGGATCGATGAAGGTGATCCAATAGGCATGGATGCCGCCGGCAACCGCGGTGAAGAAGGACGACAGGACCAGCGCCACGACCTTGTAGAAGGTGGTGTTGACCCCCATCACCGCGGCGGCGTCCTCGTCCTCGCGGATGGCGATGAGGCCCATGCCGAAGCGGCTCAGCGCCAGCCAAATGACGGTGAGAGTCGTCGCCGCCAGGAGCGCGAGCGAGGCTTCGTAGAACATGGCGTCGTTGCGCGTCAGCGGCAGGATGAGGCCGATATTGCGCCCGGCGATGTCGAGATTGGCGACGATCGCCGCCATGGTCGCGGAAAGCCCGAGCGTGGCGATGGCGAAGTAATGGCCGCGCAGCCGCAAAATGGGCAGGCCGAGCAGCAAAGCGCAGAGCATGCCGAGCGCGCCGCCCAGGGCGAGGCCGACGCCGAAGGGCAGGCCGAATTGCACCATGGCGATGGCGGTGCCGTAAGTGCCGAGCCCGTAGAACACCGAATTGCCGAAGGAGGCATAGCCGGTGAAGCCGCCGATGATGTTCCATGCCTGCGCCAAGGTCGCGACCAGCAGCGCATTGATGCCATATTGGATCATCACGTCGTCGCCGACCCAGGGCAGGATCGCGAGCAGCGCCGCGATGAGCGCCAGTGCCGCCCAGCGCATCACGCCCCTTTGAGCGACCGCACCGGCCGCGCGACGAGGATGACGACGAGCAGGCCGAAGCTGATGGCGTCGGTGAAGGTCGGTCCGAGATAGAGCGCGGCGAGCGCCTCGGCGACGCCGATGACGAGGCCGCCGGCAAGAATGCCGAAGGGATTTTCGAGTCCGCCCATGATGGCGATGACGAAGGACTTCACCGTCAGATTGGTGCCGACATAGGGAGTGAGCTGCGAGACCACGCCATAGAGCCCGCCCGCGGCGCCGGCCAAGGCCGCGCCGATGCCGAAGGTGACGGCATAGAGCTGGCGCGGATCGACGCCATAGAGCCGCGCCGCGACCAGATTCTGCGCCGTGGCGCGGATGGCCCGCCCCAGGCGCGTGCGCTCGAGCAGCAGCCACAATGCCGCCGCCAGCACCAGCGCCACGGCGAAGGCGGCGAGGCGCGCCAGCGGGATGGTGATGCCGAGCACGGTCACATTGGCGCCGGCGTAGCTCGGATTGATGGCGCGGAAATCGGCGCTGAAGGCCAGTTGCGCCAGATAAGTCAGCACCACATCGAGCCCGAAGGTGATGAGCAGCGTATTGAGCGGCGCCGACCGCACGATGAGATTGAGCAGGAAGCGCTGCAGCGCGTAGCCGAAGGCGAACATCACCAGCATCGCCACCGGCAGCGCCGCGAAGGGGTCGATGCCGGCGGCGGTGAACATGAAATAGACGGCATAGCCGCCCAACATGATGAGCGCGCCATGCGCCAGATTGACGATGTTGAGCACGCCCCAGATCAGCGCCATGCCGAGCGCCATCAGGCCGTAAAGGCCGCCGAGCAGCAAGCCGTTGGTCAGAATCTGCGCGAGCAGCACGGCGGTCTCTTAATCAGGCTTCGCCGCGGATCGGGCGGTGCTGGGCGGCGGCTTCAGTGCCGCGCGTTCCAAGGCGGCACCGGATATTGCGGCTTGTTGAGGAAATGGTCGGTGTAGACCGGAACGAGTTCGCCGTTCTGGATTTGGATGGCGGTCTGCGGCAAGTCGATCTGGCCGTTCTCGGCGTAGCGGACGCGGGCATAGAGGCAATCGAAGTCGATGGCGGCGATGGCGGCGCGCACCTTCTGGCGATCGAGCGACCCCGCCTTGGCGATCGCCTTGGCATAGGTCTCGACATCCGCCACCGCCGAGGCGACGTGGTAATCCGGCGGGTAGCCGTATTTCTCCTGGAACTGCTTGGCGAAGGCCTCGGCGTCGCCGAACCAGTCGTCCTTGAGCGTGGCCGAAGGCAGCCACACGGTCATGCCGAAGGTGTAATCGGCGTCCTTGCCGAGCGCCTTGCGGAAATCGGCCGTCGGCACGCCGACGGTGAAGGAGGCGAGATCCTTGGGGCTGAAGTCGAGGCTCTTCGCCTGCCGGATGAAGTTGAGCGCCTCGGGCTCATGCCCGCCCCACAGCAGGACATCCGGTGCCTTGGATTTGAGCAGCGAAAGCAGCGTGGTGAAATCCGAGTTGTGCTCGGCATATTGCTCGTCGAAAACGGTGGTCAAGCCCGGCTTCGCCAGCAGCTTTCGCGTCCCCGTGGCGACCGATACGTCGAAGGAATCATCGGCCGAGAGCAGCGCCACGGTCTTCGGCTTGGGCTCGAGCTTGCCGAGCATCTCGATGGTGCTGCCGAAATAATCGTCGGCCGGCGGCAGCGTGCCGAAAACGTATTTGTAGCCGCGCGCGAAGATCTGGCTCGAGGCGCCGCCGCCCTGGACGAACGGGATCTCGTACTTCTCGGCCACCGAGGAATCGTCGAGCGCATCATTGCTGTTGAACGGACCGAGCAGGAAATCGACCTTGTCGCTGGTGATGAGCTGAACGTATTGGCGGACGCCGAGGTTGACGTCGGACTGGTTGTCGAGAACCTTGAGGGCGAATTGATAGCGCTGGTCGCCGACGGCGATGCCGCCCTTGGCATTGATCTGGTCGACGGCAAGCTGATAGGCGTCGCGATAGTAGTGGCCGGGGTTTGCCATGGCGCCGGTGATTTGCACCGACGCGCCCAGGGTTATGGTCTTGGTCTGTGCCGGCGCCGCAGCCGCGGAAAGCGCAATGGCGGCAACAACTGAAACCCCGGCGATCGCCTGCTTCATCGGCGTTCCCCTCCATTGTCCCGACATCGCCCCAAGCGAGAGCGTGGCCGGCCCATCGGTCAAATTCTAGCATCGCCGCTCGCCGCAAGCCCAGGCAGATATTCGAGGCCAAGTCAGTGCGGCCGCATCAGGGAGAGAGGGCCGCGTCTGCGCAAATTCCGCCCGTGCTCGTTGCGGGCTTGACAGGGCTGCTGCGCCCCTGAAGGCTGGGCGATCCTCGGTCTTCCCTTGCCAGTGAGGTTTTCGATGAGCGACCCCGGAACGGTGGTGAAGAGCGAGCGCGTCGGTTCGGTCGCTATCCTCACCATCGACAGTCCGCCCGTCAACGCCCTGGGCCATGCCGTCCGCTCCGGCATCAAGTCGGCGCTCGACGCGGCGCTGGCCGATCCGGCGGTGGGCGCCATCGTCATCATCGGCGTCGGCCGCATCTTCATCGCCGGCGCCGACATCACCGAATTCGGCAAGACGCGGCCCGCGCCGCTGACCTCCGCCGTCATCGCCACCATCGAGGCCGGGCAGAAGCCGGTGGTCGCCGCGATCCGCGGCGCCGCTCTGGGCGGCGGGCTCGAGCTCGCGATGGGCTGCGATTATCGCCTGGCCGCGCCGGACGCGCGCCTGGGCCAGCCCGAGGTGAAACTCGGCATGCTGCCCGGCGCCGGCGGAACCCAGCGCCTGCCGCGCCTCGTCGGGGTCCCGGTCGCGCTCGACATGATCGCCCTGGGCGAGCCGATCGGCGCCAAGGAGGCATTGGACAAGGGGCTGATCGACGAGATCGCGAGCGGCGACCTGCGCGCCGCCGCTCTGGCCTTTGCCGAACGGCTCGTCGGCGAGCGCCGGCCGCGCCGTCGCGTCCGCGATCTGCCGGTGAAGGACGTTCCGAGCGATCCCGAATTTTTCGCGCGCTACCGCGCGACGATCGAAAAGCGCCGCCGCGGCGTCATCGCGCCGGCGAGCTGCATCGCTGCGGTCGAGGCGGCAGTGGCGCTGCCTTTCGATCAAGGACTGGCGCGCGAGCAAGAGCTGTTCCTCCAACTCGTCAACGGCGACCAGGCCAAGGCGCAGCGCTATTTCTTCTTCGCCGAGCGCGATGCCGGCAAGATCCCGGATCTCGCGCCCGACACGCCGGCGCAGGCCATCGCCAAGGCGGCGATCATCGGCGCCGGCACGATGGGCGGCGGCATCGCCATGTGCTTCGCCAATGTCGGAATTCCCGTGACCCTGATCGACACCACCCAGGCGGCGCTCGACCGCGGCATTGCGACGATGCGCAGCAATTACCAGTCAAGCGCGAGCCGCGGCGGCTTGGCGGCGGAGGATGTCGAGCGGCGCATGGCTCTGGTCACGGGCGCGCTCGCCTACGAGGCCGTCGGCGATGCCGATCTCGTAATCGAAGCGGTGTTCGAGGATCTGCCGCTGAAGCAGCAGGTCTTCGCCGCGCTCGACCGCGCCGCCAAAGCCGACGCCATCCTTGCCACCAACACCTCCTACCAGGACGTCAACGTCATCGCCGCCGCGACGCGCCGTCCCGAGCAAGTCATCGGCCTGCACTTCTTCAGCCCGGCCAATGTCATGCGGCTGGTCGAGGTGGTGCGCGGCGCAAAGACCGCGCCGGCGGTGCTGGCCTCGGGCATGGCGCTGGCGCGCAAGCTGCGCAAAGTGCCGGTGCCGGTCGGCGTCGGTTACGGCTTCGTCGGCAACCGCATGCTGACGCAGCGCAGCCGCGCCGCCGAGCGCCTCCTGCTCGAGGGCGCGCTGCCCCAGGACGTCGATGCGGCGCTCGTCGATTTCGGCTTCCCGATGGGGCCGTTCGCGGCCAGCGATCTTGCCGGGCTCGATGTGAGCTGGCGGGCGCGCCAGGCGCGCGGCGGCAAGGCGCCGGTCGCCGATGCGCTGTGCGAGGCCGGCCGCTTCGGCCAGAAGACCCGCGCCGGCTTCTTCCGCTACGAGCCGGGCAGCCGCGCAGCGCTGACCGACCCCGAGGTCGAGCGCATCATCATCGCGACATCCGAGCGCCTGGGCGTGGCCCGGCGAGCGATCGGGGCGGCGGAGATTCTGCAGCGGATCATTGAGCCCATGATCAACGAGGGCGCCCGCATCCTCGAGGACGGCATCGCGCTCAGGGCCGGCGACATCGATGTGATCTGGGTCTATGGCTACGGCTGGCCGGTGCATCGCGGCGGGCCGATGTTCTATGCCGATCAGATCGGACTCGCGGCGATCCGCGACCGCCTCGACGCGCTGTCGCGCCGGCTTGACGATCCCGCCCTCAAGCCGGCGCCGCTGCTCCTGCGCCTGGCCAGCGAGGGTCGAGGGTTCACCGACGCGAAGCGCTGAGACGCCTCAGCGCGTCACGAGGACGTCCTCGGCCGACATGTCGGCGGGTCCGTAGCCGGCATCGGCGGGAATCCGGATGCGCAGGCCCGCTGGCGTCTCGTAGAGTTCGGGACAGATGGTGACGATCCGGTCGCCGCGCGCCGCGGCGAGGGCTGAGGCGACGTCGCGGCTCTGCCCGAGCTTCCGCAGATTCATGCGCGTAGCAAAGACCAGGCTGGCGCGCTGCGCGTCGGCCGCCGCAACCGCCGCCGGCGGGCTGATCCAGACGGATTCGACGGCTTCGCGCCCGTCATGCGCCGCCACTTGATCGGCGGGCACCGGGGCGAGAAAGAAATGCGTATCGAAACGCCTCGACCGCCCTTTCGGCGTGATCCAATGGGCGAAGGGCACCATGAGGTCCGTCGCGAGCTCGATGACGCCGCTGGCGACGAGATCGGCGAAATGCGGCGCCCGCCCGAGAAGCACGGCCAAGTCCTCTTCGAGCGCCGCCAGCGCCGCGGCCGCGATAGGAGCATCCTCGCCGCACCGCCGCGCCAACAGCACATGCGCTTCCTCGAAGCTCTCGCGGATTGCTGCAACGCGAAACGCCATCGCCGCCGAGTCGGCCGGCGCCGGCGCGCGGCAGCTTCCCAGCACCTCCGGCGCGCCGTCGCCCGGATCGACCCGCCCGCCGGGAAAGACCAGAGCTCCGCCGGCGACTTCGGTCTCGGCATGGCGCGTCACCATGAGCACTTCGAGCCCCGCCGGCCCGTCGCGCAGCAGCAGCAGAGTGCTGGCGGGGTGCGCTACGACTTCCGCCGGGGCGCTCATGGAACGGCCTCAGATCTTGAACGCCTCGGTCGTCTCCGGCACGAACAGCTCTTCCGGCGCCAGCCGCCGCGGCGACAGGCCCTGCTCGTGGTGATAGCGCAGGAAGGTTTCGAGCGCCGCTCGGTTGGGCGCGAAGCCGTAGGGCCACCAATCCTTGCCCATGAGGCGCCTTGCCTCTTCGACATGGGCGATCTGCCACGGCAGCATGGTCTTGAGCGAGGCGGGAATGGCGAGCCGCTCATAGACGATGCGTTGGGCCTCGACGAAGGCCTTGAAGAGCGAGCGCGCGATCCAGCGATGCGCCTCGTAAAGCTCGCGCCGCAGCACGACGGCATGCATGATCGGGAAAATGCGCGTCTTGCGGTAATAGGCCTGCTCGACCTCGACATAGTTCTCGAACAGCCGCCGCACCCGATCGGGCCGCGTGTCGAGCGTCGAGGGGCTGCGCGGCGCGTAGATGGCGTCGACCTCGCCCTCGGCGATCATCGCCGACAGCGTCTTGTCGTGGCCGATCGGGCGCACGCGGAACTTCGCGGGCAGATCGAGCTTGACCTTCTCCTCGCGCCCCGGCTCCTCTTCGCCGCCGGTCCAGTATTCGACGCTCGCGGGATCGACGCCGTATTCGTCCTGGAGAATGCCGCGCATCCACACCGGCGCGGTGAGTTGGTATTCGGGCACGCCGACGCGCTTGCCGATGAGATCCTTGGGCTCGCGGATCCCGCTCTTGGCCGAGACGAAGATCCCGGAATGGCGGAACATGCGGGAGGGGAAGACCGGCAAGGCGACGAAGCCGGGGTCGGGCCGCGCCAGCGACACGGTGTAAGAGGACAGCGACATCTCCGCCACGTCGAACTCGCGATAGCGCAGCATGCGGAAGAACGTCTCCTCGACCGGCAGGTCGACGATGTTGAGATCGATCCCCTCCGCCTGCACCGAGCCGTCGGCCAGGGGTTTGATCCGGTCGTAATCCCAACAGGCGAAGGTAAGGCTCAGTTTCGACATCGGCACCGATCTCCCGAGGACGCCCTGCGCCGGCAAAAAGAGATGTGCTTCCCAGGCCGGCGACGCCATGATACTGCGGACGACCGTGGAAAGTCGCCCCACGGAAAAGACCGGGAGAAGCAGGATGACCGACCTCACCCTTGCCAAGGCCGCCATCATCGTCGACAAGGCGCTGGAATACGGCCGGACGCTCAAGCTGAAGCCGTTGACCGTCGCGGTGCTCGATGCGGGCGGACATCTCGTCGCGCTGAAGCGGGAAGACGGATCGAGCATCCTGCGGCCGCAGATCGCCGAAGGAAAGGCCTGGGGCGTGCTCGGGATGGGCTTCGGCGGGCGCGAATTCGCGCGCCGCGCGCAGACGGCGCCGGTGTTCCTCACCGCGTTGATGGCCGCTTCGGGCGGCAGGATCGTTCCGGTGCCGGGCGGCGTGCTGATCCGCTCCGGCGACGCTGCCGTTCTCGGCGCCGTCGGCATCAGCGGCGACACCTCCGAGCAGGACGAGGCGTGCGCGGTCTATGGGATCAAGGCGGCGGCGCTGGTGCCGGATACCGGCGACCCTGCAAAATGACCAATCAGCGCGGTGCGTCGCCGTCGGAGCGCGCGCGCCGGCCGCGCCAGAATTGAATCGGACGGGCGACGCGCCGGCGATAAAGCAGCGGGAACGGATTGCGGGTGACCGGCTGGGCATAGGCGCGGGCATTTTCGATCACCGCCTCGCCCATGGTCTCGAGCGCGATGAAGCCGAGAACGTCCTCGACCCGCGGGATGCGCCCGCGGCCGCGCACGACGATGACCAGCCGCGCGCCGCGCCGCGCCACCCGGCCGATGACGTCGAACATGGTATCCGTCGGCCGCGCCAGCACGAAATCGGTCCGCGCCATGTCGCCGAGCGTGGTCGCGATCTCCCGCGCCTGCCAGAGCTTGAAGCCGGGATCGAACCGCACATAGCCTTTGAGCCGCTTGCCGTCGGCGACCATCAAGTAGATCGGCCGGCCCGTCTCCGTCAGCGCGGCTATCGCCTCTTCCGTCGTGGCACCGCTGGGGCGCACCTCGAATTCGGTCGACATCGCCCGCTCGGCATGGCGGATGCGGTACATGTTGGCCTGAAGCGCGTCCGGGACCTCGTGCCCTTTGATGGCGAGCTTGAGGGTGTAGATCGTCTGGGGCAGCACGGCGCGGCGGATGGCGATGGCGACCGTGACGCACAGGATCATCGGGACGATGACGTTGTAGTCGCGCGTCAGCTCGAAGACCATGACGATGGCGGTCATCGCGGCTCCGGTCGTGCCGCCCAGCAGACCTGCCATCCCGACGATGGCGAAATCGGTGATGCCGACATCGAGGTTGGGCCAGATGGCGAGACAGACCGAGCCGACCACGCCGCCGAGCGCCGCGCCAATGACGAGAGAGGCGGAAAAGACCCCGCCGCTGCCGCCCGAGCCCAGGGTCAGGATCGTCGCCAGAACCTTGGCGGCAAAGAGCAGCGCAAAAAACCAGGAGGCGACCATGGTGCCGCGCAGGATGTCCTGCAGCGCCGCATAGCTCGGCCCCTCGACCTGGTAATGCCCCGTCGTCATCGCCATGCCATAGCCGAGGATACCGACCGCCAACATGCCGATGATGTGGCGCAGGTAAGGCGTGGGGGCGATGGCGGCGAGAAGCCGCTCGGTCACGCCGAGCAGCCAAATGAGAAGCCACGAGACCAGCCCGAGCAGGATGCCGAAGGGCACGAAGGGCAGCAGCGCGACGACGCCGGAAATCTTGAGATTGCTCGCCGTGATGGTCTGGACCAGGAAAGTCGGCTGCAAGCCGTAGTAAAAGCGCGCAACGAAGGTCCCGGCGCCGGCCGCGATCGTCACCGGCAGGAGCGTGCGCGGACTGATCTCCGGCATCATCAATTCGATCGCGAAGACGATCGAGCCCAAAGGCGCGTTGAAGGCCGCGGCCAGCCCCGCCGCCCCGCCTGCCGCGACCAGCGTCATGCGCTGCCACTGCGCGATGCGCGTCAGGCGGGAAATCCGCGATGCCAGCGCCGCTCCGATCTGCACGATCGCGGCCTCGCGGCCGACCGAGCCGCCGGTGGCGCTCTGGATTCCCGCCGCGAAGGATTTGACGAAGGCGGACACCGCGCGCACCCGCCCTTCGCGATAGTAGATGGCGTCGATGATGTCGGAGACGCCTTGGCCGCGCCGATCCTCGGGCAGCAGGCGGACGAGGGCGATGACGAAGATCCCGCCCAGCGCCGGCGCCAGGATGACGAGCGGCCCGAGTTGGCCCAAAGGCGTATGCAGGTTCGGGTCGTAATAGAAGGAAACGACACCGAGGAAGAACAGGTTGTGGATACCCGCGATGAGCGCGCGGAACAGCACGGCGGCGCCGCCGGTGAGGATGCCGATGACCAGGGCGATCGCGGCCATCTCGGCGAGACTGACCGGCCGCTCGTCCCGAACGGTCGGAACGCTGCTCTTCACCAACGAGTCTCCGCTGCCACCCGCCGCAAGCGACCGCAGGCGGCCGTATTTTGCAAACTGCCGAATTAACGTAACGGTCGAGGCGGCAATTTAGTCCCCCCGATAGAAATACGCCATCTCCTGTCGTTCCGTTGATCGCGGAGATAGAAGTTGCGAGGCGCCGCGGGCGGCCGCTAAACCAGCGGCCGAGATGCGCCCGCGCTCCGACCGACTGGATCTTCTGGCGATGGCCGCCATGGTCGTGCTGTGCGCGCTCTGGGGACTGAATCAGGTAACCGTCAAGGTGGCGAATGGCGGCATCTCGCCGCTGCTTCAGGCGGGCCTGCGCTCGGCCGGCGCGGCGGCTCTGGTGTGGGCCTGGTCGAGCGCGCGCGGAGTCCGGCTCTTCCGCCGCGACGGCTCGGGCGGCCTGGGCTTTCTCATCGCCGTGCTGTTCGCGGGAGAATTCGCCTTCCTGTTCTGGAGTCTCGAATTCACCAATGCCTCGCGCGCCGTGCTTTTTCTTTATATGGCGCCCTTCATCGTGGCGATCGGCGCGCACTGGTTCATCGCCGGCGAGCGCCTGCGCGGGATCCACGTGGCCGGGCTGGTCGCGGCTTTTGCGGGCACGGCCATTGCCTTTGCCGATGCCTTGCGCTTCCCGACCTATCGCGAGCTCTTCGGCGACATGATGGCCTTTATAGCGGCGATCTTCTGGGGCATGACGACGGTGGTGATCAAGGCGTCCGCGCTGTCGCGCTTGAGCCCGGACAAGATGCTCCTCTACCAGCTCGCGGGGTCCGCGCCGCTGCTCCTCGGCCTCTCCCTCGCCGTGGGCGAGCCGGGCGTCTTCGCGCCGACACCGCTGGTTCTCGCCTGCTTCTTGTACCAGACCATCATCGTTGCCTTCGCGAGCTATCTCTGCTGGTTCTGGCTCGTTGCCCATTATCCCGCCTTCAAGCTAGCCTCGTTCTCCTTCCTGACGCCGATCTTCGGCCTGATTGCGGGCGGCGTCGTGCTCGGCGAGCCGATTAGTGCCGCGCTCATCCTGGCGATGGCGCTGGTGGGCTTCGGCATTTACCTCGTCAACCGGACCCAGCCGACGGTCGCAGCGCGCGCCGATGCCGTCACCCCTGGCGACTGAGGGAATTCCCATGACCCATGTCTCGCCCCTGCCCGTCCCGCCGCGCGTGCCCGCGGTCGAGCCCGAACTCCTGAGCTCCGCGGTCTTCCTCTTTGGCGAATATCTCGACCGGCTGGCAGCAGAGGCGCCGCCGCCGGAGGAAGAAGAGGAAGACGACGAGACCACGGCGGGCGGACCGGAGATCGAAACCCGCGCCATCCTCGATCTCTTCGCCGAGGAGCTCGGCACCAGCGTGCCGGTGACCTTGACGCTCTACATGCGCACGACGGCGCTCTTCCGGCTGCTGGCCGCGAGCCCTTCGCTGGCCCGGCTTGCCATGACCGGCAGCGATCTGGGCGACCGCCTCAGCGAGGATGCGCTCCTCGCGGCAGCCCGGCTCGATCTCTACGTCACGCGCGCGGGCGGCGACGGCGTCGCCGACTTCAACGCCCGCGAGTTCCGCGAGGCGCTCAGGGACGGTTGATTGCCCCTACTCGAGAACCGGCTGCTCGCTCGTCCGCCGTTCCCTGGGCTTGCGCAGCAACAGGACCAGCGGGATCATCGCCAAGGTCACGATCATCATGAGCTTGAAGTCGTCGAGATAGGCGACCATTGCCGCCTGCCGATTGATCTCGGCGTCGAGCATCGCGAGCCCGGTCTGGGTGTGCAGGTCCCACATCGACTGCACGCCCGGCAGCCGCAGCGCCTGGTTGAACGGATTTGCGTGCTCCGCAAGCGAGGCATGGCTCGCTTGCATCGTCCGCGCCAGCACGTTCTCGACGATCGAGATCCCGATGCTGCTGCCGAGGTTGCGCACCAGGCTGAACAGGCCGGCGCCCTCGGTGCGGAAGGCCGGGGCCAGGGTTGCGAAGGCCAGCGCGCTCAGCGGCGGAAAGACCAAACCGGTGCCTGCCCCCTGGAACAAGCTCGCAATGATGATCGGCCCCATGCCCATCATCAGGGCATAATCCGTCATTTCCCAGAGCGAGTAGGCCGCGAGCAACAACCCGACCAGGATCACCAGCCTGAGATCGAGACGCGACGCAAATCGCCCGATGAAGAGCATCGCCACCATCGTTGCGATGCCGCGCGGTGCCAGGATGTTGCCGGCGGTGACGACCGGGTAGTCCATCAAACCCTGCAGCAACGGCGGCAACAGGGCGAGCGTGCCGTAAAGCATCACGCCCAGCAGGAAGATAATCAGGCAGCTCGCGAGGAAATTGCGGTCCTTCATCAGCGCCAGGCTGACGAACGGGTGGTCGGACGTCGCCGCATGCACGATGAAGACCCAAATCCCCGAAATCGCCAGCCCGAGCTCGATCCAGATCTCGGTCGAGTTGAACCAATCCTGTTGTTCGCCGCGGTCGAGCATCATCTGCAAGGAGCCGACGGCGAGGCTCAGCATGGCAAAGCCGAAGAGGTCGAAGGGCCGCGTGCGGTCCTTCGCCGTTTCGGCAACGAAAAGCATGATGCCGGCGAAGGCGAGAATGCCGACCGGCAGGTTGATGTAGAAGACCCAGCGCCAACTGTAATTGTCGGTGAGCCAACCGCCGACCGTGGGTCCGAGAATCGGGCCGACCATGATGCCGGCGCCCCAGATCGCCATGGCCGAGCCGTGCTTCTCGCGCGGGTTGATGTCGAGCAGCAGGGCTTGCGACAGCGGCACCAGCGCCGCGCCGAAGACGCCCTGCAGCAGCCGGTAGATGACGATTTGCGCCAGGTTGCCGGCAATCCCGCAGAGCAGCGAGGCGACGGTGAATCCCGCGACCGAGACCAGGAACAGCCGCTTGCGCCCGTATCGGCCGGCGATCCAGCCGGTGACCGGGGTCGCCACCGCCGCGGCGACGATGTAGGAGGTCAGCACCCAGGCGATCTGGTCCTGCGAGGCGGACAGGCTGCCCTGCATGTGCGGCAGGGCGATGTTGGCGATCGTGGTGTCGAGCGCCTGCATCACGGTCGCGAGCATGACCGAGAGCGTGACCAGGCGGCGGTGCGCCACCACGGGCTGCTTGCGCTCGGCCGGCGCCATGCTCACTGCCGGACCGCCGCCTCCGCGCGGCTCGAACCGTCGAGCCAGTCCAACGCCGAGGCAAGCGATTGCAGGATCGGCCGGCGATAGCCGGTGTCAACCTCGACCGTGGCGCTCATGCCGACGCGCAATGGCCGATCGGGATCGGGATGGTCGATGGTCAGACGCACGGGAATGCGCTGCACCACCTTGACCCAATTGCCGGTCGCGTTCTGCGCCGGCAGCACCGAGAATTCGGAGCCGGTGCCGGCGCCGATGCTCTCGATCCGCGCCGCGAAGGTGTGGTCCGGATAGGTATCGATATCGACGGTCGCAGGCTGCCCCGGCCGCATGTGGGTCAATTCGGTCTCTTTGAAGTTCGCCTCGATCCACAGATCATCGGTCGCGACCAGGGAGAAGGCCGGGCTCGCCGCGGTCAGATACTGGCCGACCGGCAGCTTGTTGACCTTGGTGACCGTGCCGTTGGCCGCCGCTCGCACGATGGTATGCGACAGGTCGAGCTCGGCCTGATCGACCTGCGCTTGGGCCTGCTGCACCACGGGATGCTGGTCGGTCGGGAGATCGGGATTTCCGCTCAAGGCCGCGAGCGTGTTGGCGATGTCCTGTTGGTCGGCGGCGACTTTCTGGCGCGCGGCCTCGAGGTTGTGCTGCGCCTCGTCGAATTTGGACTGTGGCGTGATGCGCTGGGCGAGGAGCTGCTGCTGGCGCGCGAACTCGCGGTCCTGATAGTTCTGCATGTCCTGCGCCGATTTGAGGTCGGCGAGCTTCTGGCGATAGGTCGCCCTGAGCCCGTCGATCTGCAGCCGTGCGCCGGCGAGCTGCGCCTTTGCCCGCTCGAGCGCGATGCGATAGGGGCGGTCATCGAGCCGGAACAGCAATTGTCCGTCAGTCACCTGCTGGTTGTCGCGGACATCGACCTCGACGACCCGGCCGCCGACATCGGCGCTGACCGCGATCATGTCGGCCTGCACGTAAGCGTCGTCGGTCGAGACGTAACGGCCGCCGGTGACGTAGAGATAGCCCGCCGCCAACACCAGCGCGAGCGGCACCGACAGCATGAGCAGGATGCGCAGCCAGCCGCGGCGCCAGCGTTGCAGGAGGCCGGCGCCCTTGCTGATATTCGCGGTGGCGGCGCTCATCACTTCGCTCCCGCGGTCACGGTCAGGCGCTCGGCCGCGCCGAAGCCCTTTTCGGAAAGGTTGCGGCGGACCCGAACCATCAGGTCAAGAAGCTCCTGTCGCTCCGCCGCCGAAAGACAAGAAAGCGCATCCAACCGAATCGCTCGACCGAGCTCCACAATCCGCTCAAAAATCGGCTTTGCCTTCGCCGTGATATAGAGCAGCCGCGCGCGCCGGTCGGTGGGATCGGCCCGTCGCTGGACCCAGCCCGCCTGCTCCATACGGTCGATGAGCCGGGCCAGCGAAATCGGCTCCAACTCGAGCAGTTCGGCCAACCCGGCCTGATTGATGCCCTCGTGTTTGACGAGTTGAACCAGCACCTGACATTGGGCCCGCGTCAGTCCAAATGCCCGCGCGCGTTGATCGAAGCGCTTGCCGAGCAACCGCGCCGTGTCGTGCAGGACGTAGCCGAAACTCTGTTCAAAATCATAATCGATCATGCCTTTATAATAATAAGCATGCTTAACATGAGCATTGCATAGTATGCAGGTCAGCCTTGCCGGCGCAAGCGGCTGAACTGCCGGCCCGGCGCGTCCATCCCTCGCGACGACATCATCGCCCGCCTCTCCGACCCGACCGGCGCCACCACCTGCGCTTGGAGGGCCGGCGTCCCGGTCAATTGCATCATGCCGGCTGCAGGATTCCGCCGACGCGCCGCAGCACGCCTGCCTCGGTGACGATGGCGTTCATTGGGATGTCCTGCGGCTGCGGATGGATCGTCTCGATGCGGCCAATTGCGAAGCCGACGCCGATGGCGAGCGGCGGCGGCGACAGCGCGGCGAGAGTTCTGTCGTAATAGCCGCCGCCATAGCCCAAGCGATAGCCCGCCGCATCGAAGCCGAGGAGCGGCACCAGCAGGACCTGCGGCAGGACCTCCGCCTCCTCGGCCGGAATCGGGATGTCGTAGCGGCCCGTCATCATCGCCGCTCCCGGCTGCCAGCGGCGGAATTTGAGCGGCCGGGACCTCTCGACCACGACCGGCAGCGCCACGATACTGCCCGCCGCAATCAGCCGCCGAACGAAGGGCAGAGGATCGAACTCGCTTCGGCTCGGCCAATAAAAGCCGAACGGCCGCGGCGCGAGGCTCAGAAAATCGCCGGCGAGGTGAGCCTCGATCTGCCGGCTCGCGCGCTCGCGCTCGGCCGGGTCGAGCGCCGACCGCGCGGCCAGGAGCGCGGCGCGGCGGGCGCCTCGCCAGCGGGCGAGATCGGCCGGCGGTTCCGCGCGCTCCTTGCCGGACCCTCGATTCCCGCTAGTCATGCCAATGTCTCCATCGGGGTTAATCGGCGCTAACCCTGGCGGCATGCGCAGCTCGGCGCTGCGGCTGCGTCCTCACTCTAGGACATTCCGTTGCAACTCTCCCTCTGCTAGACTGTGTTTTCTTCGCCGGTTCCCTCGATGTCGAGGAAAGGGCGAGCGGAGCCGGTATCGAACCTCCCGGGGATAGATGACATATGGGTAAAGGCCATGAATGGCGCCCGCAGCGGCGGCGGGGCTTTGACGATGACAATTTCTCGGTGGAGCCGCCGCGGCGCGCTCCGCGTTCCAATTTTGGCGCACGGCCAATGACGGAGGAACGGCCATCCGGTCCGCCGGTGCAGTCGAAGGTGAAATGGTTCAAGGCCGAGAAGGGCTTTGGCTTTGTCGAGCTGTCCGACGGCTCGGGCGATGCCTTCCTCCACCTCTCGGTCCTCGAGCGCGGCGGCTTTGGCGCGGTGGCGCCGGGAACCAGCCTGCTCGTCCGCGTCAGCCAGGGCCAGAAAGGCGCCCAGATCGCGGAAGTGCTCGAAGTGGACGCGACCACCGCTTCGGCCGCGCCGCCGCGGGAGCGCAGCTTCGGCGAGGGCAGGCCGCCCCGCCGCGAGCGCGAGGCCGGTCCCGCGGTCGAGATGCGCGGCACCGTGAAATGGTACAACGCGCAAAAGGGCTTCGGCTTCGTCGTCGTGTCCGATGGCGGGAAGGACGTGTTTCTGCATGCCTCCGTCCTTGGCGCGCAGGGCCTGTCCAGCGTCAACGAGGGGCAGACGCTGCTGATGCAGGTGGTGCAGGGAACCAAGGGACCCGAGGCGGTTTCCGTCAAGCTGGTTTGAGGGGAATAGCGTCGGGCGCGCGCCCGACGCGCTGGTTCGCATTGCCTCCAACGCCGGGCTGGGACTTCGAATCCCAAGACCATATGCTGATGATGCGAGCCCTCGGCCGGGCACCGGCGGGCGAGGAGCGGACGCGGCCATCCGAAAGGCGACGACGATGGACCAAGCCACTTCTTCCCCATCCGCTCCGCCGAAGATGCTGCGCGATCCCTATGGCAGTTGGGCCGCCGGCGAAGGCGTGCCGGTGGTCGAGGATTTCGGCATCGATCTCCTGGCAGCGCCCACCGCGCCGTGGCCGCGCCTCGGCTGCGACGGCGCGATCGCGCACCTGAAGGGCCGCGGCGATTTCGTCGCCGTCTTCGTCATCGATCTGCCGCCGGGCGCCAAAGCCGCGCCGCAGCGCCATCTCTATGAAGAAGTCGTCTATGTCCTCGCCGGCCACGGCAGCACCGTCATCGAGACCGAGCAGGGCAAGCACAGCTTCGAGTGGGGCCCCAAGAGCCTCTTCGCGCTGCCCTTGAACGCGCGCTACCAGCACTTCAACGGCAGCGGCCGCGAGCGCGTCCGTCTCGCCTCGACCAACAATCTGCCGGTGCTGCTCAATCTCTTCCACAACGCGGATTTCGTCTTCGACAACCCCTTCGCCTTTCTCGAGCGCCTGGGCCAGTCGCGCCATTTCAGCGGCGAGGGCGACTTCGTGGCGGTGCGGCCGGGCCGCCATATGTGGGAGACCAACTTCGTCCCCAATCTCGCGGAGTTCGAGCTGCAGGCCTGGGAACAGCGCGGCGCCGGCAGCTCCAACATCAAGTTCATCCTGGCCGACGGCACCATGCACGCGCATTCCTCGGAGATGTCGGTCGGCACCTACAAGAAGGCGCACCGGCACGGCCCCGACTTCCATGTCTTCGCCGTCACCGGCCACGGCTATTCGCTGCTCTGGTACGAAGGCGACACGGATTTCGTCCGCGTCGACTGGCGCCACGGCTGGGTCTTCGCCCCGCCCGACATGATGTATCACCAGCACTTCAACACCGCGGCACAGCCGTCGCGCTACCTCGCGGTGGCGCTCGGCAGCCTGCGCTACCCCTTCACCACGGAGAAGCGCAACCTCTTCACCGGCGTCGACGTCAATGTCCGCGACGGCGGCCGGCAGATCGAATACGCCGACCAAGACCCGCGCATCCACGCGACCTTCCTCGCCGAGCTCGCCAAGCACGGCGTCGGGAGCGTGATGGAGCAGAAGTGGAAGGCGGCGGCAGCGGCGGCCGGTTGAGGCGCCGATGCACGATTTTCTCTTCGATCACGTGCATCTCGATCCGAACGACGAGGACGCGCTCGACGCCGCGATCTGGGCTGCCGACAATCTCGAGATCACCACCGTCGGCATCGACATCGGCTCGTCGACCTCGCATCTGATGTTCGGGCGCCTGCATCTGCGGCGCCTGGCGACGGGGTTGTCGAGCCGCTTCGTCACGGTGAAGCGCACGGTGCTCTGGCACTCGCCCATTCTGCTGACGCCCTATCGCAGCGATACACTCATCGATGCCGAGGCTTTGGGCCGCTTCATCCGCGATAGCTACGCCGCGGCCGGGCTGACGCGCGGCGCGGTCGACAGCGGCGCCGTGATCCTGACCGGCGTCGCCTTGACGCGCCCCAACGCGCGCGCCATCGCCGATTTGTTCGCCGACGAGGCCGGAAAGTTCGTCTGCGCCTCCGCCGGCCATCATCTCGAAGCCGTCATGGCCGCGCACGGATCGGGCACCGTCGCCCTGTCGCGCCGCAGTCACGCCACGCTGCTCAACGTCGACATCGGCGGCGGGACGTGCAAATTCTCGCTGGTGCGCGACGGCGAGATATTGGGCAATGCCGCGATCGGCGTGGGCGGCCGCCTCATCGTCGAGGATGACGAGCATCGTTTGATCCGCATCGAGGAGTCCGCGCGCATTGTCGCGCGCGACCTCGGCTTCACGCTAAACCTTGGCGCGGTGCTGCCGCGGACGAACCGCGAGCTTCTCGTGCGGCGCATGGCCGGTCCGCTCATCGACATGATCCGCGGCGCGCCCTTGGACGAACTTGGACAGCGCCTGCTTCTGACCGAGAAGCTGCCCGATTGGCGGCGCGACGCCGATCTCGTTCCGACGGCGCTGACCTTCTCGGGCGGCGTCGCCGAGTTCATGTTCGAGCGCGAGAAGCGTCGCTTCGGCGACATCGGTCCCGATCTCGCTAACGAGTTGCAACACGCGCTCGCCCATCATCACATCGAGGCGCCGGTCTGGGATTCGGGCCAGGGCATCCGCGCGACGGTGATCGGCGCAGCGCAATTCACCGTGCAAGTGAGCGGCAACACCATCCTGATCAGCGATCCGGAGTGCCTGCCCGTGCGCAACCTGCCGGTCGTGGCCTGCCGGTTCGAGGCGGCGGTGATGGGCGATCGCGGCGCCGTCGAAAATATCGTCCGGAGCGCCGTCGCCGGCGCCGATCTCGATCCTGGCAGCGACAGCTTCGCGCTGTCGTTCGCCTGGCGCGAGGAGCCGCTGCATGCGGATCTGCACGCGCTTGCATCCGGCATCTGCGCCGCTTTGCCCGAGGCGCTGCGCCGTCCGCCCGGCTTGGCGCTGCTCATCGACGGCGATGTCGGCATGACCATCGGGCGGATCATCACGACCGAGATCGACCCCTCCGCCAAGGTCATCGCCATCGATTCGGTGCAGCTCAGCCAATTCGACTACGTCGACATCGGCGCGGTGGCAAAGCCCGCCAACGTCGTCCCGCTCATCATCAAGTCGCTGGTCTTCTGAGCCTCCGGCTCGGACTTCCTCTTGCGCCCGTCGCCGCGCCGCCGCAATGTCCGGTCGCCGCGGTTACCGCGTCCGCGGCACTGCAAGGGGGAGGCGATTGCCCGATCTTCTCGCTCTCTATCGCGCCATGGTTCTGATCCGGCAGTTCGAAGAGCTGGTACGCAGCCTCTATACCGGCGGCATGGTGCCGGGGCTCGTGCATCTCTGCGCCGGGCAGGAGGCGAATGCCGTCGGTGTCTGCGCCGCACTCGAGCGCTCCGACTACATCGCCAGCAGCCATCGCGGCCATGGCCATTGCCTTGCCAAGGGCGCGCGGCCGGACTTTCTGCTCGCGGAGATTCTCGGTCGCACCAGCGGCTATTGCGGCGGACGCAGCGGCTCGCTCCATGTCAGCGATCCCGCGACCGGCAATCTCGGCACCAACGGCATCGTCGGCGGCGGCATTCCCTTGGCGACCGGCGCCGCCCTCTCGGCCAAGTCGCGCGGCACGCGGCAGGTCGCGGTGTGCTTCTTCGGCGACGGCGCGCTCAATCAGGGGCTGGCGTTCGAGGCGATGAACATGGCGGCGATCTGGTCGCTGCCGGTGGTCTATGTCTGCGAAAACAACTTCTATGGCGAATACACCGCGATCGAGGACGTGACCGCGGGCAAGAGCCTGACCGCGCGCGGCGAGGTCTTCGACATCCCCTCGCGCATGATCGACGGCATGGATGTGCTGGCCGTGCTCGCCGCGACCGAAGCGGCGGTGGCGCGCGCCCGCACCGGCCAAGGGCCCTCCTTCCTCATCTGCAACACCTACCGCTACGGCGGCCATCACGTCGCCGACAAGCAGGATTACAAGGACAGCGAGGAAGCCCGCGCCTGGCAGGCGAAGGATCCCATCCCTCGCCTCGCCCGCCAGCTCCTCGAGCAGCGCATCGCGGACCAGCCCCGGCTCGACGCGCTCGAGCAAGAGGTCGCGGCGGCGATCCGCGCCGCTGCCGATTTCGCCAAAGCAGCGCCCGAGCCGGCGCCGCAGGATCTGGCGAGCCGCGTCTATGCCTGAAGCGCGGCAGATCACCTATCGCGCGGCGGTGCTCGAGGCGCTCTTCGAAGAGATGCGCCGCGACCCCGCGGTGATCGTCATGGGCGAGGATGTCGGCGCACCCGGCGGCGTCTTCAAGCAGACCGAGGGCCTCTACGCCGCCTTCGCCGGCCGGGTAATCGACACGCCGATCTCGGAGGCCGGCGCCTTCGGCATCGCCGTGGGCGCCGCCATGACCGGGCTGCGTCCGATCTTCGAGGTGATGTTCGGCGACTTTCTCACCCTCGTCATGGACCAGCTCGTCAATCAGGCGGCCAAGATCCACTACATGTCGAATGGAAATTTCACGGTGCCGCTGGTTCTGCGCACGACAATGGGAACCGGGGCCAATCTCGGGCCGCAGCATTCGCAGAGTCTCTATGCCTGGGCGGCACATGTGCCGGGATTGAAGGTGGTCATCCCGTCGACGCCTGCGGACGCCAAGGGATTGTTCAAATCCGCCATTCGCGACGACAACCCGGTCTTGGTCTTCGAGGACCGCCTGCTCTACGGGATGAAGGGCGACGTCCCCGAGGGCGAAGTTCTCGTGCCGCTCGGCCGCGCCGACATCAAGCGCCGCGGCCGCGACGTGACGGTGGTGGCGTTGGGCCGCATGGTTCAGGTCGCGCTGTCCGCCGCCGCGCGCCTGGCGCAGGAGGGGATCGAGGCGGAGATCGTCGATCCGCGCAGCTTAGTGCCGCTCGATGTCGAGACCTTGGTCGAATCCGTCAAGCGGACCAATCGCGCCCTAATCGTCGATGGAGGCAGCCGGCAGTATGGCGCGGCCGGCGAGCTTGCGGCGACGCTCGGCGAAACGGCTTTCGATTGGCTCGACGCGCCGGTGGCGCGCCTCGCCGCGGCGGATGTGCCGATCCCGATGAGCCGCACGCTCGAGCCGCTGGTCCAGCCGGATGAGGGCCGCGTTACCGCGGCCGTGCGCGCGCTCATCGGGCGCTGATTGCGGTCAAGAGGGAGACAATCATGGCCGCGGAAAAGGATTTCGATTTCAGCGCCGAGATGAGCTTCGACGGCAGCGTTGCGGCGCGCAACAACTGGGATTGCCTCAAGGCGCATATGATCGCCGAGTGGAGCGGCGATCTCGACGCCACCATGGCGACGGTCACGCGCAACAACCCGTTTCAGATCTTCCACGGCACCGGCACCGAGATCTGGGGCTGGGAGAACGTCCGAGAATTCTACCGCCAGCGCTTCCAGGTCTTCTCGGGCCAAGGCTTCTATGCCAAGCGCATCGTCTGCACCGAGAAGGTGATCGTCGGGCAAGGCTGGTGCAGCACGACGCCGCGGCCGGGCAATTTCTTCGGCGCCGAATCCGCGGGCAAGCCGGTCTTCTACCCGATCGCGCTGTGGATCTATTTCGAGAACGGACTCATCAAGGGCGAAGCCGCCTATTTCGACGGGGCCGAGGTCGCGCGCCAGCTGCGCGAGGGCAAGACGGGAGATGTGCGGACGCCGGTTTTCTGAATCCGCGCGACGCGCTAAGCTCCGGCGATCCAAAGCGGAGGATCGCCATGCCCGAGGCTTCGAGGCCGCCCTTTCGCGCCGATCACGTCGGCAGCCTGTTGCGCCCCCCGGAAGTGCACGTCGCCCGCACTCGACGGGAAAAAGGCGAGATCTCCGCCGCCGAGCTCCGCGAAATCGAGGATCGCGCGATCCGCGACGCGGCGGCGCTCGAGGAATCGGTGGGATTGCAGAGCATAACCGATGGCGAGATGCGCCGCGCCTTCTGGCACACCGATTTCCTCATCGGGTTTTCCGGCATCACGGCTACCCATTCCGACTACGCCGTCAGCTTCAAAGGCGCGCACGGCGAGACCGCGCAAACCCATTCGATGCTCGTGGTGAGCGACAAGATCCGGCGCCGGCGCCCGATCATGCTCGATGACTTCGCCTTCCTGAAATCCGTCACCAAGCGGACGCCCAAAATCTGCATCCCATCCCCGACCTATCTCCACATGCGCGGCGGCCGCAAGGTCGTGAGCCCGAGCGCCTATCCGGACATGGAGGCGTTCTGGGCCGATCTGAAGCAGGCCTATCGCGAGGAGATCCGCGATCTCGCCGCGGCCGGGCTGACTTATTTGCAGCTCGACGACGTTTCGTTCTCTTATCTCTGCGATGAAGAGATTCTTGGCCAGATCCGCCGGGACGGCGACGACCCGAAGAAGCTGCCGGCGCTCTATGTCGGCGCCATCAACGCGCTTATCGCCGATCGGCCGGCCTCGCTGCGCGTCACGATCCACACCTGCCGCGGCAATTTCCAGAGCATGTGGATGGCGTCGGGCGGCTACGACAACGTCGCGGAGGAGCTGTTCGGCAACGCCGCCGTCGACGGCTTCTTCCTCGAATACGACACCGAACGCGCCGGCGGCTTCGAGCCCTTGCGCTTCGTGCCCAAGGGCAAGCGCGTCGTTCTCGGCCTGGTCAGCACCAAGGAGCCCGAGCTCGAAGCGAAGGACAAGCTGAAGCGCCGGATCGAAGCGGCGACGAAATACGTGCCGCTGGACCAGCTTTGCCTCAGTCCGCAATGCGGCTTCGCCAGCTCCCATCACGGCAACAAGATCACGCCGGAGATCCAGCGCCGCAAGCTGCAGCTGATCGTCGAGACCGCGACCGAAATCTGGGGATCGCTGTGAGGCAGTCTGCCCGCTGATCGGCCTCGGACCCTTGGCCCATCGCGTCGCGGGCGCGGCGTTGCCGGCGCGATGAGGACCTGGCTGATCGGCGCTCTTGCCGCGGCGGTCTTCGCCGCGCTGCCGCCTCCCGCCGCGGCAACGGCCGATACCGTCGTGGTCGCATCGAAGATCGACACCGAAGGAGCGCTGCTCGGCAACATGATCGCGCTGCTGCTCGAGCGGCACGGCATATCCGTCGAGAACAAGAGCCAGCTCGGCCCGACCGAGATTGTCCGTCGCGCCATTCTGGCCGGCCAGATCGACATCTATCCCGAATACACCGGCGACGGCGCGGTCTTCTTCAAGCTCGAATCCGATCCCGTCTGGAAGGACGCCGGGCGCGCTTATGAGAAAGTGAAGGCGCTCGACTGGGAGAGGAACCGTCTGGTCTGGCTCGCGCCAGCGCCCGCCGACAACTCTTGGGCGATCGCCTTGCGCAAGGATCTCGCCATGTCGCAGAGGCTCGCGACCCTCAGCGACTTCGCGCGCTATGTTGTGGCGGGCGGCCGGGTCAGGCTCGCGGCCTCGGCCGAGTTCGTCGAGAGCCCGAGCGCCCTTCCCGCCTTCGAGCGCCTCTATGGCTTCACGCTCAAGCAGAGCCAACTTCTCGTTCTCGCCGGGGGCGACACCGCCGCCACGATCCGTGCCGCCGCCGAAGGTACTTCCGGCGTCAATGCGGCGATGGCCTATGGCACGGACGGCGCGCTCGCTGTCCTGGGATTGGTTGCGCTCGCCGACGACAAGGGCGCGCAGATCGTCTATCAGCCGGCGCCGGTCGTGCGCGCTGCGGTGATCGAACGACACCCAGAGATGCCATCCATCCTCGACCCGGTGTTCCGCTCCTTGACGCTCGAGACCTTGCAGCGGCTCAATGCCAAGATCGCGGTCGAGGGTCTCGATCCGACCGCCGTCGCCGCCGACTACCTCCGCGCCAAAGGCTTCATCGAGTGAGCGGCCCGCGCAATCCGGTGCTGCTCGGCTTGACGGTTGCCGCCGCGGTGGCGATCGCCGCGACCGGCTTCGTCGGCGAAGCGCCCAACCGTCTCGTCTCCGGTCGGCCGATCGCCTTGTGGGACGCGGTCGATGGACCGACGCTCGCTTGCATTGCTGCATTGGGCCTCGCGCTCGCGGCCGCTGCCTTCCTGCGCCAGAGCCGGCGGCTCCTCGGTATGACGATTGTGGGAGCGGCGGGCTTGCTCTTGCTGCTGCTCTACGGCGCGGGGGAAGCCGCAACCTCGCTCGCCGTGGGCGCCAGCCCCGCCGCGCGGACTTCGCTGGGGCCGGCGTTCTGGATCGCGAGCCTTTGCGCCGCGCTCGCCATCATCGACGCGCTGCAGCGGCTCGATGCCAGGCCGCTCTTGCGTCTCATGGTCGCGCTCGCCGCCATCGGCCTGATCGGCGTCATGGCGGCGCATGGCCTGTTCGACTCGCTCTCGATCATGCGCGAATACGCGATCCGGCGGGCGAGTTTCGCGGCGGAGTTCGGCCGGCATTGCGCGCTCGTCTTCGGCGCTCTCGTTCCGGCGGTGGCGATCGGCGTGCCGCTCGGCCTTCTCGCCGCGCGCCGGCCGCGGCGGAGGGCGGGGATCTTTTCGGCGTTGAATCTGCTCCAGACCATTCCTTCCGTCGCCATGTTCGGGCTTCTGATCGCGCCTCTGTCCGCCTTGGCGGTGAGCGTGCCGGCGCTCGGGGCCATCGGGGTGCGCGGCATCGGCGCGGCGCCCGCGGTTGTGGCGCTCGTCCTCTATTCGCTCCTGCCGGTGGTGCGCAACACCGAGACCGGCATCGCCGCCGTCGATCCCGCCGTGATCGAGACCGCGATCGGCATGGGAATGACGCCGCGCCAGATCTTTTGGCGGATCGAGCTGCCGCTGGGTCTGCCGGTGTTTCTGGCCGGGCTCCGGATCGTGATGGTGCAGGCGATCGGCCTTGCCGTCGTGGCGGCGCTGGTCGGCGCGGGCGGTCTTGGCAGCTTCGTCTTTCAGGGCCTCGGCCAATACGCCATCGATCTCATTCTGCTCGGCGCGCTGCCGACGATTTTTCTGGCGCTCGCGGCCGATTTCGCGATGCGTCTTCTCATCACGCTTGCCGCCAGGCGGAGGTCGCCATGATCGAATTGCGGAACGTCGTCAAGGAATATGGCGGCAAGCGGGTGGTCGACGATGTGTCCTTCACCGTCGGGCGCGGCCAGTTCTGCGTTCTCGTCGGATCGTCCGGGTCCGGCAAATCGACCACCCTGAAGCTCGTCAATCGCCTCGTGCCGCTCACCTCGGGCGCGATCCGCGTCGGCGGCGAGGATATTGCGCAAGTGCCGCCGGAGGCGCTGCGCCGACGCATCGGCTACGCCATCCAGTCGATCGGGCTGTTTCCGCATTGGTCGGTCGAGCGCAACATCGCGACAGTGCCGCGATTGCTGAAATGGCCGGAAGCGCGCATCGCCGAGCGCGTCCGCGACCTCATGGCGCTGGTTCGGCTCGAAGAGGAGCATCGCCGCAAATACCCGCATCAGCTCTCCGGCGGCCAGCAGCAGCGGGTCGGCCTCGCCCGAGCGCTGGCCGCCGACCCGGAGGTGTTGCTGATGGACGAGCCCTTGGGCGCGCTCGATCCGATCACGCGCCAGGCGCTCGCCGACGAGCTCGCACGGATTCACGCCGCGACCGGCAAGACGATCCTCTTCGTCACGCACGACATGGACGAGGCGCTGCGGCTTGCCGATATCGTGGCCATCCTGCATGACGGACAGCTCGTGCAGTTCGGGTCGCCGCGCGACATTCTCGAGCATCCGGCCGGAGATTTCGTCCGCGACTTGGTCGGCCGGTCCGAGGCCGGATTGAAGCTCCTGGCGCTCAGCCCCGTGTCGGAGCGCTTGCGCCGCGGCGAGATCTCCGCCGGCGAGCCGGTCGATCCGGCACTCTCCCTGCGCGATGCGCTCGCGCAGATGATCCTGCGGCGCGCCGATCGCCTCCCGGTCGCCGATGCCGAGGGCGGCGTCGCCGGATCGGTCCTGCTCGCGGATCTGGTGCGCTGACCATGCCGCGCGCGCGACGCCGGCGGCTCGTCACCGACCCGCTCGTTTGGGGCATCATCGCCCTCGCGCTTCTCGTCGCGCTCATGCCGACGACGGCGCCGGTCTTCGCTTGGGCTTTTCCCGATGTCCAGCCGCCGGTTTACGGCATTTCCTCGTTCCTCGATCTGCTCTTGGCGCATGCCGCAATCGTCGCGGAGTCGAGCGCCGTTTCGACCGTGATCGCGATCGGCCTCGCCGTGCTCGTGACCAGGCCGCAAGGCCGCGCCTTCCGGCCGATGCTCGATACAATCGCCACGATCGGCCAGAGCTTTCCGCCGGTCGCAATCCTCGCCCTAGCGGTGCCGGCCGTGGGTTATGGCGCGCTGCCGACATTGTGCGCGCTGACGATCTATGGACTTCTGCCGATCATCGAGAACACGCTTGCCGGGCTCGAAAGCGTCCCGCCGGCGACACGCGAGGCGGCCGAGGCCATGGGAATGACGAAGCTGCAGCTCCTCCGGCACGTCGAGCTGCCGCTCGCGGCACCGGTCATCCTTGCGGGCGTCAGAACCTCGGTCATCATCAATATCGGCACCGCCGCGATCGGCTCGACCGTCGGCGCGGTGACCTTGGGCACGCCGATCATCGACGGCCTGGTCAGCGACAAGCTGCCCTATGTGCTGCAAGGCGCCGTCGTGACCGCGCTCTTCGCCATCCTGGCCGATTCCGGTTTCGAGCGCTTGGCGCAGCGGTTGCGCGTGCCGCCGGCTTGACCGTCGCGATGAAGGCGTGATTACAATCGCGTCCGGAACAAACTGCGAACGCAGGGAGCCGTGGCTTTACCCGCGGAAGAGCACGCAACGCGACTGTGCCGGGATTGCGGCCGGCTCGATGATGCGGAGGCTCGGCCCGGCGCGGTGTGCCCCGCCTGCTCCTCGCCGCGGCTCCTCGCTCATCCCGAACTCGCGCGGCTTGCGATCGCCCATGTCGATTGCGACGCCTTCTATGCCGCCATCGAGAGGCGCGATCGGCCGGAGCTCGGGCCGCTGCCGGTGATCGTCGGCGGCCGGGCGCGCGGCGTGGTCTTGACCTGTTGCTATGTCGCGCGGCGCTCGGGCGTGCGCTCGGCAATGCCGATGGGCCAGGCGCTGCGGCTGTGTCCCGAAGCAACGGTGATTCGCCCGGATATGGAAAAGTACCGGCGCGAATCACGGCGCATCCGCGAGCTCATGGCGATGGCCGCGCCGGTCGTCGAGCAAGTCTCGATCGACGAGGCCTATCTCGACCTGAGCGGTGCCGAATCCTCCGAGCCGCCGGCACGCGCGCTGGCGCGGCTCGCGCTCCTCGTCGAGCGGCGCGTCGGCGTGACGGTCTCGATCGGTCTTGCCCCCAACAAGATGCTGGCCAAGATCGCGAGCGATTTGGGCAAGCCCCGCGGCTTCCGGATCATCGGCGAAGCGGACGCGCTCAGCGTCATCGGGCCGATGAAGCCCGCAGCCCTGCCCGGCGTCGGCCCGGTGATGGCGCGCAAGCTCGAAGCGCTCGGCTTCGACACGGTCGAGTCATTGCGCCACGCCAAGGAGGACGAGATGATCCACCGTTTCGGCCGTTGGGGCCGGGGGCTGATGCGCCATGCGCGCGGCGAGGATCAGCGCCGCGTCGGCGCCGGGCGCAGCCAGGCGGTCAGCGTCGGCGCCGAAACCACCTTCGCCCGCGACCTCGCGACCTATGCGGAGATCGAGGAGGAGTTGGCGGCGCTCTGTGCGCGCGTCGCCGAGCGGCTCAAGCGCGCCGATCTCGCCGCGGCGAACCTGACTTTGAAGTTGCGCCGCTCGGACTGGCGCACGATCACCCGCGCCTGTCGTCCGCGCGATCCGACGATGCGCCCGGAAATCATTCTGGGCGCGGTGCAGCCGGTGCTGGCGCGGGAGATCGACGGCTCATCCTTCCGCCTGGTCGGCGTCACCGCCAGCGATCTCGTGCCGGGCAGGCTCGCCGATCCGCCGGATCTGTTCCCGTAAGCCGCCGCCGCTCAGCTTCCGGCCGCGGGGCGCACGGGAAAGTACGTATCGAGCCAATTGCGGATGAGCGCGATCACCCGCGTGTTGCCTTCCGCCAGCATGAAATGATCGACATCGGCCATGAGATGCAGGTCCGTCGGCTGTCCGGCCCGGGCGAACAGGTCGATCGATTGCTCGGTCGGCGTCACCGAATCATTGGCGGCGTGCAGCAGCAGCAGCGGTCGCGGCGCGATTGCGCCGACGACGTCATTGGCGCGGAAGCCATACATGCTCTCGACCGTCTCGAACGGGAATTCCATGATCGAGTCCTTGGCGAGATTGCCACGGAGGTGCGGCGGAATCGGCACGATGTCGTAGCGCGGCACCATGATCGACTTTCCGCTGCGCTCGCGCAGCTTGCGGCCCTCCTCGAGCATGGCGGTGAATTTGCGCCACGCCTCGGGACTGGCATGCTGCCGGCGGAATTTCTTCTCGCCGTCGCCCCAGCCGCCGGAGGAAATGACCGCGGCGATGCGCCGCTCGACGCCCCCGGCATAGAGCGCGACCGCCGCGCCGAAGCTGCTGCCGATGCAGGCGATGCGCTCGGCATCGACCTCGGGACGCGTCGCTAGAAAGGCCAACGCGTTTCCGGTGTCCTCGACCTGCTCGAGGCAAATGAGCCGACCGCGCGGCCCCTCGCTCTCGCCGCAGCCGCGCATGTCGAAGCGCAGCGCGCAATATCCCCAGTCCATCAGCATGCGTGCCGGGCCGACCGCGTTTCCGCTCTGCTTATTGCTGCCGAAACCATGGAGGACGAGAAACGCCGGCCGGCGCTCGCGCGGGCGCAAATTGTTGGGGACATGGAGGACCCCGGCCAACCGCAACCCGGCGGAGCTGAAAACGACATGCTCTTCCATCAGGGTCTCCCGAGGCAAGGACAGGGCAAGCTCGACTCTCCGCCCGCCGGGACGAACGAGTCAAGCCGAGGGCGGGAGATTTCGACCGGTAGCGAGGCTTCGGACCGATCGCTCCGGCGAAACTTGACTTGGCGCCGGTTCGCCGGAAAGCTCTCGCCGCTCATTGCGCCGCGGCCCCGCGACGGGACCGCGTGGCGCGCCGTCAATCGCCGAGGGGGCCCGATGTCGAAGCCGAAAATTCTCATCTTCGCGCCGCGCGAAGAACCGCCGGACGTGATCCAGAAGCTCGAAGGCACCGGCTGCGAGCTCGCGCTCGGCGATCCGGCCTGGCTCCTGCCGCGCGGCGACCACGAGCAAGCGCTCGCCGCGGCGGCGCGCGATGCCGTCGCGCTCATGGGCACGTCGATGCGGCATACGCCGATCAGCCGCACCGTGATCGAGGGATCCCAGCGCCTGCGCATCGTCGCCAAATACACCGTCGGCGTCGACGACGTCGATGTCGAAGCCGCAACCGAGTTCGGCATCCTCGTTTGCCACGCGCCGACCGAGGCCAATTGCTTCGGCGTCGCCGAGACGACGATGGCGGTGATGCTTGCGCATCTGAAGAAGATCAGGGAGCGCGACGCCGCGATCCGCGCCGGCCAATGGCGCGAGCCTTATCTCTCCACCACCTTCGTCGGCAGCCGCCAGTCGGACGGCTATCCCGGCATCACCATCGGGCTCGTCGGGCTCGGTCGCATTGGCACGCGGGTCGCGCAATTGTTGGCGCCCTGGCGCGTGCGGCTCTTGGCTTACGATCCCTATATCGAGCCCGCGCGCTTCCTTCTCGCCGGCGCCGAGCGGGTCGATTACGAGACGCTGCTGCGCCAATCCGACGTCGTCTCCTTCCATGTCGTGCTGACCAAGGAGACGCGATACATGCTGGCCGCGCCGCAGCTCGCCCTGATGAAGCCCTCCGCCATCGTCATCAACACCGCGCGCGGCAAGGTCGTGGACGAGGCGGCACTCGCCCGCGCGCTCGCCGCCGGGAAGCTCCGCGCCGCGGCGATCGACGCATTCGAGGAGGAGCCCGTTCCGGCCGATTCACCGCTGCGTCAATTGGGCGACAAGGTGCTGATGTCGCCGCACGCCGCCTCCTTCAACGACGACGGCGAACTGCGGCCGGGCATCCTTTGGGCGACGCGCTCGGTCGTCGCCGCGCTCTCCGGCCAAGTGCCGGACAACGTCTACAACAAGGCCGTCATTCCCCGGTGGCAGGAGCGCTTCGGCGGCGCGAGCGTGGCGGGACGATAGACCTCGCCGTTGCAAATGAGTTGAGACAAAGCTAGCGAAAGGGAGCATGGAAAAATGAGCGAACCCAAGACGATCGACGAGCGGCACCGCGACGGCGCGCAGGTGCGGCGCGACGTGCTCGGCGCGGCCTATGTCGACAAAGGCAAGAACCCGGATCCTTTCAATAAATATTTTCTCGATTTCACCATCGACCATTGTTGGGGCAATGTCTGGGTCCGGCCGGGGCTCGACCGCCGGACGCGGAGCATGCTGAACATCGCGATGCTCACGGCGCTGGCGCGCTGGGCGGAGCTCGAAGTCCACACCCGCGGCGCCCTCAACAACGGCGTCAGCGAAGACGAGATCGCGGAAATCTTGTTGCAGGCCGGGGTCTATGCCGGCGTCCCCGTCGCCGCCGAAGGATTCCGCAGCGCATTCCGCGCCATCGAGGCCTGGCGTCAAGCGGCGAAGCGATGAAGCGCGGCTGAGCCGCTCCGGCGGCTGTGACAAAAATACCCGTGTCAAGGAAATATTATAAGGTCGGTGCGATCCTGCGCCTGTATGAGAGCTGCAAGAACATTGCGCGCCCGAAGCTGCGTCGGCGTAGCCGCGGCCCTGGGCGTTGCCTTCCTGGCGTGTCTGACGCCGGCATCGGCGATGGATTGCGTCGCCTATGCCAGAGCCACGACCGGCTTTGCGCTCATCGGCGACGCCTGGCGTTGGTGGGACGCGGCCGCCGGCAGCTATGCGCGCGGCCGCCGGCCACAGCCCGGCGCCGTGATGGTCTTCGCGCAAACGAACGCCATGCGCCTCGGCCATGTCGCGGTGGTTCGCGCCGTTCGCGGGCCGCGCGAGATCCTGATCGACCAGGCCAATTGGGAGACCGGCAGCCGCAGGGGCGAGATCGAAGTGGCGGTATCGGTGATCGACGTTTCCCGGCACAACGACTGGAGCGATGTCCGCGTCGAATGGCAGCGGACGCAATCTTATGGCCGCGTCAACCCGGTGCGCGGATTCATCTATCCTAACAAGAGGTATTTCGTTCGTTTCGATCCCGTCACCGGGCGAGCCATCGAAGTGCTCATGGCCGACCATAGGTGGGGACGAAGAGGTCCGCCACGGGGATAGGTGCGGCGATAAGCGACTGCTCCGCCAGGTAGGTCACCAGCGCCTCGAGCGTCGGTCGATTGTCCTCGACGCCATAGGGCCAGGGATCGCCGCCGAAGACCTCGTCGATCTCGTCGAGGTCCGCGGTCATCCACGGCAGCATGTAGCGCAACGTCCCCAAGTACTTCATTTTCGCCAGCGCCAATTCGCGCGACCGGCATAGCGCGTTGTAGAGGCTGGTCGCGACAAACGGGTGCTGCTCATAGACATCGCGGCGAATGACCACCAGGTGCATGATCGGAAAAATCCGCGTGCGCCGGTAGAACTCCTTTTCCACCTCGCGAAAGTCGGGAAAGAGCCGCGCGATCTCCGGATTATGGCGCATCGCGTCGGGCCTGTCGGTGCCGATGATCGCGTCGATCTCGCCTTGTTCGAGGAGATCGCTGAGCGATTTCCGGCTGTTGTTGTTTTCGATCGACACCGGCTTGAGCAGCGGCGGCACCGCCGGCGCACCGTGCGCGCCGGGCTTGTTGATCGCGCCCTGCACCCAATGGACCTGCGAGAGATCCACGCCGTATTCATGCTTGAGAATGCCGCGAATGAAGATCGCGGCGGTCATGGTGTAGAGCGGCACGCCGATGCGCTTGCCCTCGAGATCCTTCGGCGCCCGGATTCCCGACCGGCGATTGACGAAGATCAGGCCGTGGCGGAAGACGCGCGAGACGAAGGCCGGAAGCGCGACGAACGGACATTTGCCGGCGCTTTTGCGGCTGATGAACTCCGAGCTCGACATTTCCGACGAATCGAATTCGAGGCCGCCGCCCATCCGGTCGAAGGTCTGGCGCGGATCGTCGATGACGATGAAGTTGAGATCGATGCCGTCGGGCTTTACCTCGCCGGTATAGAGCGGCAGCACGCGGTCATAAAGGCTGCAGGCGAAGGTGAAGGAAAGGCCGGTCATGGGATGGAACTCCTCCGAGCGAGGGGGTGGTCGCCGTCGCGGGCGGCGCGGCCGATCGTGCGGGCCGCCGCGTGCCGGCCGGTTGACCGAAAAGATCGGCGATCCGCATAATGCCGCGAAGACGGCACGGCTTGGCAAACAGATTCCGGCAGGAGGCGCAGGACGATGCGGCGAAGCAGCGAAAGGATCCTCACCACGCATGTCGGAAGCCTGCCCCGTCCGGACGATCTGATCGCGATGACCGACGACCGCGAGCAGGGCAAGCCGATTGATCGCCGCGCCTATGATGCGCGGGTGCGCGGCGCCGTGGCCGAGATCGTCCGCAAGCAGCTCGCGCTCGGGCTCGACATCATCGACGACGGCGAACAGAGCAAGCCCGGCTTCGTCACCTACGTCAACGAGCGCCTGAGCGGGATCGAGCCGGCCGGCCCCCGCGCCGACGCCTGGGCCACATCGCGCGAGGCGGCGTCGTTTCCGGAATTCTATGCCGAGGCGGCGCAGCGCAGCGGCGGCGGCCGCGGCGTTCAAATGGTCTGCACCGGCCCGATCCGCTACCAGGGCGTGACCCAGCTGCAGACGGACATTGCCAATTTCAAGGCGGCGCTCGCCGGCCTCTCGATCGTCGAAGCCTTCCTGCCCGCCATTTCCCCGACCAACATCGAGGGCTGGCAGCGCAACGCCTACTACAAGACCGACGAGGACTATCTCTTCGCCATCGCCGATGCCATGCACGAGGAATACCAGGCCATCGTCGATGCCGGATTTCTATTGCAGATCGACGATCCCCGGCTCGTCACCTACTACATCCTGCAGCCCCGCCTGAGCGTCGCCGAATGCCGCAAATGGGCGGAGGTTCGCGTCGAGGCGCTGAACCATGCGTTGCGGGGCATTCCGCCGGAGAAGGTGCGCTATCACACCTGCTACAGCATCAACATGGGCCCGCGCATCCACGACATGGCGCTCCGCGACATCGTCGACATCCTCCTCAAGATCCGCGCCGGCGCCTATTCCTTCGAGGCCGCGAACCCGCGCCACGAGCATGAATGGCGCGTCTGGGAGAGCGTGAAGCTCGCCGAGGACAAAATCCTCATACCCGGCGTCATCACCCACACTTCGGTTCTGGTCGAGCACCCCGAATTGGTGGCCGAGCGCATCCTGCGCTTTGCCGCGGTGGTGGGCCGCGAGCGCGTCATCGCGGGCGCGGATTGCGGGTTTGCCACCTTCGCCGGCTCGCACGAGATCCATCCGAGCATCGCCTGGGCCAAGCTCCAAGCGCTGGCCGAGGGCGCGCGCCTCGCCTCGGCCGAACTCTGGCCGCGAAGCTGACGCCCCGTTTCTTTGGGATTTATCCCACGGTTTTGCCCACGTCTTTCGTGGGAGGTTTTGTGGTTGAACGCCGCGCCGTGCTGACCTCGAATGTTGCAAAAGCCCAAATCTTGCGATCGAGGGAGGAATGCGGCGAGAGCGGAGCGACGGGCTGCTAAATGAAATCTCCGACTATTGCCGGCGCGCCGGCATCGCGGAAACGACCTTCGGCCGCCTCGCCGTCAATGACGGCAAGCTGGTCAGTCGCCTGCGCTTCGGCGGGCGCGTGACCGGCGACACCATCGAGCGGGTGCGGAGTTTCATCAAAGGCCATCAGACCGATCGTCCGCGCCCGGCCATCATCGTCCGCCCGGGTCGCGCCGCAGCGCCTGAGCCGGAAGCGCCCGCCGAATCCCCCGGCAAGGGCTTCCGCTTCTACGACAACCGGCAGAAATATCTGCTCTTCGTCACCACCTGCAGCGAGAAATGGGTGATCGCCGGCCGGGTCGCGGCGGAGCTCGCCCATATTGAGCCGCGCCCGCCGGGGCTGCGCATTTTCGACGCCGGAATCGGTGACGGCACGGTGCTGACCCGCGTCATGCGCGCGACGCACCGGCGCTTCCCGACGACGCCCTTTTACATCGTCGGCAAGGAGATCAGCCTCGAGGACGTGCGGCTCGCGCTTGAGAAGATGCCCGACCGCTTCTGCGAGCATCCCGCGACGGTGCTGGTCGTCACCAACATGTATTATTCCGAAGCGCCCTGGCTCACGCCCGGCTCGGTGACCGCGGCGACGAGCCTGGTCTGGCACGAGGTGAGTTTCTCCGGCCAGTCCGCGCACGAATTCGAGGAGCAGATCACCCATCTCCAGCCCTTCCTCGCGCAGCACTGGCGCGCCAAGGTCGGCAAATCCGGCAATCCGATCTACGAGAAGCCGGTGGTATTGGTGATCTATCGCGAGGACTACAAATTCCTGCTCGACCAGCTCCGCCCGCGGCGCGGTGCG
>DATNIY010000114.1:0-20207 GCA_035604195.1 Allostellaceae bacterium
CGGCTGGTGCAGCTCGAGCCGGATGTGCTTGCCGGCAGTCTCGAGATCCAAGAGGTTCGGCCGCGGCCCGATCAGCGACACGAGCGACATGACCAGTTGCTCGCGGATCGAATCGATGGGCGGGTTGGTGACCTGGGCGAAGCGCTGCTGGAAATAGTCGAAGAGCAGCTTGGGCCGGTGCGAGAGCACGGCCAAGGGCGTGTCGCGCCCCATCGCGCCGACCGTATCCTCGCCCGAAAGCGCCATCGGCTTCAGGAAGAAGCGCAGATCCTCTTGCGTGTAGCCGAAGGCCTGCTGCCGGTCGAGCAGCACCTCCTTGGGCGGCGGCATCGGCGCCACTTCGTCCGGCAGGGTCTCGAGCTTGATCTGCGTCTTGTCGAGCCAGGCCTGGTAGGGATGCACCGAGGCGATGTCGGCCTTGAGCTCGTCGTCGTCGATGATGCGGCCGCGCTCGAGATCGACGAGCAACATGCGGCCCGGCTCCAGCCGCCATTTGCGGAGGATGTGCTCCTCGGGCACGTCGAGCACGCCCGCCTCCGACGCCATGACCACGAGGTCATCCGAGGTGACGAAGAACCGCGCCGGCCTGAGCCCGTTGCGGTCGAGTGTTGCGCCGATCTGTCGCCCATCGGTGAAGGCCAGTGCCGCCGGACCGTCCCACGGCTCCATCAGCGCCGCGTGATATTCGTAGAAGGCGCGCCGCTTATGGTCCATCAGGTGATTGTCGGCCCAGGCCTCGGGAATCATCATCATCAGCGCATGCGGCAGCGGATAACCGCCGGCCACCAGGAGCTCGAGGCAATTGTCGAGCGTCGCCGAGTCGGAATTGCCGTCGCCGATCAACGGCCAGAGCTTGTCGAGATCGGCGCCGAGGAGCTTCGAGCTCATGCCGTGGCGGCGCGCCATCATCCAGTTGATGTTGCCGCGGAGCGTATTGATCTCGCCGTTGTGCGCGAGATAGCGGAAGGGATGCGCCAACTCCCAGGACGGAAAAGTGTTGGTCGAGAAGCGCGCATGCACCAGCGCCAACGCCGATTCGGTGCGCTCGTCGCGCAAATCCGCGTAGTAGCGAGCGAGCCGCTCGGCGATCATCATCCCCTTGTAGATGATGGTGCGGGTCGAGAGGCTGGCAATGTAGAAAGCCGCGCCCTCGGGCAGCGAGCGGGCGCGGACCGCCTTGTGCGACTGCTTGCGGATGACGTAGAGCTTGCGCTCGAAGGCATCGGCGTCGCGACAATTGTCGCCGCGCGCGATGAAGAACTGGCGGATCACCGGCTCGATCGGCTTGATGCTCTCGCCCAGGACCGAGGGGTCGCGCGGCACGTCGCGCCAAGCCAGCAGCGTCTGTCCCTCGGCGGCGATGAAATCCGTGATCGTCTCCTCGCACGCCTGGCGCGTCTCGGCATGGCGCGGCAGGAAAACCATGCCGACGCCGTAGCGGCCCGGCTGCGGCAGCTTGAAGCCGAGACGGCGGGCCTCGGCCCGGAAGAGCTTGTCGGGAAGCTGGATCAGGATGCCGGAGCCGTCGCCCGCCAGCGGGTCGGCGCCCACGGCCCCGCGATGGCCCAAATTGTTTAGTATCGTCAGGCCATTGACGAGGATCCCGTGGCTCTTGCGGTTCCTGATATGGGCGATGAAGCCGACGCCGCAGGCATCGTGCTCGTGCCGAGGATCATACAGCCCCTGCCGTGCCGGCCTGCCGTTGCTTGCCAATCCCATCTCCCGATCGTCGCGGGTGTGGTCACACCTCGCGCGGTCCGCCGGCCAAGAGCCGGGAGGCAATGGATCGACACCGCGCAAGCCCCCGAATTTAAGCATCGCGATCACCGCCGGACGAGTCAAGTGCGCGTCACTAAAGATTTCCCACTCGGCACCTGTGAAAAGCCGTCGCTCGGCGCCGACCCGCGGCAAGATGCCGCAACCCGCCTCCCGCCCCGGCAGGAAACGCCGCGATGGTTGCCGCCCCCAGGCTGGTTTCGCTATACCCGTGCCAGCCGACCACAGGGCAGAGCTCGCGTAGAATGAGCACAGCGGAGACCACCGGCACCGCCGGCCATGGCGAAGGCGAGACGCGCCGGGACTTTCTGACCATCGCCGCCGGCACAATCGGCGCGATCGGCGCTGCCGCCGCGATCTGGCCGTTCATCGATTCGATGTATCCAGCGGCCGACGTTCTGGCGGCAGGCGCGCCCATCGACATCGACCTCACCCCGATCCAGCCGGGCCAGCAGATCATCGTGCTCTGGCGCTCGCGCCCAACCTTCATCCTGCACCGCACGCCCGAGCAGGCGAAGACCCTGCAATCGCCGGACACAACCGACCAGCTCCGCGATCCCGACTCCGTCGAGCTGCAGCAGCCGAACTACGCCAAAAATTGGGCCCGGTCGATCAAGCCGGACTATCTCGTCATCGTCGGCATTTGCACGCATCTCGGCTGTATTCCTAGATTCGAAGCGGCGCCCGGAGGCGAACTCGGTCCGAGCTGGCCGGGCGGCTATTTCTGCCCCTGCCATGGCTCGCGCTACGACCTCGCGGGCCGTGTCTTCAAGGGCGTGCCGGCCCCTTACAATCTGCCGGTGCCGCCCTATCACTTCGTCAACGACACGACCGTCCGCGTCGGCGAGAATCCGCCCGACAGCACTTTCGACTTCGGCTCGATCGACCAGATCTAGCGCTCTCCCGTCTTGCCGCGCGGCGCCCGAGGCCGCGCGAGGCGCCTTCAAGTTATTTTCCGGTCCGGCCCGAACTATTTATCACAATTGTGACAGCCAGCGATTTCGGCCGTTTCGACTTGCTGAATACGGCGCAATTGTGGAAAACTTGCCTCAAATGGCGCTGATCAAGCGCCGGCGCCGCGGAAGCGCGGCTGCGGGAGGTCAAGTAATTGAAGGGCCAGGTCTATATCCTGCTCCTGCGGGTTGCGCCCGTCGCCATCGTGCTGGTGCTGATCCAGCTTGCCGAGAGCTTGCGCTGGGTCGGCTTTGCCTTGGTTCGGCCCGCCTTCGCCCAGGTGCCGCCGCGCCAGTTGCCCGGCGCCGTCGAGCCCGGGCGCGAACGCCCGCTGCCGGAAGCGCCGGCGCAGCCCAAATTTGATTTCAGCATTGAGGCACCGCAGCGCTCGCCGGTGCCGCGCGCGGTCGATGAAGTGCATTTCCTGCTGACGGACATCCGCATCATCGGCGCCAAGACCCTGCCGCCCGAAAGCTTTCGGCCGCTTTACGCGGGAATGATCGGAAAGCAGGTCACCCTCACGGACATCCTCGACGTCGCCGACCGGATCGAGGATTCCTATCGCCGCGCCGGCTTCATTCTGACCCGCGCCTATGTGCCGCCGCAGCGCGTCGGCGACGGCATCTTCACCATCGACGTCATCGAGGGCTACGTCGCGGCGGTCTCGGTCGATGGCGGCGGCGAGGCGATGCAGCGGCGAATCAAGGCCTATCTGCAGTCGGTCCTCGCCTCGCGACCGCTCGAGGTCGGCACGATCGAGCGCGCCCTGCTGCTGACGAACGATCTGCCCGGCGTCGCCGCTTCCGGCGTGCTGCGGCCCTCGCCCAACGCGCTCGGCGCGTCGGATCTCGTGGTCAACGTCGTGGAGACGCCGGTCAGCGGCGGCCTGGCCCTCGACAATCGCGGCTCGCGCTTCTCCGGCGTTTGGACATTGGGCGGCGATGTCGAGTTCAACTCGCTGATCGACGCCGGCGACCAGCTCGCGGCGAGTGTCGCCATGGCGCCCGACGACCCCTCCGAGCGTATTCTCGGCCAGGCGCGCTATCGTTATCCCATCGGCGAGGACGGCGCGATGGCGAGCATGATCGTGACCGTGAGCCGCGGCGCCCCGGGATTGACGTTGCAGCAGCTTCAGGTGCTGACCGACAGCATCGCCGTCGGTCCGCGCTTCAGCTATCCGATCCTACGGACGCGTGACGAAAGCCTGTTGCTCGACACCGGAATTACCGTCCAGGACGCGACCGTCAACTTGCTCGGTCAGCAGTTCAGCCACGACCAGTGGCGCGTCTTCGACATCGGAGCAAGTTATCTGCGCAATGGCTTCCTCGGCGGGAGCTGGACGGCGCTCTTCGACATCGCCCAGGGTCTGCCCTTCTTCGGGGCCACGTCGAATGACTCGCCGGAGCTTTCGGTTCCCGAAGCCCATACCGATTTCACCAAGCTGACGGTGAACCTCCACCATACGCGCAGCCTCGTGGGCCCGATCAGCTTGGCGCTCTGGCTTCAGGGGCAATACGCTTTCGAGCGCGTCGTCGACGGGGAGCAGGTCACCTTCGGCGGGACGCAGATCGGCCGCGGCTACGACCCGGCCGCCATCACCGGCGATCGCGGCCTCGGCGTTTCGGCGGAGCTGCGCTACGATACGCGCCTTCCCGACATCAAGATCGAGCTGCTGCAGCCCTACCTGTTCTTCGACGCGGCGCGGGTCTGGGAGATCCACAGCACCGGCGGCGCGGACGAGCGGCTGGCCTCGACCGGGGCCGGCATCCGCGTCGGGCTGCCGCACGACATCACTGCCGGTATCGAGTTCGCACAACAGCTCAGAGCCGTGCCGGGCAGCGACGAAGGCAAGCGTTCGGCCAAGGTCTTGGTCGATGCCGCCGTCAGATTTTAACGCAGGGGCGATGCGATGAGCCGATCATTCGCTACAAGCCGAGGCGCGATCCTGTTGGCCACGGGCTGCGCCGCCGTCGCGGTCCTCGCCTGTCCCGCTGCTGAGGCGCAGCTCAAGGGCCTCAGCGTCGCCGCCGGCCAGGCCGCCTTGTCGACGCCCAGCGCCACCAGCACGATCATTCAGCAGACCACCGAAAAGGCCATTCTCAACTGGCAGAACTTTTCGATCGCGAGCGGCGCGTCGGTCACCTTCCAGCAGCCGGACAGCAGCGCCATCGCGCTCAACCGCGTGCTCGGTCAAAGCGGCTCGTTCATCAACGGCAATCTTGCCGCCAATGGCCAGGTCTGGCTCATCAACCCGAACGGAATTCTGTTTGGACACGGCAGCACGATCAATGTCGGCGGCTTGATCGCCACCACCTCCGACATCCGCGATCAGGACTTCCTCGCGGGCCATTACAGCTTCGGCATCGCCTCCAGCGATGCCACCGCCGCCGTAGTGAATTTCGGCACGATCACAGCCGCGAGCGGCGGTTCGGTCGTGCTGGCGGGACCGCGGATCGACAATCAGGGACTGATCGAGGCCAATCTCGGCAGCGTCGTGCTCGGCGGCGCCAGCGGCTTCACCGTCGATTTCAGCGGCGACAAGCTCTTGAGCTTCGAGATCACCGGGCCGGTGCTGCAGCAGCCGCTGTTGCGCGACGGCCAACCGGCCGCGGCGCTGGTCGCGAACTCCGGCGCGATCGACGCGGCGGGCGGCAAAGTGCTGCTGACGGCGCGGGCGGCGCGCAGCGTGCTCGACAATGTCATCAACACCACGGGGATCGTCGAAGCCACCGGCGCCGCGGTGGTCAACGGCGAGATCGTGCTCGACGCGGGTCCCGCGGGCGCGGCCAAGGTTTCGGGCACGCTCGACGCCTCGGGCACGAGTGCCGGCGAGACCGGCGGCAGCATCACGATCACCGGCAATCAAATCGACCTCCAATCCGGGGCGAAGCTCGACGCCTCTGGTGCTGCTGGCGGGGGCACCATCCTCGTGGGCGGCAATTTCCACGGCGCCGGCCCGCTGCCCAATGCGACGACGACCACGATCGAGCAGGGCGCCACCCTCGTCGCCGACGCGATCGGCAGCGGCGACGGCGGCAATGTCGCGGTGTGGGCGAGCGGTACCACGAGTTTCGCCGGCGCGATCAGCGCGCGGGGGGGGACCGCCGGGGGCAATGGCGGCTTCGTCGAAACCTCCGGCGCAAATTTGCAGGTCGGGCCGAAGGCAACGGTCGACACCACGGCGCCGCACGGCAGCGCCGGCACTTGGCTGCTCGATCCCGACGTCATCGTCATTGCGCTAGGCGGCGCAGCGCTTGCGCCCGGCGGAGTCCTGGGCCTGAGCCAAGACCCCGGCGCCACTGATACCATCGATCCCAATTCGATCGCTGCGGCGCTCGGCACCACCAATGTCCTGCTCGAGGCGCACGTCGACATCGCGGTGCTCAATTCATTTCCTTTCGTATCAAGCCCTTACTCATTGAGCCTGTTGTCGCAAGGCAGCATCGAGTTCTTCGGCAGCGTGCAGAACTTCGGCACCGGCGCGATCAACATCATCGCAGGCTGGGATGGCACCACGCCGCTCGCCACGGTGCTCGCCTCTTCGCTGACCTCCGGCACATTCGGCCACGCCGGCGGCGACGTGACCATCGGCGGCGTCCTCGCCCTCAACGACACGCCGCACGGCAATGTCGCGGTCGGCAGCCTTTACGGTCCGACCAATTTGATGGCCGCGAATCTGCTGATCAACGGCGCCACCGGCATCGCCGAACTCGGGAACGGGGTCTCCGGTCCGATCAACGTGGCTTTGACCGGCAATCTGACCCTACTGGCCGGCCCTACTGTCCCGAGCGACGAACTGCCCAGTATCGGCTGCAACAATTGCGACACCTATGCCGTGATCGGCGGCGGCGTTAGCGGTCCCATCACCGTGAACGTGGCCGGAAACATCAACCTCATCGGCGGCTCCGGCCTGGCGGGCTTTGCCCAGATCGGCAATGGCGGCGCCGACGCCGGTGCTTGCACCGCCGGCTGCAGCGCCGCCGCCCTCGTCGACACCGGCGCAATCACCGTCACCGCCGCGTCGATCTCCATGCAAGGCGGCAGCGGCAATGGCGATTATGCGCAGATCGGCAATGGCGGCTTGTTCGCCGGCGCCGCGACCGCCACCAGCGTTTCCGGCGGATCGACCGATCCAACGAATGCTTTGGGCCTTTCCGGCCAGGGACCCGCCATCACATCGGGCTCGGTGAGTTACGGCGGCAACATCACCGTGACCGCGACCGGGGCGACTGGCTTGAGCGTGCGCGGCGGCAGCGGCCCCGATTCCTACGCCCAGATCGGCAATGGCGGCGACCAAAGCAACATCGGCCTCAACGTCACCAATGGCAGCATCGGCGAGAGCGGCGACATCGCCGTCACCGTCGGCACCACCAACCACCTCGCGACCTTGGCGCTTACCGCGGGCACGGGGAACGATTCCTATGCGCAGATCGGCAATGGCGGCTATGGCGCCAATTACGGCGCCTCCGCCAGCGGCGGCATCACCATCTCGGGCAAGACCAATGTCGTCGTGGACGGAACCTTGTCGACGGCGCTGGCCGGCGGCAACCAACAACCGAATTCCTACGCGCAGATCGGCCAAGGCGACGCCTCCGGTACCGGGTCGGGCACCGCCTCCGGCGCGACCAGCGTAGTTGTCTACGACCCGCCGAGCCTCACGCCGGGCACGGCGCCGAACTCGCCGGCCTGCATCGGCGACGCCGCCAATTGCTCGGTGCCCGGCACGATCACGGTCCTGAACCAGGGATCGCCGCTGCAAGGGTTCAACAGCATCATCGTTTCGCTCCTCGCGATAGTGCCGCCCCAGAACGGTCTCAATCAGCCGCCGGCGGGTTCGCCTGGCAGCGGCAATCAAGGGGGCGGCACGCAAGGACAGGGCGGGACGCCAGGGCAGAATACGGGTTCGACCCCTGGGACGCTCGAGAGCTTGAGCCAGCAGGCGCCCGGCGGCGGTAACGCGCCCGTTGTCGACCCGCCGCAAGTGACCGACAGCGTCGCCATGGCGCTCGACAAATTCCGCAACCTGCCGGCGTCGGCGCGGACCATCATCAGCGGCATCCTCACGGAGAACCTTCAGACCGCGGACAACGGTCCGCATGGCGTGCCGCCCGCCGACCAGGATTTCTCGAGCTGGGGCCACGAGGCCGCTTGGCAATGGCAATGATCAGACTCGGTCCGCTTCTGCTCGGCCTCGCGGCAATCCTCGTCGCCGCCGGCCCGATCGCGCGCGCCGAGAACGTGCCGCCCGCTGCCGGATCGCTCGGGAAGAATCTCGCGGACGAGCCCTGCCAATGGAGCGCGGCCAAGGGGACGGGGGCCGGCAAGCGCGACATCGCCTGCGGCGCCAAAGCGCAATCCGCGGGATCGCTGTGGAGCGCGCCGGTAGCGGAGGCGCTGCCCAAAGCGGGCGAGGGCCGCCGCGAGGCGATCCTGCGAGCCGCCAAGGCAACGCCGGCCGGGCTCAACATGGCGGCCCGCATGGCCTGCGACGGCGGGCAATGGCTCGGCGGCGAGGGCGGGAGCGACACTGCGCTCTTCACCTGCGTTGTGAACGCCAACAGCTGGCCGAGCGCAGTAATCGTCTCCGTTTTCGATGCGACGCTCTATCAGGCCGAGGGACTGCCGACCATGACGCCGGTGCTGATCGCGGCGATCGCCGATGCTGCCGGGCGTCCGCCCTCTGCCAAAGAAGCCGAAGCGGCGGTGCGGCTCGTCGAGGCGCGGCTGCCGCGCGACGTGACCCGCGCCGGCGGCGCCGATTTCGCCAGCTACAAGGAACTCATCGAGGTGGCGCGGCTCTATAGCGGCGGCCACAACTACGCCGGCGCCGAGGCCGCTTACCGGCGCGCGCTCGACATCGAGACGCGGCTGTTCGGCGGCGATGCGACGCCGGTCGGCGAGACCTTGGCGGAAATCGGGCTCCAGGTCAGCAACCAGGGCCGTTTCGACGAGGCCGCAGGCCTCTTCCGTCGTGCCACGCCGATCATCGAAGCCGCGCCCAGCGTCGCGGCGCGCGCGCGCCTCGCCGCCTATTTGGCGCTCGACGCGGCGAACCAGCGGCACTTTGCCGATGCGCTCAAATTCGGCCGCGAGGCAACGTCCATGCGGCGCGCCCAGGTCGATGCCGCGAGCCAGGGCGGCAAATCGGATCCGCTGGTGGCGGTAAGCCGTGGCGAGCTGGCGCACAGCCTCCGCATCGAAGCCGAAATGGATTTGCGGCTGCACGATCTTCCGGCGGCGCGGGCGGCCGCGGCGGAGGCGCTGCAAATCATCAGCGACCAGCCCGGCCTGCCGCTGTGGTGGCGGCCCGACGCTCTCGCCCTGGTGGCCGAGATCAACGGGCAGGAAGGCCGGGTCGTCGAGGCCGAGCGCGAGTATCGCGAGGCGGTCGAGCTGCAGCAGCGGCTGTTCGGCGACACCGCCCCGACCGCTCTCACCGAGCTTAGGCTCGGACGCTTCTACACGGCGCAGCAGCTCTATCCCGCGGCGGTTGCGAGCTTCCGCTCGGCGCTTGCCGTCCTGCGCCAGGACGAGATCGCGCGGGCTGACATCGTCGCCGACCAGATCATTCCTTTCTTCGCTGCGGCCGCTGCCGTCGCGGCGTCCGACCCGGCGCAACGCGCGGCGCTCGAAGCCGATGTCTTCCGGGCGAGCCAACTCATCAATTCCGGCGTTGCGGACCTGACCATCGCCCGCGCCGCGGCGCGGCTCGCGACCGACACTCCCGCGATCGGCGCGCTCGTACGCGACGCACAAGCGGCGCAGCGCCAACGCGACACCGCGCGCATCGAGCTTGCCGCCGAGACCGCCAAGCCCGACGATGCGCGCGATGCTGCGCGCGAGGCCAAGCTCGGCGAGGAATTGCGCGCAGCCTCGACCCGCGCCGACGAGCTATCCGCGCGTCTGCTCGCTGCCTTTCCCGATTACGCTCGCTTCTCCGATCCCGGACCGGTCGAGCTTGGCGAGCTGCAAAAACAATTGCACCCCGGCGAGGCCTTCCTGTCCTTCGTGATCGGCGAGACGCGCGGCTATGCGCTGCTGGTCACGCAAGAGCGTATGACGATGAAGCCGCTCGACATCGGTGAGCCGACGCTCGGCAGCGATGTCGCCGATCTCCGCAAGGCCTTCGTGCCGCGTCTCGGCACCTTGCCGAGCTTTGATCTCGCGGCGTCATTTGCGCTCTACCGCCGGCTGATCGGCCCGGTCGATGCAGCGCTCAAGGGGATCGACCATCTCGTTGCGGCGCCGAGCGGCGCCTTGGCGAGTCTGCCCTTGGCGCTTTTGGTCACCGAGCCGCCTCGGCCGGGGGCCGAGCGCGCTTATGGCGAGGCCGCGTGGCTCGTCCGCCGCCTGGCGCTCACCGAGGTTCCCTCGGCGCGCGCCCTCATCGCGCTGCGCGCCGCCGCGCAACGCCGCGCACCGGCGCCGCGGCCGCTTCTCGCCGTCGGCAATCCGCTTTTCACTGGCGCCGCGGCTGGATCGGTGGACGCTTCCGGCAGCAAGGCGCTCGATGCGCTGGCCGGGCGCTGCCGCGAGAACGGACCGGTTCCCGCCGCGTTGTTGCGCGGACTGCCGCCCTTGCCGGAGACCGCTGCCGAGGTCAGGACCGTCGGCCGGCTGCTCGATGCCGACCCGGCTTCGCTTCTCCTCGGCGCCGACGCCACCGAGAGCAATTTCCGCGCCCATCCGCTCGACCAGTATGCGGTGCTCTATTTCGCCACCCATGGCCTCTTGCCCGGCGAGCTGCATTGCCAGTCGGAGCCCGGCCTGGTGCTGTCGCCGCCGCCGCATCCCGCGACGACGACCGGCGAGGATGGGCTGCTCGACGCCAGCGAAATCGCCGAGCTCAAGCTCAATGCCGATCTCGTGGTGCTCTCGGCGTGCAACACCGCGGCGGGCGGCGGGCGCTTTGGGGGCGAGGCGCTGGCGGGCCTGGCCGATGCTTTCTTCAATGCCGGCGCGCGGACCGTTCTCGCGAGCCACTGGGAAGTCCCCTCGGCCGCGACCGCGCAATTGATGACCGGCGTGTTCGAGCGCATCGGACGAGACCGCGCCGGCGCGCTCGCCGACGCCTTGCGCCAATCGCAGCTCGCGGTCATGACCCAGCCGGCAACGGCGCACCCCTTCTATTGGGCCGCCTTCACCATCATCGGCGAGGGCGCCGCAACGCCCCGAACCGCCAGCGCGCCTGCGCCATCCACGCCCAACGAACTGACGAGAGGTCGATCATGAGAACCGCCGGATGCACGGCCAGCGCCGTCCTTGGCCTCGTCATGCTGCTGCCCTTCGCAACGGCCGAGGCCGCTCAACTCGTCGTCGTCGAGGCGCGCGGCATCGCCTTGCGTCCGGGCGAAATGCTCGATGGCGAAAAGCCGCTCAGCCTGCAGCAGGGACAGCATGTGACGCTGATCAGCCAAAGCGGCGCGACCTTGAAGCTCGACGGCCCCTATGACCGGGCGCCGGGCGCCGAAAGCAATGCCGGAACGAATCTGGCGAGCGTGCTTCAGCCGCTCATCGCGCGGCAGGAACCACGCACCAGCGAGGTGGGCGTGGTCCGCGGCGCGCCGGCGGCGATGCGCTTGCCCGATCCCTGGCTCATCAATGTGAGCCGCACCGGCAATGTCTGCCTGCGCGAGGGCGATCTGCCATTGCTGTGGCGTCCGAGCGACGCGCGGCAGGCGACGCTGTCCCTGCTGCCGGGCGACCGGAGCTGGAAGGCCCAGGCGACGTGGCCTGGCGGGACCGATCGGCTTCTGGTTCCCGCCACCGTGCCGCTGCATGCCGGCGCCACATATCTCGCCGCGCTCGACGGCGCCGAAGTTGCGATCACCCTCAACGCCGTGCCCTTGGTCCTCGCGAACGATGCGATGCGCGCTGCCTGGATGGTGCAGAAGGGCTGCGAGGCGCAGGCGGAGGCGCTGCTGCATCGGCAATGATCGGTGCGCTTCTCGATCGTGCGGCGCGGCTCATCAGAGGACGCCGGCTCGTCGCCGCGCTCATTCCGGTCGTGGTGGTGTTTGCCAGCGCGGTCGATGCCGTCTTGGTCGTCCGGTACTTTGCGCTGCTGACGAACGTCGATCATTTCGTCGAGGATTGGGAGACGGCGGCGCTCCTGCCGCCCGAGCCGCAGGACCCGAACGTCGTCGTCGTCGCGATCACCGAGGATACGCTCCGCCTCTTTCCCTACCGCTCGCCGATCGACCGCCAATTCTTGAGCGATTTGATTCGGACCTTGGCGGTGCGCGGGCCGCGCGCCATCGGCATCGACATCCTCTTCGATCAGCCGACCACGCCAGCCAATGACGAGGCGCTGCGGCAGACCTTGCGCGAGAGCCCGGTGCCGCTGGTGGTGAGCTACACCGAAGACCCCGCCATCGTCACCGAGACGCAGCGCGCTTTTCTCGACGATTTCGTGCCGCCGCGCCGGCGCGGCTTCGCCAATCTCGCCGCCGATCAGCTCGACACTGCGCGCTGGATCTTTCCCGGGCGCGAGGCGGGAGATGGCAGCTACATCCCGGGCTTCGCCCGCGCGCTCGCCGCCGCGGTCGGCATCGCGACGCCGGCGGAACTCGTGCCCATCGCCTGGCATGGCCGGCCGTCGCCGGACGTCCCGGCCTTCCGCGAATATCCGGCGCAGGTCGCGGGCGCGCTCCCGGCGGACTGGTTCCGCGGCAAGATCGTCCTCATCGGCGCCGATCTGAGCCTGACCGACCGCCATCGCACACCCTTCCTCACGGTCTTCCCGGGCCGGGAGGGAATGCTGCCAGGCGTCGTCATCCATGCGCATGCCCTCTCGCAGCTCGTCGAGGGCCGCCGCTCGCCATCGGCCGGCGAATGGAACCTGCTCATCGTCTTCAGCTGCGCCGCGATCGGCGCGGCGCTCGGCATGGTGAGCCTGCCGCTTGCCCTGCGGCTCGGCGCCGCCGTGCTGCTGTTGTTGCTGCTGTGGGTCGGCGGGGCGGCGCTCTTCCATTATGGCGGCGTGATGATCGGGCTGGTCGAGCCGACCGTGGCGCTGGCGACGGCGCTGTGGGTCATGGACGTGCTCACCGGGCGCGAGGCGCGCCGCCAGCGCGAATTCATCAAGGGCGCCTTCGCCCATTACGTCTCGCCCAAGGTGGTCGACCGGCTCATCCAAGATCCCGAGCAGATGTCGCTCGAAGGCGAACGCCGGGTGATGACGTTTCTGTTCACCGATGTCGCCGACTTCACCACCATGTCCGAAGTGCTCGACTCGCGGGAGCTGGCGCGCGTCCTCAACGCCTATCTCGACGGCGTCACGCAAATCGTCCTGAAGCACGACGGCATGGTCGACAAGTTCATCGGCGATGCCGTCTTCGTCATCTTCAACGCGCCGGTGGACCAGCCCGACCATGCCGAGCGGGCGGTGCGCTGCGCGCTCGAGATCGACCGCTTCGCCGAAGCCTTCCGCATCGAGCAGAATGCCAAAGGCGTGCCCTTCGGCCTGACCCGCATCGGCATCAACACCGGCTCGGCCGTGGTCGGCAATTTCGGCTCGCGCGCGCGCTTCTCCTATACCGCGACCGGCGATGCGGTGAACACGGCCGCGCGGCTCGAAGGCATCAACAAGACGCTGGGCACGAGGCTTTGCGTTGCCCAATCGACGCGCGAGCTCTGCACTACCATCGCCTTTCGGCCGGTCGGCGCGGTCGTGGTCAAGGGCAAGAGCGCCGCCGTCGAGGTCTGGGAGCCGCTGCACGAGGACAAGGTCGAGAAGCCGTTCCTGAAGCGCTATTACGAGGCCTTCGCCCGGCTCGAGACGCTGGCGCCCGAGGCGCTCGATCTCTTCCAGGCGCTGCATGACGAGAATCCGAACGACCCCTGCGTCGCCATGCATCTACGCCGGCTGCGCCGCGGCGTCAGCGGCATTCAACTGTCCTGAGCGCGATTCCCGGTCCCGGCTGCCGGCCGGTAGTCGAGGACGAGACAGGTCATGTCGTCGAATTGCGGCGCGCCGGCAACGAATTCGTCGACCCGTCCGATGATGTCGCGCACCATTTCGCCCGCCGAAGCCTGGCGCAGCGCCTCGATCGCCGCTTCGAGCCGCGGCTCGTCGTATTGCTCGCCGGCCGCGTTGGCCGCCTCGGTGATGCCGTCGGTGAAGAGCACGATTCGCTCGCCGGGCCTAAGCGCCAGCGCGCGGGTCTTGTAGGTCACGCCTGGCATTGCCGCGAGCGGCAGGCCGGTCAGCAGCAGCGGCTCGCGCGCGCCGTCCGCGCGCAGGAGGTAGGGTGGGTTGTGGCCGCAATTGCAGTAGGTGAAGGCGCCGCCCGCGAGATCGAGCACGCCGCAGAACAAGGTCGCAAACATCGACTCGCTGTTCTCGGCGCTCAAGATCTCGTTGGCGCGGCCGACCGCTGTCGCCAAATCGCCGCCCTCGCGCAGCACCACACGCATCACCGTGCGCGTGATCGCCATGAACAGCGCGGCGGGAACGCCCTTGCCCGAGACGTCGCCGATCACCACCGCAAGGCGATCCGGATCGATCAGGAAGTAATCGTAGAGATCGCCGCCGACTTCGCGTGCCGGACGCATCTCGGCATGGATTGCGACGCGCCCGCCGCAGCTTTCCGGCGGCAGTGCTGAGGGCAACATGGCGCGCTGGATGGCGGCGGCATTCGCCATCTCCTCATGCTGGGCGCGCCGCAGGATGATCTGCTCGGCCATGCGCCGGAAGGTCTGCGCGAAGTTGAGCAGCTCGGGCACCGGGCGCAGCAGCGCATCCAGGATGGAGGGGTCGAAGTCATGACGCTCGAGCGCCGCCAGGGCCTGGGTGTAGAAGCCGATCGCCCGGTTGATGGTGCCGGTGCGCTGGCCCAATTGGCCGATCACGGAAAGCAGCAGGTCCGGATATTGCCGCCCGAGGCCCAACACGTAATCGCGCTCGATCCTGAGCGCGCGGACCGGCGACTTCGCCCGCACCGTCGCCGTCCGGGGCAAGCCGGCAAAGGCGCCGATCTCGCCGAACAGGCCGCCGCTTGCGAGCGGCGCGAGATCGACCGGGCCATAAGAGGTCTCGACGAAGATTTGGGCCTCGCCGGTCAGCAGCAGGAAGACGGCGTCACTTTCTTCGCCTTGCCGAACCAGGGCCTGGTCGGCCTCGACCGTCACCAGACTCCCCGCGCCGACGAGGTCGCGAAGCGCCGCCTCCGGCAAGCCGGCAAAGATCGGATGCTCCCGGATCAGCGGGACGAAGCTCAAGGCGTCAACGGTGTCGGCGGGCGGGCGGGCCATTTTTGCGAAGCCTTCGGCGGCGAACGGCCACATTACGGCAAATCCGCCGAAAGGCGAGAATTCGATCGCGCAGCTCTGTCGGGGTTGCGGGACGCTGCCATAAAATCGTAACACTATCGCTGTGGAATCCGCGCTTGCGGCAGCCGCCGGTCGGCCATCGCCCACGGGAAGGGAGCATCGCATGGAACTCGCCGCAGAGGAGATCGAGGGCGGCATCACCCGGATCGTCCTGGACGGGCGGCTCGACATCGCGGGCGCCGGCGCGATCGACCTTCGCTTCAACACGCTGGCGGGCAGCCGGCGCGCGGTCGTGGTCGATTTGTCGCGGGTGAGCTTCCTCGCCTCGATGGGGATTCGGCTGTTGCTGACCGGCGCCAAGGCAGTCGGCAGCAAAGGCGGGAAGATGGTCTTGCTCGGGCCCGATCCCGCGGTCGAGAAGGTCCTCAAGACCGCCGGCATCGATACGCTCATTCCCATCCACCATGACGCCCGCGGCGCCATCGCCGCGGTGAAGCCATAAGCCGAGCCCCGGCAACAGCGGCGGAGATGCGCGTGGAACCCGCGCTGGCGGAGATGCAACACCTCGTGCTGCGCCGCGATCTCGCGGAGATCGCCCGCATGGCGGCGTGGATCGATGCGCAGGCGCGAATCCTCGCGCTGTCGGACGGCATGATCTTCCGCCTGCAGCTTTGTCTCGAGGAGGCGATCTCCAATATCGTGCGCCACGGCATCGCGCCGGCGGGCGGCGAAGAGATTCGCCTGTCACTGGGCGGACGCCAAACCCGCGTCACCGCCTGGGTCGAAGACGGGGGGGAAGCCTTCGATCCGCTCCAGATCCCGCCGCCCGAGCCGGCAACCTCGATTGCCGATGCGAAGCCGGGCGGGCTCGGCATCCATCTCATGCGCCAATTTGCGACGCGCATCGAATATCAGCGCCTCGGCTCGCGCAATCGCCTCATCATGGATTTCGCGCCGTCCTGAGGCGCGGCTTCGCTCAGCCGGCGCTCATCGCCCATTCGCGCTTCTGCTCGACGACGATCTTCGCTTCGAGCATGCGCCGCGCGGCGAGCGGCGCGGCATCGACGTTGATCGAGACCTGCGGCGCGCCGGGATTGGCGTCCATGCTGCGCTGCTGCGCCTCGAGAATGGCGATGTCCTCGCGAAAGACCGCGACGAAATCCTCGTTGAAGACCTTGTCGAGCGCGGCGTCGCCGAGGCCGAACTTGCGCGGGAAGGCGAAGAAGTAATGCGTCGTGCGCTCGGTCTCGGGCGTCGGCGCGGAGAGCGCCATGAGCTCTATGCCATGGCTCCGGTCGCCCGCGGGCGCGCCGGTCCCGGCATCGGCGCATCCCGCGAAGTTCACGGTGAAACACGGTGGGATGTGCTCGACGATCTGCCAGCGGTCGACATTGCCGCGGAATTTGCCGGCGTTCTGATAAAGCGGCGGCGCCGGGCGATCGAGGATCCAGCGCGTCAGGCGCACGAGCCCGTCCTCGCGCTCGGTCTTAGCGGGAAACTCGCTGATCGCGGCGTTGCCGATCGAGGTCGCGTGGACATAGACGAGGTGCGTCACATCGAGCACGTTGTCGGTGACGAGTTGGTAGTTGCACTTGACGTAAATCATGTCGGGCTTGGCGCAGGCCCATTCCGGATGGTCGGCCCACCACCAATCGGGAATGAGGCGCGGATCGGCGCGCGCGGGATCGCCCATCCAGATCCAGACCCAGCCGAAGCGCAGGACCAACGGATAGGCGCGGACCCGCAGCTCGCGCGGGATCTTCGCCTGCCCTGGAACCTCGACGCAGATCCCCTGAGAATCATAGCGCAAGCTGTGATAGCCGCAGCGGAGATCGTCGCCCTCGAGCCTTCCCAGCGACAGCGGCAAGTGGCGATGACAGCAGCGGTCCTCGAGCGCGACCGGCGCGCCGTCCTGTTTCCGGTAGAGCACGACGGGCTTGCCGAGCAGCATGCGCGCCAGCGGCTTCCGCCCGACCTCGCGCTCCCAGGCCGCAACGTACCAGGAATTCTCGAGGAACATGGCGCCGTCCTCCCGCCGGCATCTTAGCGCGTTGCGGCCGCTTCCTGCAGGCCGACAAGCGTCGCCAGGCTGTCCTGGTCGGCGGCGAGCGTTGCGCTGTCGCCGTGCCAGACGATCTGCCCCTTGTCGAGCACGACTGCGCGCTGGGTGAGTTCGAGCGCGATCTCGACATGCTGCTCGACGAGCAGGACCGCCATCCGGCTTTCTCGGCGCAGCCGCAGCAGCGCCGCCATCAGCGTGTCGATGACCACTGGCGCTAGGCCCTCGAAGGGCTCGTCGAGCAGCAGGAGCTTGGGATTGCCGGCGAGCGCGCGGCCCACCGCCAGCATCTGCTGCTCGCCGCCCGAGAGCTGGTTGCCGTAGTTGCGGCGCCGCTCGGAGAGACCTGGGAAGAGATCATAGACCCGCTCGATCGTCCATTCGCCCGGTCGCGCGGCGACGCGCAAATTCTTCTCGACCGTGAGCGAGGGAAAGATCTCGCGCTCTTGCGGCACCAGCCCCAAGCCGCGCGCGGCGCGGCGGTGGGTATCGAGGCCGGTGATATCCCTTCCATCGAAGCCGATGCCGCCGGAGCGCAGCACCGTGAGCCCCATGACGGTCAAGAGCAGGGTCGTCTTGCCGACGCCGTTGCGTCCGAGCAGCGCCCAGGCCGCATTCTGCTCGAGCGCGAGGGAGATGCGTTCGAGTACGACCGTGTCGCGGTACCCCGCCGTCACGTCGTCGAGCCGCAACAGCTCAGCCATGCGGGCGGCTGCCGAGATAGACGTCGCGCACGCGCGGATCGGCGCGCACTTCCGCCACCGAGCCCTCCGTCAGGACCGCGCCTTCGACCAGCACGGTGATGCGCTGCGCCAGCCGGAAGACGAGGCTCATGTCATGCTCGATGACGAGAACCGTGAGCGCCTCCGGCAGCCGCAGCAGCAGATCGAGCAGCACGCCGCGATCGACCGAGGCGACACCCGCCGCCGGCTCGTCGAGCAGCAGAATGCGCGGCTCCAGCGCCAGCACCAGCGCGATCTCGACGAGGCGCCGCTGGCCGTAAGGGAGATCGCTGACCGGCCGGCCGGCGAGCGCAAGGAGGCCGAGCGTCTCGAGCAAACTCGCCGCGCCATCGACGAGTTCCGGGCGGCCGCGCACGCTACCCCACAGCCGCCGGTCGAGGCCGAGGCGCGATTCGAGCGCAAGAGCGACGTTCTCGGCGACGGTGAGGCCGGGAAACAAGGAGCTGATCTGAAAGGTCCGCGCCAAGCCAAGGGCGACGCGGCGCTCGGGCGAGGCGTGGGTGATGTCGATGCCGGTCAGGAGGATGCTGCCGGCGGCGGGGCGAAGCAGGCCGGAAATGAGATTGACCAACGTCGTCTTGCCGGCGCCGTTGGGTCCGATGAGCGCATGCCGTGCGCCCACTGGCAGCGCGAGCGAGATGTTCCGGGCGACGTGCAACGCGCCGAAACTCTTGTCGATGCCCGCGATCTCGAGCGCCGGTGGCGTCATGCCCGGCCGCGGCGCCAGCGCGCCGCCACATCGGCGATCACTCCGACCAAGCCATTGGGCGCGTAGCGGACCGCCAGGATCAGCACGGCGCCGACGGCGAAGAGCCAGTGGAACGGGCTCACCGCCGCAGCGCGGTCAGCCAGCACGACGAAGAGAGTGGCGCCGAGGAAGGCGCCGTAGAGGCTGCCGGTGCCGCCGAGAATGAGCATGACCAGGACATTGCCCGACACCACGAATTCGAGGCTGTCGAGGCCGACGAGCCGGGTGACCTGCGCCGAGAGGGCGCCGGCGACCGCGGCAAAGGCGCCGGAGATCGCGTAGAGCAGCACCAGCCGCCGGGTCACGGGCACGCCGAGCATGCGCATCCGCACCGGGTTCTCGCGGATGCCCCTGACCGCAAGCCCGAAAGGCGAATTGACCAGGGCCTTCGAGAGGAAGAAGACCACCGCCATGACTCCGGCGCCGTACCAATAGGCCGTGCGCCCGGCGAGGTCGAAGCGGAAGAGGCCGAAAAGTGGCGCGATCTTGTAGCCGAAGAGGCCGTCGGCACCGCCGGTCACCGATTTGAAGGTGTTAGCCAGCTCGTGCAGCATCGTCGCGATGGCGAGCGTCAGCATGACCAGGGTGAGGCCGCGGGTATGGAGCACCAGAGGCCCCGCGGCGAGACCGGCGAGACCGCCCGCGATCGCCGCGACCACCAGACCCGAGACCGGCTCGCTCGAGACGTAGAGCGCATAGAGACCGGCGCTATAGGCGCCGACGCCGAAGAACGCCGCATGGCCCAAGGTCGCGATGCCGCCATAGCCCAATGCCAAATCGAGGGCCAAGGCGAAGATCGCCATGATCATCACCTGGGTCCCGAGCGGCAGGTACTGGTTGGCGGCGACATAGGCGAGGACGACGAAGAGCCAGGGCAAGGCATCGAGCCAGGACAAGGCGTGGCGCGAGAAGGCGTCGGTAACCGTTCGGCTGGTCTCCGGGCTCGCCGCCATGCTGCGTCAGGCCCGCGCAAAGACGCCCCGCGGGCGCCACAGCAACAGCACGACGACGGCGAGGTAAATGATGAAGGCGCCGGCGGCCGGCACGAAATAGCGCCCGACCGTATCGACCACACCCAGGAGCAGCGCCGAATAGAACGAGCCCTTGAGGCTGCCGAGCCCGCCGACTGCGACCACCATCAGCACCGGCACGAGATATTCGAGCGCGTACCACGGCTCGAGCGGCAGGAACTCGCTGCCCAAGAAGCCCGCTACCGCCGCCAGCCCGCAGCCGACGGAAAAGGCGCCGGCGAACATCCGCGGCACGTCGATCCCGACACAGCGCGCCATCCGCGGATTGTCGACGGCAGCGACCAGCCGCGCGCCATAGCCCGTGGTTTCGAGAACCGCCCACAGCACGGTTGCGATGAAGATGCTGACGAGAATGATGAAGCCGCGATAGGCGGAGAGCGAAACGAAGCCCAATGTCAGGGTTCCCGACAGCCATTCCGGCCGGGGCAGTGCATTCATGTTCGAGCCGAAGAGCAGATTGGCTGTCGCGACCATGACGAAGACCAGGCCGATGGTCATCAGAATCTGGCCAAGATCGCCGGCGGCATAGACCCAGCGGTAGATCGTCCGCTCCAGCATCGCGCCCAGCGCCATCGTCGCCAGCGCGGCCAAGGGCAGCGCGGTGAAGAAATCGAGACCGGCTT
>DATNIY010000115.1:0-28996 GCA_035604195.1 Allostellaceae bacterium
CGCCGATCCCGCGTGCGACGGTATGATTTGACCGAGCTCGGCGATGAACAAGTTGAGCCGCTCGATCACGAAGCCGAAGGCGACGACTGACAGGCCGGTCCGCAGCCAAGCGAGAAATGTCCGTTCATTGGCGGCGTGATCGGAATAGCTCTTGATCATGGTCTCTCCATTCGAGGCGGCAGCGTCGGGAGCCTGCCGGTCGTGTGGCCGACCGGGGCGGCGGCATGGTCGCCCGAGGTTCCCGCCGCGGCGGGGCCGAGTCCATCGGGAAAATGCTTGCGCCACGCTGGGATTTTTGCTTTCGTGCGATGCCATCGATTAGTTTGTCATTAAGCACCGCTGTCAAGTTTGAACAGGGAGTTCGTGAACCATGGCTGCAACTGCGAAACCGGCGACCCTTACGACTGTCACTATGAAGCATCTGGCGGCGCAGCTCGCCGAAGGCCACGAGATGCCCAAGAAGCAAGCCGAGGCCATCCTGGGCGACATGGTCAGCCTCATCGTCAAGCACCTCAAGAAGGGGGAGCGGATCCGCATCGGCGGCTTGGGCATTCTCCAGGTGAGAAAGCGCGCCGCTCGCATGGGCCGCAACCCCGCAACCGGCGAAGCCATCAAGATCAAGGCCAGCAAGAAAGTCGCCTTCCGCGCCGCCAAGGAGCTCAAGGAAGCCGTCTAGGCTTCACGTTCCCGCGGGCGCGACGCGGCCCGCATTCCTATCGAGAGCGACGGCGCGAGTGTTCGCCTGGGCCGAGCCGGCTTGGCAGTAGTGATACGCGGCGTCTATCGGGCGGGAAGCGCCGGAGATTGCGTGTGCTGCCTTGCGACTCGTGGGACGTCGCCGAGTCGGCACTGACAACGAGCTACCTTGCAACCGCTGCCTGTGATCGCATGAACGAGATTATTTAGGCGTAAAACAACACTGGCGGGGCCGGCCTCGGTTCGGGGCAGCAGCAGGAGGCTGGCTCCGGCCGGCCCTTGAGAGGAATCGCGGCATATGACCTTCGCCTATTTTGCGAGCTTTCACGACCGGACGGACCCGGCGGTGCAACTTAGCCAAGCCGACAAGACGCGGGTCATCGACATCGTGCGCACGACGCCGGGCCTGATTCGGGGTCTCGTCTTCACGCCCGAGACGACCCGCGATCCCTACGCCCATGACGGCGCTTCGCCGCAACTGGCGCTCGAGCTCTACTTTGCCGACATTCCCGAACTCGAATCGGCGCTGGCACCCAAGGGTCATCTCCAAGCCCTCGCCGCCAAAGAGGCGTTGCCGAGTCTCGCCGGTGCCCAAGCGACGCAGCAGGCGATGTTGGTCCGGATCTTTCCGGTGCCCGAGCCCGCCTTCCGGACGCCGCCGGGTGGGCTCCCCTGCACCTATCTCGTCCATTATGCCGGGCAAGCGCAAGACCTCAATCAATGGCACTGGTACTACATCCAGCACCACCCGCGCGTGATGGCGCACTTCCCCGGCATCCGCGAGATTGAGATCTGTACGCGCATCGACTGGTGCGGCTTCTTGCCCTGGCCGCGCGTCGATTACATGCAGCGCAACAAGGTAGTCTTCGACAGCGCGGCGGCGCTGACCGCGGCGCTCAATTCGCCGGTGCGCAATGAGATGCGCGAGGACTACCGGAAGTTTCCGCCCTTCACCGGCGAAAACGTGCATTTTCCCATGGCGACGCTGAGCGTCGCGCCGGCGGGCGTCAGCGCTTGAGCTTGTAGCCCGCCGCCTCCCGGTCCCAGGTCGCGCTGGTAATTCCCCGCTCGCGCAGCTTGAACTTCTGGATCTTGCCGCTCTCCGTGGCCGGAAGCTCCGCCACGAACTCGACATAACGCGGGACGGCGAAATAGGGCAGTCGCGGCGCGCAGAAATCCATCAGCTCGACCGCGCCAAGCCGGCTTCCGGGAGTGCGGACGATGGCCGCCATCACCTCGTCTTCGGCCAGCTCCGAGCGCACCGGGAAGACCGCCGCGGTCGCGATCTCCTTGTGGCTCAGCAGGACCTCCTCGACCTCATAGGAAGATATATTCTCGCCGCGGCGGCGGATCGCCTCCTTGATGCGGTCGACGAATTTGTAATAGCCGTCGGCGTCGCGGATGACCTGGTCGCCGGTGTGGAACCACAAATTCCGCCAGGCCTCGACCGTCTTCTCAGGCATGCCCCAGTATCCCGTGGCAAAGGCGAAGGGCTCGGCGGCGCGCAGGATCAACTCGCCGGCCTGGCCATCCGGCACGGAATTGTCCTCGGCATCGACGACCCTGCCTTCGAAGCCGGGATAGATCCGTCCCATCAAGCCCGGAAGCTGCTCGTCGATCGCGGTGCCGATGACGTGGTTGGTCTCGGTCGAGCCGTAGCCGTCGAGCAGGCGAATGCCGGTGCGCGCGATGAAGGCGGCATGGAAATGCCCGGGCACGCCGGGAGCGAGCGCAATCCGCACTTGGTGCGCGCGCTCCTCCGCCGCCGGCTCGCGCGACAGCAGGATGGGCACCATGGCGCCAAGGAGATAGGTCACGGTGGCCTTGCTCTCGGCGAGCGCGCGGAAGAATCCCGAGGCGGAGAAGCGTTTCTCAGCCACCATGGTCGAGCCGTTGAGGAACGCCTGATAGAAGGTGTTGAGCGCATTGGTGTGGAACAGCGGCAGCGGCGTGCAAAGCACGTCGCCCTCGCGCACGCCCAACAATCGGCTGGTGTTCACTCCCCACCAGAAGTATTGCGCCTGCGGGCAGCACACGCCCTTGGAAGGGCCGGTCGTTCCGGACGTATAAAGGATGGCGAGCGTATCGCCCGGGCGGATCGCCGCGGGCGGCAGCGCTTCGCCGAGCGGCGGCAGCGGCGCGCTCTGGGGCAAGCGGTTCGGAACCTCGCCCGTCTCGCCGATCAGCCAGAGCTGTTCGAGCGGCAAGGTCGAAAAGTCGATGTGGTCCAATACGTCCAACGAGTCGCCCTCGATAATGAGGAGGCGCGCCCCCGAGTTCGACAACACGTGCTGCAACTGCAGTCCCCGCGACGCCGTGTTGATCGGCACGGCGATCACGCCGGACCAGGCACAGCCGAGGAAGGCTTCGAGAAACTCGGCGCGATTCGAGCAGATGATGGCGACGCGGTCGCCCTGCCCTATCCCTGCCGCCGCCAGCCGGCCGGCGGCGCGCGCCGCAATGGCGCAGGCACGGCTATAGCTCCATTCCACTCCCCCTGCGCGCAGCAGCACGCGGTCGCCGTAGCGCTCGGCCTGGCGCCGCAGCATGACCGGCAAAGTCCGCTCCGGCGGCGAAAACAGCGCCGTGAGATCGGGCACGCCGGTCACGGCATCGGCACCAAGGCCAAGACGCGCAGCGGGCTGCCGCTGCCTTGCTGGATCTTGAGCGGCGGGCAGACGAGCACTGCGCCCTGGGGCGGCAGCAGGTCGAGATTCGCCAGGCATTGCAGCCCGTAGCGCCCCGAGCCGTGCATGTAGTAATGGCAGGGAAAGGGTGGCAGCAGATGCTGCGCCTGTCCCGCGTCGGTGCCGATCGATTCGGAGCCGAAGCCGAGCACGTCGCGGTCGTGGATCAGAAACCGCACCGCAGCCGGATCGGGGCCGGGCGTATGCTGGCCGGTCTCGTCGTAATTCTGATAGGCCTCGGGGTCGGTGCGCTTCGACCAGTCGGTGCGCATCAAGACCCAGGAGCGCGGCGGGATTTTTCCGTGGCGCTTCTCCCAATCCTCGATGAACGGGACGGTCAGCAGGAAATCCGCATCCGCCGCGGATTCGCGCGAGCAATCGATGACGCAGGCCGGACCGATTACATGCTCCATGGGGAGCGTGTCGGTCGCGTTATTGGGCAGGTCGCGGCCCGAGATCCAATGGATCGGCGCGTCGAAATGCGTGCCGGTGTGCTCGCCGCAAGAGAAATTGTTCCAATACCAGCTCGCGCCGCGCTCGTCGTAGCGCGAGATCTCCTCGCGGCGGAAGGGCCAGGCCTGGCCCAGCTCGGGCGGCAGCGTGATCGCCGGCATGTCCGGCGCCAGCGTCTGGGTCAGGTCGACGATCCGGATGCGCCCGCCGGCGAGATCGGCGACGAGACGAGCGAGTGTGTCGGTGCTCACCGGAGCCTCCTCAGGATTGCGCGAGCTCGCGCTCGAGCGCCTTGGGATTGTCGCGCCAGCGCGCCAGCCAATCCTGCGCGATGTCGCCGGGATAAACGTCCTCGACGCCGTCCTGCAGCGCCTTGACGACCGCCGCGGCGAGCGCCGCAGGCGCCAGCTTCGGCGGCAGGATGAGCTGATTCCACTCGTCGTCGATCGGACCGGGATAAAGGTTGATGACGCGAATGCCCGAAGGCAGCATCTCCGCCCGCAGGCATTGCGCGAGCGAATGCGCCGCGGCCTTCGAGGCGGAGAAGGTGCCGTGCGGCGGGTAATTCGCCAAGGCGAAGATCGACAGGAGATTGACCCAAGCCACCGCGTTGTTGCGCCCGTCGGCGGCGCGGGACCGCATCACCGGCCCGAATTCCTGGGCGAGCCGCAGCAGCCCGAGATAGTTCACGTCCATCTCCGCTCGTGCCACCTCGGTGCCGGCGCGCGCGGCGATGCCGAAGGTGCGGTGGTGCTCGGCCGTGTTGATGAGGATGTCGACCTTGACCCCGATCTCGCCGGCGAGTTCCCTGACCGAGACGGACTCGGTGACGTCGAGCGGCATGAGCGTGACCTGCGGGATCGTCTTGATCCGCTCGAAGCCGGGGAATTTCTTCCACGGCTCCGCATAGCCGACCCAGATGATTTCCGCGCCCGCCGCCGCCAGCCGGTCCACGATCGCCTGCCCGACCGCGGTCTTGCCGTCGGTGACGAGAATCTTCCGGTTGCGCGGATCGCAGCTCATTTCGCGAAGTTGTCGGTCTTCCGCCATATTCGGCGTCTCCTTCTCGGGAACGGCGACCAGCACCGCCTGACCGGCGCGGTCGAGGCAATTCAAGACCCTGAGGCGCGCGGGCGGCGCGGCGCAGCCATTATGTAGATGCGCGATGACCGAAGGACCGCAATCGAGCCGCACCAGCCCGAGCCGCCACGGCGCGCGCTCGCGAAAGAACAGCTCTTGGCTGATGTGCACGACCGTCTCCGAGACGAGTTCGCCGGCGCCGTCCTGGGGCTCCCAGACCAAACGGTCGGAGAGACAGACGTGACAAGTCTCGCGCGGCGGATATTGGATCGCGCCGCAATTGCGGCAACGCTGCAACTCGAGCCGGCCGAGCGCGGCCGCCGCCGTCAGGCCTAGAGCGACGCGGCTGCGCGCATGCGGCGGCAAGGTCGGCAGCCGCGTGCGCAGGATCGGATTCTTGCGCTTGGGGCGCATCGCAGGATTGCTCATGCCGAATCGCCCCGTGCCAGGATTGCCGCGCCCGAACACAGGCCGCGGTCGTAATTGATCATGCCGAAGCCGCTGACCAGGCCGAATGCGGCCTTCGGCACCGCCGCGCCGAGCGGCTTGCCCGTCAACTGCCGCACCGCCTCGACAATCCCGAGGAAGCCGCCGGCGGCGCCGGCCTGGCCGACCGACAACTGCCCGCCTGACGTATTGAGCGGGAAGGAGCCTGCGACGGTGAACTCATGCGCGCGCACGAACTCCGGACCTTCGCCCTTGCCGCAGAACCCGAGATCCTCGATCTGCATCAGGTTGATGACGGGATAGTCGTCATAGGTCTCGACGAAGTCGATATCCTTGGGTCCGATTCCGGCCTGGGCGTATAGATCGTCGCGATCGCGCGCCCAGCCGCCGCGGAACTGAATGGGATCGGCGGGAAAACCGTTATGGCGCTCGATGGTGCCGAGAATCCGCGCATGGGGCAAGCGCAGCGCCGCAGCGGTCTCGCGCCGCATGACCAGAAGCCCCTCGGCGCCGGCGCAGGGCATGACGCAGTCGAAAAGCCGCAGCGGCTCGGCGATCGGCCGGGCGGACAGGTATTCCTCGAGCGTGAGCGGCTTCTTGAAGAGCGCGTGCGGGTAGCGCAGCGCGTTTTGCCGCTGAGCGACGCAAAGCTTGCCGAAATCCTCGCGGCGCGCGCCGTAGTGCCGCATGTAGTAGTCGGTGAGGAGAGCGAAGCTCGCATTGGCGCCGCCCGCGCCGTAAGGATAGACCGCGTCCTGGGCGAACTGGCTGAAGTTCGAGAGATTGAGCCGGAAGGTGTCGGGATGGTTCGCATCGGCCGCGAGGCAAGCGACGATCTCGGCGTCGCCGCATTGCACGGCGCGCGCCGCGCGGCGCAAGGCGACGATGCCGGAGGCGCCCCCCATCGGGATGTGATCGAGCCAGCGCGGCGACAGCCCCAGATGCTGCGTCAGTCCGACCGCGGTGTCGGGCGCAAGCGTGAAGCTCGAGATGCACAACCCGTCGATCCGCTCCTTGTCGATCCCAGCACCCTCGATCATGAGCGCCAGCGCGCGGCCGGCGAACCAATGCGCGCTGCGAATGGAATAGCGCACATAAGGCACCGTCACCGGCACCGCCAGCGCCACCTCGTCATAGGATGCGCGCGCGGCAGCCATGGCCCTATTCGGCCCGACCGCCGAGATATGTGACTGCCAGCCGCTCGTCATGCATGAGCTGGGCCGCGGTTCCCTCGTGCACGATCTCGCCGGTCTCGAGGACATAGCCGTAATCGGCGGTCTGCAGCGCCGCGCGGGCATTCTGTTCGACCAGGAGGATCGACACGCCCATCGCGCGCAGCGCCGCGACGATGCGAAAGATCTCGCGCACGATGAGCGGCGCCAGACCGAGACTAGGCTCATCGAGCAACAAGAGCCGCGGCCGCGACATCAGGGCGCGTCCGAGCGCCAGCATTTGCCGCTCGCCGCCGCTCAAGGTCGAGGCGCGCTGCCTCCGGCGCTCGGCGAGGAGCGGAAATTGTTGATAGACCTGATCGAGACCGCGCCTGACGCCGACCCGGTCGCGGCGATGCACATAGGCGCCGAGCGCCAGATTGTCCGCGACGGTCAGCTCGCCGAAGAGCTCGCGCCGCTCCGGCACCAGGCACAGTCCATGCTCGACCCGTTCCTCGACATCATGGCGCCGCATGTCCGCACCCTCGAAGAGCACGCGGCCGCGCGCCGGCAAAAGGCCCATGACCGCGCCGAGAAGCGTGGTCTTTCCCGCGCCGTTCGGGCCGATCACGGTGACGATTTGACCGGCCTCGAGCGCGATGGAGACGCCGCGCACCGCCTCGACCTTGCCATAGGCGACGTGGAGATGCTCGATCTGCAGCAGCGCCGTCATGCGACGCCACCGAGATAGGCTTCCCGCACGCGCCGATCGGCGCGAATCTCCGAGGCTACGCCTTCGGCGAGCTTGGCGATGGCGAGGATCGCCAGGAGATGCGGCCAGCGCCGGCTCACAATTCCTCCTCTTCCTCCACCTCCGCCGCGGTCCCGCGGATGAGGGACTGCCAGATCAGAATCGGGATAAGCGCGCCGAACACGACGATCTCCTTGATCGCGCTGTTCCAGAACGCGGCATAGCTCTCGAGCAGGCCAACGAGGATCGCACCGAGGGCCGCGCCGGGGTAGCTGTAGAGCCCGCCGATGATGGCGCCGACAAAGGCCTTGAGGCCGATGACGAAGCCCGAATCGTAATAGAGCGTGGTGTAGGAGCCGATCAGGATGCCCGAAATGCCGGCGAGGCCGGAGGCGACGAGAAAGGCCAGCGCCCCGGTGGTGGCGGGACGCAAGCCCACCAGCCGGGCGCCCACGCGATTGACCGCCGTCGCGCGCAAGGCCTTGCCGGTGAGCGAGCGCGCGAAGAAGAGAAAGAGCAACAGCCCAAACAGCGCGGCCGCCGCTAGCATCAAGACCATCTGTCCGGTGAAGATCATGTCGCCGACGTTGAAGACCCAGGTGGTGAGCGGCTGCGGGCGCGAGCCCTCCGGCCCAAAAAAGACGAGCGCGACGCCCGAAACCACGAAATGAAGCGCGACGGCGACCATGAGCAGCACGAGCACGGAGGCATCCGCGATCGGTTGGAATGCAATGCGGTAGAGCAGCGGCGAGATCGGCAGCACGAGGGCGAGGGTGAGCGTGACCTGCACCGCCATGGGAACCTGTCGGCCAGCCAGCAGCCAGGCCGCCGCGACAGGCAGCGCCGGCAACACCCCGTAAAGCACAAAAGCCCGCGGCAGGCGATGGAAATCGCCGCGCCGCACCAAGCTTGCCGCCTCCAGAACCAGGGCAAAGCCCGCGGCCGTCAGCACCAGCCAAACGGTGCCGGGCAGCTGCCCCGCCTGCAGCGCCGCGAGCGTCAGAGCGGCATAGGCGACGATGTCGCCGAAGGGAACGAAGATGACCCGCGTCACCGAAAAGATGAGCACGGTCCCGAGCGCGAGAAGGACATAGATGGCACCGGTCGTAACCCCGTCCTGCGCCAGAAGCAGCGCAATCTCCGGCGTCATGCCTCTCTCACGGAATTCGCTTTCGAGCCGAATTTAGTGTAGATTGGAGCCTCGATCAAACGCTAATCGGGATTGGCGGCCGGCGTGGACGACGAACGGCTCCGGCGTGAGATATCCTGCAATTCTTCGCGATCGGGAGGGTTTGATGAGAAAATTGACATGGGTCGTGGCCGGCAGCGCGTTGCTCGCCGCGACCGCAATGGGCGGCGCGGCTCAGGCGCAAATCAAGGTCGGCGTCGTCTTGTCGCTTTCGGGCGTGGTCTCCTCGATCGGCCTGCCCTATGAGCGGGGCATCGCGGCTGGGATGGAGACGGTCAGCGAAGTCGGCGGGCAGAAGATCGAGATCATCAAGCTCGATGACGCCTCTGATCCCGCGACTTCCGCCAAGGATGCGCGCAAGCTCATTGAAGAAGACAAGGTCGATATTCTCATGGGTTCGGCGGGAACGCCCGCCTCGCAGGCGCTTTATAGCGTCGCCGCCGAAGAGAAGGTGCCGACGATCATTCTGGCCAACACCTTCGTCGCCGGCGAGCGCGGCGATTACGAGATCACCATCCCGCAGCCGCCCAAGCTGATGGTTGCCGCCGATATCGAGCACATGAAGAAGGCCGGCATTCACACGGTGGCCTATATCGGCTACAGCGACGGATGGGGCGACGACGTCTACAACGCGCTCAAGGAAACCGCCGAGCCGGCCGGCATCAAGGTCATCACCAACGAGCGCTTTGCGCGCGCCGACACCAGCGTGAATGCGCAGATCCTGAAGATCATCGCGGCGCATCCCGACACGGTGCTGACGGGGGGATCCGGGTCCCCCGGCGCCCTGCCGCATCTCGCACTCTACGAGCACGGCTGGCGCGGCCCGGAATACAGCACGCACGCCGTCATCAACAAGGAATTCGTGCGCGTGGGCGGGACCGCGGTCGAAGGCGTGATTGCGCCAACCGGCCCGGTGGTGGTCGCGGAGCAGCTGCCGGAATCGAATCCGATCCGCGCGGTCTCGTTGAAATTCCGCGCCGCCTACGAGAAGCTGTACAACCAGCCGGTTCCCGACGCCTTTGCCCCCTACGCCTATGACGGTTGGCTGATCATGGCGGATTCGGCGAAGCGCGCGCTCGCGACCGGCGCAAAGCCCGGCACGCCTGAGTTCCGCAAGGCGATGCGCGATGCGATGGTGACGACGACCAATCTCGTCGGCACGCATGCCGTCTATAACTTCCGCCCGGACCAACGCTTCGGCACCGACGAGCGCTCGCGTGTCATGGTCGAACTCGAGAAGGGCAACTGGAAGCTCCTTCAGTAGCCGCGACTGACGGGGCGTCGCCGGCCGTTCTTGAAGACGGCCGGCGGGACCGCCGCGCGCCGGGCATGGGGCCAGTTATTTCGTTTCTTTCAAATCGCCGGGCCCATGACGCGCCGCGCCGGGCGCGCGCAACAGATTCTGGTTCTTGAGCATGTCGATGAGGCGGCCCATGACCGCGAGCTGCGACGCCTGCGCTTCGCCCTTGGGGTGGTCGTAGAAGCCCTGGCCCGATTTGACGCCGATCCGGCCCGCTTCCATGTTGCGCGCGACGATTGCAGGCGGCGCGAAGCGCGCCTCGCCCGTGGCCTCCGCGAGATAGCGGCCGGCGTAATAGAGAATGTCGAGGCCGCCGAAATCGATGAACTCGACGAGACCCAGGGCCGCGAAGCGAAATCCAAACCCATAGCGCGTCGCCTTGTCGATGTCCTCGGCCGTGGCGACGCCTTCCTCGACGAGCCGCGCCGCCTCGTTCATCGCCAGCGCCTGGATGCGCGAGACGATGAAGCCGGGCGAGGCGGCGCAGACCACCGGCACCTTGCCCATCGCCTCGAGAAGGCGCTTCAGGCGCTCGACCACCGCGGCGCTGGTTCGTGCTCCCGGGCTCAACTCGACGAGCGGCATGACGAAGGCGGGATTGAGCCAGTGCGCATTGAGAAATCGCTCGGGCCCGTGGACGAATTGCGCGAGCTGATCGACCAGCATGGTCGAGGTCGCCGAGGCGAGAACCGCGTCCTCTCGCATGCGCCGGCTGGCGAAATCGAGGCACGCGCGCTTGGCCTCGAGCACTTCGGGCACGCCTTCAAAGACCAGATCCGCTTCGGCCAAGGCCCGCTCGGCCGCCCCGTGCGGCACGAAGGCGATGCGCGCGCCGATCTCGCGCCGCTGCGGCGGTGCGATGACGCCGAAATGCTCGAGCGTCTGCAGATGCGATTCCGTCTCCGCCGCAACCGCGCCGCGCAGCGCCGCGCTCTCGCCCTCGCTGCGCTCCTTCGCGTCGATGATCCGGACGGGATAGCCGGCATAGGCGAAGACGATGGCGATGCTGCGGCCCATGCGGCCGGCGCCGAGCGTCGCGACGCTGTCGGGCCAGCTCATTCCTCGAGCCCGCGCGCGAGCACGTGCTGAAGCGCCGCCGGTGTAAGCCGGTCAAGCCCGAGCGCCTCGAGCGTTCGGGGGCTCGTCGACCGAATCTCCTCGCCCAGCACCGCCGAGGCGATGGCGAGCAGACCCGCCGCGACCGGCGCGGCGACGCCCGACCAGCGCGCGACCGACACCAGAAAGGCGAGTCCGAAGACGATGTCCTCGCGCATGTAACGGTGCGTCATAAGATCGATCTTCTCGCGCCAGTCGCCGCTGCCCACGAGGCGCTCATGCGCGACATTGCCATACATCCATTCGGCGCCGCCGGGACGCCCCGGATCGTAATGATCGGCGAGCGGGAAATGCGGCGGGCCATAGCCCAGCGCCGTGCGCACCGTAATGCGCTCTTGGTCCAGCGCCGTCGTCACCCGGCGGATGCTGGGCTGCGTGCCTTCGTTATGGATGTCCCAGCGCTCGAAATGCTCGAGCGGCCCGGCGTTCATCAGGATGAGCGGCGGATGGATGATCGGCCCGGCATTCATGAGCGCACCGCTCAAGGCGTCGCCGCAAGGCTCGACGCTGGGATAGGCTTGCCGGATCGCGGCGAACGCCTCGTCCGCGCGCGCCAGCGGAAAGACGCCGGTCGGCAGCCGCGTCGCCCGGGTGGTGATCGCGATCGTCGTCGCTCCGTGCATGCGCGCGAGATAGGGCAGCGTCCCCGATTCCGCGAAGCTCACCCTCGCGCCGCAGCCGGCATCGCGCGCCAGTCGCGCCATGGCGTAGCTGCCGAAGCTGCCCGGCGGCAGCAGCACGACCTGGCCCGGCGCGAGGTGCGGCGCGATCTGTCGGGCGATTTCCGCCTGGGCAAAGGCGGGCGCGGGAATGACGATCAGTTCCGCACCGCGCAAGACCGGCGCGAGATCGTCGCCGACGAGCGCAAGGGGAACTGGCCGCGCGCCGCGAAAATCCTCGAGCACGAGCGCGCCGCCGGCCTGCCGGAGTGCGTCGAGCGCGGCGCGGTCGCGCCGCCAGAAGCGGATTTCATGCCCCCGGTCGGCGAGATCCGCAGCCGCGGCATAGGCGCCGTTGCCGCCACCCAGCACCGCAATCCGCATCGCCGCTCCTCTCTTATGCCGTCTTCTGGACCTTGAGCCCGAGGGCTTTGACCATCTCGTCGCGCATGACGAACTTCTGAACCTTGCCCGTTACCGTCATCGGGAAAGCGTCCACGAAACGGATATAGTGCGGAATCTTGTAATGCGCGATCTGGTCGCGGCAGAAGCCCTGGATCTCTTCGAGCGCGGCGCGCTCGCCGGGTTTGAGCTTGATCCAGGCGCAGAGCTCCTCGCCGTATTTCTCGTCGGGCACGCCGAACACCTGCACCACTTCGATCTTGGGATGGCGGTAGAGGAATTCCTCGATCTCGCGGGGATAGACGTTTTCGCCGCCGCGGATCACCATGTCCTTCAATCGGCCGACGATGTTGCAATAGCCGTCCTCGTCCAAGGTCGCGAGATCGCCGGTGTGCATCCAGCCGGCGCGGTCGATGGCCTCGGCGGTCTTCTCGACGTCGTTCCAGTAGCCGAGCATGACGCAATAGCCACGCGTGCACAGCTCGCCGGGCGTGTCCGGCGGGACGATGCGGCCCTCGGCATCGACGATCTTCACCTCGACATGCGGATGGATGCGCCTCACCGTGCCCACCCGGCGCTCGAGCGGATCGTCGTGCGAGGTCTGAAAGCTCACCGGGCTGGTCTCGGTCATGCCGTAGCAGATCGTCACCTCGCTCATGTGCATGTCGCTCAGCGTGCGCCGCATCACCTCGATCGGGCAAGGCGAGCCCGCCATGATGCCGGTGCGCAGGCTCGCGAGGTCATAGCGCCTGAAGTCGGGATGGTTGAGCTCGGCGATGAACATGGTCGGCACGCCATAGAGCCCGGTGCAGCGCTCCGCCGCCACGGTTTCCAAAGTCGCCGCCGGATCGAAGCCCTCCGAGGGATAGACCATGGCCGCACCGTGCGTGATGCAGGCGAGGTTGCCGAGAACCATGCCGAAGCAATGATAGAGCGGCACCGGGATGCAGATGCGGTCGGTCGAAGTGAGCCGCATCGTCTCGCCGATGAAGAAGCCGTTGTTGAGGATGTTGTGGTGCGTGAGCGTGGCGCCCTTGGGTACGCCGGTGGTGCCGCTGGTGAATTGAATGTTGATGGGATCGTCGAATTGCAGCTTGGCGGCGGCCTCGGCGAGCTCAGCCATGTGCCGCGGCGCGGCCATCGCCAGCACGTCGTCGAAGCGCAGGAAGCCGCGCTCTTCGCCGCCGCCGGTGTGGATCAAAATCTCGAGCGCGGGCAGGCGTGACGATTTGAGGCGCTCCGGCGCATCCTTGCCGATCTCGGGCGCGAGTTCGCGCAGCATGCCCAGATAGTCGCCGCTCTTGAAGGAATCCGCCGTGACGAGCGCCCGGCAGCCGACCTTGTTGAGCGCGTATTCGAGCTCGGACAGGCGATAGGCGGGATTGATGTTGACGAGAATGAGACCGGCCTTGGCGGTGGCGAATTGCGTCACCACCCATTCCGCGGTGTTAGGCGACCAAATGCCGACGCGGTCGCCCGCGGTCAACCCCAGCGCCATCAAGCCGCCGGCGAGCGCGTCCACCCGCTGTTTGAGCGCGGCATAGGTCCAGCGGATCTTCTGATGGCGCACCACCAGAGCCTCGCATTCGCCCCAGCGCGCCGCCGCCTTGTCGAAATGGGTGCCGATGGTGTCGCCGATGAGCGGCACGCCGCACGCGCCATGGACATAGCTCTGCGTCAGCCTTGCCACGCCTCCTCCCCTGCCGAGCCGGTTACGCGGGCCAAAACGACGAATCGGTTTCGACCTCGATGAGCAGCGGCATGTTTTCGGCGATGCCTCGGCGCAGCAATGCCGCAACCTCTTGGAGCGTCGCCGCCCGCTCCGCACGGACGCCGAGCGAGCGGGCCAGGCTCAAAAAGTCGATCGGCGGGTTGGTGAGTTCCATTCCGGTATAAATGTTGGTCTGCGCCGCATACCCCCGTAGCGCCGTCACCCGCTGTTTCAAAATGCGATAAGACCGGTTGTTGATGATGACGAAGATGACGGCCAATCGGTCGTGAGCCGCGGTCCACAGCGCTTGACAAGTATACATCGCGCTGCCGTCGCCAATGAGCGCCACCACCGGACGTTCGGGCAAGGCGAGCTTGACGCCGATGGCCGCCGGCAGCCCCCAGCCGATGCCGCCGCCGCGCAGGCCGAAAAAGCTCTGGGGATCGTCGCTCTGAAGCAACTCGCGCAGGCCCGGCGCCGAGGAGAGCGCCTCCTCGACGACGACCGCCTCGGGCGGCAGGGCTTCGGCGATCGTCTGCATCAGCGCCAGCGGCTGGATCGGGCTCTGCGCCGCGGCAGCCCGTGCGCGGGCCCGAAGTGCCTTGCGCTCTCTCGCGATCGCTGCCCGCGTCTCGTCGAACCGGGTGCGGGCGCGCGCCTGCTGAACCGATGTCATTCTGGCGCGCAAGGCGGCCTCGAGTTCGGGCAGCGTCGCCTTGGGATCGCCGAGAATCGCGACTTCTGCCGGATAGTTTTTGCCGATCTCCCAGGCATCGATGTCGAGATGCACGATCGCGAGCCCCGGCGGGATCGGCACGGCATCGGAAGGCAGCGAGAAGGTGAAGAGATTGGCGCCCACCGCGAACAGCAGATCATGCGGCTCGAGCGTCTTCGCCAAGAGATTTGCCACGCGCGGCAGCGGCCCCCGGAAGAGCGCGTGCGAGGTCGGAAAGGCCGCGGTGTTGGCGACGCATTCAATATGGGCCGGCGCGCCCAGCATTTCCGCTAGCCGCACGAGTTCGGCAAGCGCACCGCTGTGCGCGACGGCATCGCCGGCGACGATCACCGGGCGCTCCGCCTTGGCCAGGAGATCTGCCGCCGCCGCAATCGATTCGGCATCGCCGCGCAGGCGCGGCCCAACCCGCGTCGGCGCGCCGAGATCGATCTCGGCCTCGGCAAGGAGCACATCCGTCGGCAGCGACAGAAACACCGGTCCTGTCGGCGGCGAGAGAGCGGTCTTGGCGGCGCGGTGAACGGCGCGCGGCAGATCCTCGAGCCGCCGAACCTCGCCCGACCATTTGACGAAGGGGCGTGCGACGCTCGGCAGATCCGCCCACAGGATGGGCTCGGTGAAATTGAAGCGCTGATCGTGCTGGCCGGCGGTGACCAGGATCGGCGCGCCGGCCTGTTGCGCGTCGTAGAGCATGCCCATGGCATTGCCGAGGCCGGGGGCGACATGGAGGTTGACGACCGCGAGCCGCCCCGAGGCTTGCGCATAGCCGTCGGCCATCGCCATCACTGCCGCCTCTTGCAGCCCCAGCACGTAGCGCATGCCGGTCTCGACCGCGAGCGCGTCCATGAGCGGCAACTCGGTCGTGCCGGGATTCCCGAACAGAACCGTGACGCCCTCCTGCTTGAGGAGTTCCAGAAAAGCGCGCTTGCCCGTGATCTGCGGCATGGTTCTACGGTCGCGTGGCGGGCCGCTCGGTACGAAATCCCGGCGGCCGCCGAACTCTACATCGCCGCACGGTCCGGGGGCCAGGGAGCCGTCGCATTACGCTCGGTTACAGCCAAGTGTACATTTGCGGAACACCGGGCCTCGCCACAACCTTGATAGGCGGCAAAGGCTTTGCGACAAGCCTCTGAACCCGTGATAGAATAACTCGAGACCGAATTCATCCCAGGATCGCCTTCGTGTTGCCCAAATCGGAGCGTTATCATCGGCGTGTCCTAATGACATGGAGGGACTACGATGTCATCACGCGTTGCGTTGCTCCTTGCCGTTGTCGCTCTGGCACTCGGTGGCTGCGGCACGACCACGGGTGACCGCGGCCTTTCCGGCGCCGCGATCGGCGGCGCGGCGGGGGCCGTGGTCGGCGCGATGGTTGGCGCGCCGCTGGCTGGCGCAGCCATTGGCGCCGGTGCCGGTGCGGTGGCCGGTGCGGCGACAAGCCCGTCTCAGATCGACCTGGGCAAGCCGGCCTGGGAACGATAAGCCGTGAATTCCGCCTCCCATGGCCAAGCCATGGGAGGCGCCTTGTTTGCAGAAACGCATCTTCAGGAGGAGGGGAAGCAAATGAACCGAGGACATTTCGGCAGAGTCTCGCTCGCGCTGTTGGCGGCGGCGACGCTGGTGGCCGGCTGCAGCAGCTGGTCCTTTAGCCCGTCGATCAAGGGCAATTTTGAAGTTGAGCCAATGAACCTGTCGTCCGCCGAAGCCGCGGCGCCGCCTAATGCCGCGGCGCAGACCCCGGCCACCGCTGGCACCTTCACCGGCGATCTCGCGAGCGACTATACGAGCCTCGCCCAGTCCATGAACGGCGAACTGAATGATTGGGCGGCCGCCGATTACTTCTCGCGCAAGGGGCTCAGGGCCGCCGGCGGCGAGGCCGTGCCGCCGGAGGACAACGGCAATTGGCTCGTCCCGCTCGAGGCGCCTGACCACTACCGCACCATGCTGGCGGACGCACGGGCACGGCTCGTCGCCGTGCTCCAAGGCGGCGCAACGCAGCGCGCCCCCGCCCTCGCCGCTCGCGCTCAGGTGAGTTACGATTGCTGGGTCGAGCGCATGGAGCAGGATTGGTGGCACTCGGTGAACGGTCGCTGCCGGCAGGAATTCGAGGCGGCCCTTGCTCAGCTTCAAGGCCAGCCCGCCCCCGCCGCGGCCGCCGCACCGCCGCCGCAGGCGCCACACCGTTACAATGTCTATTTCGAGTTCAACCGGTCGACCCTGACGCCGGAAGGCAGCCAAATCGTCGATCAGGTTGCAGCCGCCGCCAAGAGCGACAGCGCGGTCAAGATCCATCTCGTCGGTAAGGCCGACACCGTGGGCACCGACCCCTATAACATGGCGCTGTCGCACCGCCGTGCCGACACGGTACGCGCCGCGCTCCAGGCCGCCGGCGTCGCGGCCGCGCGGGTCGAGGAGCGCTGGGTCGGCTTGCGCGAACCTCCGGTTCCAACCCCGCCGGGCGTGCGCGAGCCTCGCAACCGCGTCGTCGAAGTCAATCTGCAATAAGCCACCGGTCCTCGCGCCCTCCCCTTCCCCGCGGGGACGGGGAGGGGCGCTTCTCACGGCAGTAGGGTGATCACCGCCTGATGTGCGGCGATCCCTCCCCATCCCGGGGGCGGGACGCTCGGGCGCTTTTCGATTCTGGTGGCATCGATTCCGGCAGCGGTAAGCGCGCGCATCACGGCCGCGGCGCGCTGGTCCGCCAAGGTCGCGTCATGCGGCGTGCCGCCGTCGGCGCGTCCTTCGACGATGATCTTCGACGGGTTGAGGCGCAATGCCTCGGCCGCAATCTGCGCCACCACCTGCTGTCCTTCAGGCGTGATTGCCGCATCGTCGGTCTCGAAGAACACGGTCGAGCGGTGCGGGCCGGCGGGCTCGCTGGCGCACTGGGCCGCGAGCAAGAGAGCGAGGAGGATTGCGACGCGACGCATCATGGACCTCATCGGCCCTTGAAGCGCGGCGATCGTTTCTCGCGGAAGGCAGTCATGCCCTCCTTGTTGTCTGCCGTCCGGATCAGCACGGATTGGCCGAGGCGCTCGAGGATGCGCCCGGTTTCGGTATCGACGTTCTGACAGAGATTGATGATGTGTTTCCCCATGCCCATGGCCTGCGGCGCGCGCTTGAGCAACTCGCGCGCGAAGGCGAGCGTGCCGGGCATCAACTGATCCGCCGCGAAGACGCGGTTGACGAGGCCGATCTGCCGCGCCTCCTCCGCCTCGACCGGGAGCGCCGCCATGACCATCTCCTTGAGCCGCCCGATGCCGATCATCTGGATCATCCGCGAGCAGGCGCCCGAGGCCGGAATGACGCCCAACTGATTTTCCGGCAGCAGAAACCTGGCGCCGGCCGCCGCCATGCGGAAGTCGCAGGCGACCGCCATCTCGACGCCGCCGCCGGCGCAAATGCCATTGACCGCGGCGATCACCGGCTTTTCCAGCGCCTCGATGTCGTCGAACAGCTCGTGATTGGCCCGCACATAGGCGCGGTATTGCGGCGTCGTCAGATTGTTCTCGTAGTCGAGGCCGTTGACGTCGCGGCCCGAGCAGAAGGCGCGGCCGGCGCCGGTGATGATGAGGATTCGGACGGAATCGTCGAAATTCGCCCGCCAGATCACGCTGCGCATCTCGCGGATCATGCGCTCGTCGAAGGCATTGAGCTTATCGGGCCGGTTGAGCGTTATGGTCAGTATCCCGTCTTCGGCCTTCTCGATGCGAAGGGTCCGCAGCTCTTCAGCCGCGCCAAGGAAGCCCTTCGGCATTCCGTTCTTGTCCAGTTCGACGGTCGGCGGATTGGCGTCGGCCATGCGCGTCACTCCTTGCTGCGCGTTGTCGCGGGCGCGAGGGTGTAGCGCCCGTCATCGAGGCGCATGAGGCGGCCCTCGCCATAGAGGCGGTCCAGCACCGGCAGGATTTCGCGCCCGTCGCGGGTGCCGAGCGCCGCCATCAAGTCGAGATAAGTTGCCGGGCCCGCTTCCAGCACGGCTTCGACCGAGCGGTGCTCGCGCTCCGGCAGGCGCGGCGGCTCGGGGATTGCGTATTCGAAGGCGTCCGACCTGCCGAAGGGCCGGGTGCAGTCGAAGCCGGCCTTGGCTCCGGTGCGACTGCCGGCGAGCGAGGGGTCGAGCGGCACGGCGCGAAACCCCGATGCGGCAACGAAATCGCGATCGGCCTGGAACCGCGTCGCCAGCGCCCAGTCGACCTGTTCATCGGAGAAGACGTCGATGTCCTCGTCGAAGACGAAGACGTGCTTTACATCGGCCGTCGAGCCGAAGACCGCCGCGATGGCATTGCGCGCCTCGCCGGGATAGCGCTGGCGGAGCGCGACGCGGAGATTGTACATGCCGCCCGAGGACGCGGTGCAGCAGACCGCTACCGGCTCGCGGATCGCGTGCTGCAGCGCCGCCCACACCGCCGCCTCTGTCTTGGCGGCGCCGAGCTGCGCCGTATCGGTCGTGGCCAGGCTGCGGCCGCCGATCGTCACCGTTTGGAACAGCGCATCCCTGCGCCGCGTCAGCGCCGTCAGATGGAACACGGGATTGCGTTTCAGGGTGCCGTAATAGCCGACATATTCGCCGTAGGGGCCTTCCGGCTCGACCAGCCCGCGCGGATCAAGATAGCCCTCGAGCACGTATTCGGCATCCGCGGGAACCCAAACGTCGATGCTGACGCATTTGACGATCGGCACGGGCGAGGCTCGGATCGCGCCGATGAGACGCAGTTCGTCCATCGGCATTGTCGCGGCAAGCGCGGCGAGGAAATCCGCCGGGTGACTGCCGACGGTGTAGGCGACTGGGAGCGGCTCGCCCTTGGCAACCGCGCTCTGATAGAGCGCGCGCAGGTCGCTCGGCGCATTGAGATCGATGCCGGCCGAGTGCGGACCGCGCAGCATCATCCGGCGGCAGCCCATATTGGTCCATTGGGTCGCGGGATCGCGGGCGAAATCGATGCTCGCAGAGATGTAGGGCGCGCCGTCGAAGCCGTGCTGCAGATGGACCGGAAGTCGGCTCAGATCGGCCGCCTCGCCCCGCAGCACCTCCGCCTGGACCGGCGCCGCGGCCGAGGATACTTCGACGGGCGCGATCGGGCGGGCAAGCCGCTCGCGCAGGACCTCCGGAAAATTGGCGACGTCGGTATCCAGGGCGAGGGCGAGCCGGCTCCGTGCCCCCATGACGTTACCGACGAGCTCCGCCCGCTCCGGCCCGACGCTTTTGAGCCAGACCGCGTTGCGATTGCCGTCGAGCAAGGCCGCGACATCGACGAGATCAATGGGCGCGTCATGCACTTCGCAGTCGCCGCGCGCGACCAGGAACTCCATGAAGCGGCGCAAGCGGAAGCGCTCGGTGTCGATCTCGCTCATGACACCGGCACCTTGCAATAGGATGCGCGCAGCGGCCCTTTGGCGATCTTGCCTGGCCCGCTCTTGGGCAGCGGCTCCGGCGAGAACTCGATCGCTCTCGGAATCTTGTAGCCGCCGATCCACCCGCGGCAGTGCTCGATGAGCTCGGCCGCAGCCGCGCTTGCGCCCGGGTGCAGAAATACGACGGCGCGCACCTCTTCGCCCCAACGTTCGTTCGGCACGCCGAAGACCGCCGCCTCGGCCACGGCGGGATGGGCAATCAGCACGTTCTCGACTTCGACCGGATAGACGTTCTCGCCGCCGGTGATGATCTTGTCCTTCTTGCGCCCGACGATGGTGTAATGGCCATCGGCGTCGCGCAGGCCGAGATCGCCGGTGTGATACCAGCCGCCGCGCAGCGCCAGCGCCGTCGCCTCGGGGTTGCGCCAATAGCCCGTCATGACCCGCGATCCTGCGATCACGAATTCGCCGATCTCTCCGCTCGGCAAACTCCGCCCGGATTCATCGACCAGGTCGAGATCGACATGCACCGCCGGCTGCCCGACCGAATTGTAGCGCGCGCCATCGTGGCGCCTGAGATCGCGCGGCAATTGCTGGCAGACGAGGCCCGAGGTCTCGGTAATGCCGTAGGCCTGCAGCAGGTCGCAGCCCAAGGCGACGGTGCAGCGCTCATAGACCGCGTCAGGCATCGGCGCGCCGCCATAGCTGATGCGGTCGAGCGACGTGAGATCAGAGCGGTCGATCGGCGAATCCCGGACGATCATGTCGAGAAGGGTCGGCGGCAGGCTGGTCTTGGTGACGCGTTCCCGCGCGACCAGAGGTCCGAAGCCTTGCGGATCGAAATGGGCGATGACGTGCTTGCCGCCCATCAAGGTGATCGCCCAAATCGCGAAGGCGTCGACGAGATGGAACATCGGCGGCGCATGCAGCCAGACGTCGTCGCGGTTGAGTTCGAGCGCGATGATCGAATCGAGCGCGCTGGTCAGAAGATTGCGCTCGGAGAGGCAAACCCCTTTGGGTTCGCCGGTGGTGCCGCTGGTGACGAAGATCTGCGCGACATCGTCGGGCTTGACCGCGACGGGCTGCGCCAGCGGCTCTCCGGACCCGAGCAGGCGCTCATAGGCATTGTCGGCGCCTGGCGGATCATTGTCGTCCCAGACGACCGCTGCCACCGGCGCATGATAAGGCAGGGCTTGCAGCAGAAGCTTTGCCTCGGTCAGCGCGAGGATGCGGTCGATCTCGGCAGCCGCAAGACGCGTGTTGAGCGGCACCAGCACGATGCCGGCGCGCGCGCAGGCGAGATTCGCCTCGAGGTAGCGAAAGCTGTTGCGCGCGAGGATGGCGATGCGGTCGCCCGGCCCGATGCCGCGCGCGGCGAGGCCGCCGGCCAATGCCGCAACTCGCTGGCCGAGTGCGCGATAGGTAAGCCGTGCAGCGTCCTCGGCGACGGCGGGCGCGTCACCATAGAGCGTGGCGGCGCGGTCGAGGATCCGCGACAGCGGAAACATTCACACCGGGAAGCTCTCGAGCAGATCGACCGGGTCACCGTAGCGCTCGGCCGACGCCACCACCTTGGGATCGCGCAACGATCTCAGGAAACCCGCGTCGATGAGGATCTGGTTTCCCGCCGTGACCGTGCTGTCGAAGGTGACGAGATCCATGTGGACATGCGGCTCCTCCCAGTTCGGCATGACCCGCCTTGTGTATTCGGAGGGCTTCAACGCATTGACGCCGAAATGCAGCGCGCCGGGCGAGTTCGGCCCAGCGGGATAAATGTCGAAACGCGGCGCCTTGGGATTGTGGCCGCAGCCGAGCTCCTCGATCGTGCCGCCGATGAGGAATTCGCGCAGAATCTGCGCTTCGTCGCTCCCGCCGTGGATCGCGTGAACCCGGTCGTCGCGAAATTCGACGCCGATCTTCTCCGCGAAAGGTTTCTCAAATCCGGTGCCCCATTGCGGATAGAGGACGCCGCTGAGGCCGCCGGGCCGCGATCGGTCGTGGCCGATCATGCCGATGTCGTAGAGGTTCGGCCCGTGGGTCGGGAGGTAGTGCACGTAGCAGCCTTCTTCGTCGGCGAAATTGTGTCCGCGCCAGCGGTTGTCGCTCTTCATCCATTGCCGCATCTTGTGCGTGAACCTGATCGAGCAGTCGCTGCCGCGTCCATCGGTGAAGCGCAGATCGAAATCGCCGGCTTCGGGATAGAGGCGCTGGGTCGCCTGTATGATCTCGCCGAGCACGTCGATCGGAAAGCGGGCCTGCGGCGTGTGCAGCAGGTCGAGGTTGCGGAAGAAGGTGATCTTGATCCAGCGCTGCCCCTTGTCGCGCCGGAGCCCGATGCAGAAGGGATCGAATACCGAGGCGAACCAGGTCGAGACGACGAACGTCGCGCGTTCGATGAGCGCCTTGGCCTCTTCCGGCACCGCCGTGTATTGCGTCGATTTACCCATGTAGGAGACGAAGCTCGCGCCGCGCGATTTCGTGAGCCCGTAGACCGCCTGCAGGACGCGCGGATCGAGCAAAGGATCGGTCAGCATGACGACATGGTCTCCGGGCCTGATGGCGAAGACCCGGTGAAAATTGTCGAGCGCCTGGAAATAGCTCGCGGTGTCCGCCTTGCCGTAGTCGACCGGCCGCGGCAGCCCGCGCGCCGTCGGCGATTTGAGGATGTCGGCAATCCCGGTCGGTATCTGCGCCATGACCGTTTTCTCCTCGAAGGACTCGTCCCCGGCCCTGGCGCGAAGGTATCAAGCCTCGCCGCGCATGTCGAGAAGCTGGCCGACGCCGGCGGCGCGGGCGCGCTCATAGAGCCTGACGCAGACCCCGACATATTCGAGCGCCGTCCCGCCGGAGCAGAACATGGTGATCTCGCGCGCGTTCGTTCGCCCGGCGATCTTGCCGGCGAGCACGCTGCCGAGATCGCCGGCCACATGCTCGCGCGCGATCTCGCCCGCGGCCAGGGGAATCATGAGCTCGCCCTTCTCGCCCCAGGCCTGATCGAGATCGTCGACGAAGACGCGGCTGCGCTGCACCGCGCGCGTGTCGACCTCGCGGGCCTCGGGATAATGCGCGCCCAGGACATTGCAATGCGTGCCCGGCGCGAGCCAGTCGCCCGCCGCGACGGGATCGCGTGCCGTGGTGATGGTAACGAGGATGTCGACCCCCTCCACCGCCTCACGCGCGCTCTCGACTGGGCGAACGACGACACCGGGGAGCGCCTCGCGCGCCCAGGCGGCGAAGACCTCGCGGCCGTCGCGGCTGCGAGCGCAGCAGCGCAACTCGGCAATGGGACGCACAGCAACGAGCCCCAGCACTTGCGTTCGCGCCTGGGCGCCAGTGCCGATGATGCCGAGGATGCGCGCATCCTCGCGCGCCAGCGCGCGCGCCGCAACCGCCGCCGTGGCGCCGGTTTTCCACGGGCTGAGCGACCCGCCGTGAAAAATCGCGAGCATCTCGCCCGTCTCGGTACTGTAGAGCTCGATCCACAAATTGAGCACGCCGCGGCGGAAGCCGGCGCTATAGGTCGGCACGCCCATAGCGCCCAGGCCCGGCAGCGCCGCGCCCGCGATCTTGAGCGAGCGACCCTTGGCGGAGCCGCTGCTGTCATCGAGAAAGAAATTGTGGCGCGGCAGGAGCTGCAGCCGCCCCTCGCCCTGCTCGCGATAGGCTCCGGCGACGGCTTCGATGTAATCGGGCATGCCGACCGCGCCGCTCTCGTGCAGCGCCGCGATGTGATGCGCGGCGAGAAATAGCGTCATGGAAGCCTCCCGATCGACACGGCTCGGAGCCCTCGCCGGCGGCGAACCGCCCCTCGCGCCCAGCCGCATGACGGTTGCCGGTCCGGGGAGCGGCAGTAACCCTTCCCCATCTTTACCGTCCGGCACCGCCGGATGCCAGTGCCGACCGGACCCGGCCGGCGCCGGTCGTCCCGCTCCCACCCGAGAGGATCAAAGTGATCAGGGCGGCCAGGGCAAAGATAAGCATTGGTGGGCGGACCCTCAGCGCGTAAAATGATGCAATGCACAAGCGAGGGACTGCGTGACCGTGATGCCGAGAGTTTCAGCCCTGTGCTCTTCTCAGGGGGCGAACGGTGCTACGGCAGCGATAGGATCGTCATGACCGGCGACAACGGTAGCCAAATCGGCCGTAACCGGGAGCGCTGGGTGGTCTCGGGGCTGTGGAGCGCCTCAGTGGTGATCGTCATCGCCGGATTCGTCATGCGCGCGTTCGGCAGCTTCCTCCATCGTCCCGATCTGCGCCTCGCCGGCGTTGTCTTTATCGCCATCGGCGTGGTGATCGCCGTTCTCGGCTGGTTCGGCGAAAAGTTCATCGGCAATAGGCCGTCGAATCGCGCATGAGTGTCCGGGTCCGCGTGTTGCGGCAAGACGATCTTGCCGCCGCCGACCGCGTCTATCGCCTGGCCTTCGGGACCCTTCTCGGACTCGCCGAGCCCGCGACCTACCGGGGCGACGCGGATCTTATCCGGAGTCGTGCGCGAGCCTATCCGGACGGCGCCTTCGTCGCCGAACTGGGCGGCGAGATCGTCGGCGTAAGCCTCGCCAACAATTGGGGCCGTCTCGGCGTGCTCGGTCCGGTCGCCGTCGATCCTCGGCATTGGCACGAAGGAATCGCCAAGCGGCTGCTCGAGCCCACGGTCGAGGTTTTCGAACGCTGGCAAAGCCGGATGGTCGGTCTCTTCACATTTCCTGATCCGGGTCATCTGCGGCTCTACCAGGGCTTCGGATTCTGGCCGCGTTACCTGATCGCGGTGATGACCAAGGACGTCGACGACCGCGCTCCGACGCCCGAGTCCTTGTCGCTCTCGGGCAATTCCGCGCATCGCGGGGCGCTGATCGATAGCTGCCATGCGCTTGCGGCCGAGGTCTTTCCCGGCCTCGACCTGCGCCGCGAGATCGAGACCGTCGCCGGCCCTGCGCTCGGCGAGATTCTTATGCTGTGTGACGGCGCAGAGGTGAACGGTTTCGCCATCTGCCATTGCGGCAAGGGCAGCGAGGGCGGATCGCAAAGCTGCTATCTCAAATTCGCGCTGGTGCGCCCCGGCTCCGATGCGGCGCAGCTATTCGCCCGATTGCTCGCTGCCGCCAACGGTTTCGCCCGGGAGCGCGGCGCAAGACAACTCACCGCCGGTGTCAACGCCGGCCGCCATCGCGCCCATCGCCATCTCGTCGAAAGCGGCTTCCGCACGCTGCTCCAGGGCGTCGCCATGCATCGCCCCTGGGGCGAGGCCTACGACCGTCCTGAGGTCTTCGCGCTCGACGACTGGCGCTAGCCCTGGCTACTGCGTCGCAGTCAGGCCCGACGCCGCCGGTCACACGCAATAGAAGTCGAGCATTGTCGGGATGTAGTCGTTCTGGAGGACGATCTTCTTGCGCGCGATGAGCCAGCGCCCGTCGCTCGAGACGAGCTCATGCTCGGCATGGCCGAAGAAGGCGTGCTGCTCTTTCGAGCGTGGAAAGAAGACGTGACTGACCCAGGATGAGCGCAGCCGCATCCGGTCGCCGGCCGGGGGCTCGATGAATGCGATGTTGCCGAGGACATGCGTCGTGCGCGGCAAGGGCATCGACGCCGGCGAGCGGCGCGAGCGCACGCGCAAAACCCGGTCCTCGAGGCCGGCGCGGCGGCCGTAATAGAAATGCGAGAGCTCGGTCTCCGGGCTCGTCGCGAGGATCTCGTCGCTGCGCCAGGTCGGCATCCAATATTCGCAATCCGCGGTGAAGAGCGCGAGCCATTCGTCCCAGCGCTGCTCGTCGAGATAGATCGCCTCGCGCTCGAGCAAATCCCGCCCCGCCGCAAACAGCGCCGCTGCGTCGAGATTGCTGCCGCGAATCACGTGTAGGCCTTGCGTCCGGCGGCTCCAGCCGCCATCAGCCTGCGCCATTCGCGATAGGCTGCGTGAAAGCAGGTTTCGGGCCCGGACTCGAAGCTGCCGGCCGCGCTCGAGGCCGGCCGAATGCCAAGCGATTGCGCGACATCGTCGGGACCTTCGACCATCGTCGCCATGCCGCGCGCGCAACCCTGCAGCCAGCCCAGGCCCTGCGCGACGAGGCCGCGCTGACATTGCTCATAGGTGACGGTGTCGTCCGGGGTGGCAAACCCGGTCGGGTTGAAGAAATCCTCGAATTGCCGCAGCCGCCGCGCGCGGAGTTCCCGGGGCTCGCCGACCGGCGCCAGGCAATAGCTCCGCATCTCCGTCCGGTCCACCGCGAGCGGCCGGAAGGTGCGCAGCATCAAGGACTGCGACTCGCCAATCTGCATGTTCGGGAAGATCTCGGCGTTGCGGATCTTGAGCATCCACTCGGCGCGGAGATCGCCGACGCGGGCGCGGATCTCGTCGAGCACGGGATAGAAGGGCCGCTTCTCCGGCTCCGGCTGGTCGGACCAGATGACGGAGTGGCCATGGGGAAAGGTGAAGGCGCCGCCGCGCGCCGCTGCGCGCTTGGCCCAGTCGAGCTCGCGCGCCTCGACATGGCCCTCGCCCCGGCGCCGCCGGCCCTGGAGGTTGATGAAGCTGATATGGGTCGAGGTCAGATGATAGGGATCGACGCCGTTGTCGAGTTGCAGCTTCCAGTTGGCGCGGAAGGTATAGGCGGTACGTCCCGGCACGAACTCCATGCCGTGCGGCCCTTGCTCCATGGCGAGATCGATGAAGAAGCGCATGTCGCCGAGAAATTCTTCGAGCGGCGGCACGTCGGGCGACAGGCTGCCGAAAATCAGGCCCTTGTAACTGGCAATGCGCGCCAGCGGCAGAAGATCGTGGCCATCGGCCTCAAAGGCGGCGGTATAGGCGCCGGCCTTCCGGTCTTTGATGTCGACATTGCGGCCCGCGGTGTCGTAGGTCCAGCCGTGATAGGGGCAGACGTGTCGTTTGGCGTTGCCCTGCTCAGCCGCGCAAAGCAGCGCGCCCTTGTGGCGGCAGACGTTGCGGAAGGCCGCCACATTGCCTTGCCCGTCCCGCGTCACCAGCACCGGCGTGCGGCCGATGAAGCAAGTGACGAAATCGAAAGGCTTGGCGAGCTGGGAATCGAGCGTCAGGAAGTTCCAGGTGCGCTCGAAGATGAAGGCGAGTTCGAGTTCGAGCAGCGCGGGATCGGCGAATACGTCGCGGTGCACGCGGAACACGCCGTCGCGCGGCCGATCATCGACCAAGCCTTCGATCTCGCCGAGCGCCATTCCTCTCGATCCTCCTCGGGCCGGCGCTATTTCGGCGCCTCGGCATAGGGGTAGATGACCTTGCCCGAACTATACTGCGGCGGATCGAGAATGACGATCTTGCGCGGGTCCGAGAATTGGTCGAGCGTCTTGCCCGTGATGTTCTGATACTGCACGGTCAGGAAGCGCGGCTCGGCCCATTCGCCGTCGGCGCCGAACTTGACGTCACCCCAGACGGTCTTGAGCGTGGCGCTATGGAGATACTGGGCGATCTTGTTCTGATCGAGGCTCTTGGTCGCCTCGACCGCTTCGCCCAGCGCTTGAACATAGGCATAGGCGGGCGGCACCGTGTTGTAGCCCAAGGGATCGAGGCCCTCGCGCTGCGCGACCGCCTGGTATTTCCTGAGCAGGTCTTGGACGCCGGGGAACATCATCTTCGGCGCCGGAAGCCAGTTCTCGTAGCCGACGATGCCGTTGAGCAGCGGCCCCAATTGCATCTTGATGGTGACGATGTTGAGCCCGACCATGGCGCCGCCGGCCATCTTGGGCGTGTAGCCGATTTCGCTCATCGCGCGGACCAGCCCGACCGAATCCTGGGGATAGGACGCGATGAAGAACAGGTCGGGATCGGCCGCCTGGACCGCCCGAACGATCGGCGAGAAATCGACCGTTGCGGGTGGATAGGTCTTGTCGTACACGACCCTGAACCCGGCCGCCTTGGCGTTCTCGCGCGCTCCGTCGGCGGCGCCCTTGGCGAACTCCTGATCGCTTGCGACAATGGCGACGCTTTGCGGCTTCGGCGATTGCTGCGCGGCAATTGCGAAGAAGCCGTGCGAGAAGACCGGGTCCGGGTTCGGTCCGGTGTTGGTCATGGCGAAGTACTTGGAATAATGGAAGCGGCTGTTCACATTGAGCGTCGAGAAGCTGACGATGACCATGTCATGAGCCATCACCACCGGCATCGCCGGCGCGGTCAGCACCGTCGAATAGGGGCCAACGACGAGATCAACCTTGTCGACGTCCAGGAGCTTCGTATAGATCGCCGGCACGTTCGAGGGCATGCTCTGATCGTCGTAATAGACGAGTTGAACCGGCCGGCCCAAGAGCCCGCTCTTGGCGTTGGTGTCCTCCTCCCAGATCTTCATCGCCGCGAGCGCCACCTTGCCGGTGTTGGCGGAGCCCCCGGTCAAGGGCATGCTGAAGCCGATCTTGATCGGCTCCGCCGCGCGCGCGCCGTCGGCGCCCGATCCAAGCGCGACAAGCGCCGCCAGTCCCGCGGCCGCATACCTCCCAACCTTCGCCGCGATCCCCATCTGGCGCTCCTACGCTTGCTTGGGCGATAATCTTGCCGATTTTGCCGCGAGCTTACAATCGAGGTTGACGCTTCCGATGGCCGAACACCGCGACCTTGCCGCCCTGCCGCTCGCCGGCCTCTCGGTCCTCGAGTTCACGCAGAACATCATGGGACCAAGCGCCGGCGTGGTGCTCGCCGATCTCGGCGCCGATGTCGTCAAGGTCGAGCCGGCGCCGCAGGGCGAGAGCACAAGGCGTCTCACCGGTTTCGCCGCGGGGTTCTTCGGCTACTTCAACCGCAACAAGCGTAGCCTCGCGGTCGACCTCAAGCATCCCTCGGGGCAGGACGTCGTCCATCGCCTCGCCGCCCGGGCCGATGTCGTGATCGAGAATTACGCGCCGGGCACGATGGAACGCCTGGGCTGCGGCTATGATACGCTGGCGGCGATCAATCCGCGGCTCGTCTATTGCGCCCTCAAGGGGTTTCTCTCCGGCCCTTATGAGCATCGGCCCGCGCTCGACGAGATCGTTCAGTTCATGGGCGGCCTAGCCTATATGACGGGGCCGCCGGGGCAGCCGCTGCGGGCCGGAACTTCCGTGGTCGACATCATGGGCGGCGCCTTCGCCGTGGTCGGCATTCTCGCCGCCCTGCGCGAGCGCGACCGCACCGGCAAGGGTCAGGCGATCAAGAGCGCGCTCTTCGAATCGGCGGTCTTCCTCATGGGGCAGCACATGGCGGCCGGCGCCATCATGGGCGAACCGGTGCCCCCGATGACGGTGCGCCGCGGCGGCTGGGGCATCTATCA
>DATNIY010000116.1:0-8569 GCA_035604195.1 Allostellaceae bacterium
CAAGGGTGGACCTCGCCGGCGTCTACATCGAAGGCATCCGCCATGTCTCGGCGCTCGACATCGAGTTCGCCGCCGAACTCGGCTATCGCATCAAGCTCTTGGGGCTGGCGCGGCCGACCGCGTTGGGGCTGGAGCAGCGCGTCCATCCCTGCATGGTGCCGCGCTCGACGCCGATCGCGCATGTCGACGGCGTCTTCAACGCCGTCGTGGTCGAAGGCGATTTCGTCGGCCGCGTCATGCTCGAAGGGCGCGGCGCCGGGGCCGAGCCGACGGCATCGGCCGTCGTTGCCGATCTCATCGACATCGCCCGCGGCAGCACCGCAACGAGCTTCGCGCTTCCCGCCTCGCAGCTCATGCCGAGCGTGCCGGCGCCGATGGCGCGGCATCAGGGCGCCTATTACATCCGACTGATGGTGGTCGATCGGCCCGGCGTCATCGCCGACATCGCCGCCGCGCTGCGCGACGAGCAGGTCTCGATGGAGCAGATGATCCAGCGCGGCCGCGCCCCGGGCGAAGCGGTTCCCGTCGTTCTCACCACGCACGACGCCGAGGAAGCGGCCATGCGCCGCGCGCTCGAGCGCATCGATCGGCTTGACACGGTGCTGGAAGCGCCGCGCATGATCCGCGTCGAGAATCTCTAAGGAGGAAACATGGGCGACACCGGATCGATGGATCGCAATCTGGCGCTCGAGGCGGTGCGCGTGACCGAAGCGGCGGCGCTCTCGGCCTCGCGCCTGATGGGCCGCGGCGACGAAAAGGCCGCCGACCAGGCGGCAGTCGATGCCATGCGCCAAGCGCTCAACGGCCTCGCCATCGACGGCACGGTGGTGATCGGCGAAGGCGAGCGCGACGAGGCGCCGATGCTCTATATCGGCGAGAAGGTGGGAACCGGGCAGGGGCCGCGCATCGACATCGCGCTCGACCCGTTGGAGGGCACGACCATCACCGCGAAGGGCGGCCAGAACGCGCTCGCCGTCATCGCCATGGCCGAGGCCGGCGGCTTCCTCTACGCGCCCGACGTCTATATGGAGAAGATCGCGATCGGCGAATTCGGCGATGTCGTCGATCTCGACGAAACGCCCGCGAACAATTTGAAGAACCTCGCCAAGGCCAAGAAGGCCGAGGTCTCGGACCTCGTCGTCTGCATCCTCGACCGGCCGCGCCACGCCGATCTCATCGCCAAGGTGCGTGCGGCCGGCGCGCGCATCATGCTGATCTCCGACGGCGATGTGAGCGGCGTCATCGCGACCTCGCGGCCCGAGAGCGGCGTCGACATCTATCTCGGATCGGGTGGCGCGCCCGAGGGCGTGCTGGCGGCGGCGGCGCTCAGATGCATCGGCGGCTTCATGCAAGGCCGCCTCGTCTTCCGCAACGAGGACGAGCGCGCCCGCGCCCGGCGCTGCGGCATCACCGATTTCGACCGCAAATACGAACTCTTGGACCTCGCCAAGGGCAATGTCATGTTCGCGGCCACCGGGGTCACCAGCGGCACCATGCTGCAGGGCGTCCGGCGCTTTCCCGGCGGCGCGACGACCCAGTCGATGGTCATGCGCTCGAAGACCGGCACCGTGCGCATGGTCGAGGCGCAGCACAACTTTCACCGCAAGACCAGTTTTCTCGGCATGGAGCGGTGAGCTTTCTCGGCGTCGAGCGCTCGCTGCTCGGCCGGCGCTGGCGCGAGCGGGCGGGCGACGAGCGTGCCGCGCTGACGCTGGCGCAGCAACTCCAACTGCCGGAGATCGTCTGCCGCGTGCTGGCCGGCCGCGGCATCGCCGCCGCCGAGGCCGAGCGCTTCCTCAGCCCGAGCCTGCGCGAGTGCCTGCCCGACCCGGCGCATCTCAAGGACATGGAGCGCGCCGTCGCGCGCATCGTCCGCGCGCTCGAGCACGGCGAGACGATCGCGATCTTCGGCGATTACGATGTCGACGGCGCGACCGCGGCGGCGCTGCTGCGGCGCTTTCTCGAAGGCGTCGGCGGCCGCGTCATGGTCTACATCCCCGATCGCCAGCGCGAAGGCTATGGCCCCAATGCGCCGGCGCTCTTGCAGCTCAAGGCGCAGGGCGTCGCCTGCGTCATCACCGTCGATTGCGGCGTGACCGCGCATGCGGCGCTCGCCGCGGCGGCCGAGGCGGGCCTCGATGTCATCGTCGTCGATCACCATATCGGCGAGCCGGCGCTGCCGCGGGCGCTGGCAATTATCAACCCCAATCGCATCGACGAGACCAGCCCGCATGGCGTATTGGCCGCGGTCGGCGTCGCCTTTCTTCTCGCCGTCGCCGTCAACCGCGCGCTGCGCCAGGCCGGCTGGTATGCCGAGCGGGCGGAGCCCGATCTGCTGCAATGGCTCGATCTCGTCGCGCTCGGCACGGTCTGCGATGTCGTGCCCTTGACCGGGATCAACCGCGCGCTGGTGGCGCAGGGCCTCAAAGTGCTGCGCCGGCGCGGCAATCCCGGATTGGCGGCGCTCGCCGATGTCGCCGGCGTGGGCGAGCGGATCGACGCCTATCACGCCGCCTTCATCCTGGGGCCGCGGGTCAATGCCGGCGGCCGCATCGGCGAGGCCGATCTGGGCGCGCGGCTCTTGGCAACCGACGATCCGCTGGTGGCGCGCGACTTGGCGGAGCGGCTTCATGCACTCAATGCCGAGCGGCGCGAGATCGAGGCGCGCGTGCTGGCCCAAGCCGTGGCGCAGGTCGAGCGCGAGGGGTCGGGCGCGCTCCTCTTCGTCGCCGGCGAGGGCTGGCATCCCGGCGTCATCGGCATCGTCGCGAGCCGCTTGAAGGAGCTTTACAACCGCCCGGCCTGCGTCGTCGCCATGGCCAATGGCGTCGGCAAGGGCTCCGGCCGCTCGGTTGCCGGCGTGGCGCTGGGTCCGGCGGTGATCGCGGCGCGCCAGGAAGGGCTATTGGTCAATGGCGGCGGCCATGCGATGGCGGCGGGCTTCACCGTCGAAGCGGTGAAGCTAATCGCGCTGCGCGATTTCCTCAATGAGCGCGTCGCCGTTTCGCTGGGCGAGGGCCAGGTTGCAGAGCTCGGCATCGACGGCGCGCTGACCGCCGCGGGCGCCACGCTCGATCTGGTGGCGCAGCTCGAGCGCCTCGCGCCCTTCGGCACCGGCAATAGCGAGCCGCGCTTCGCCTTTCCCAATCTGCGCGTGCTGCGCGCGGATGTCGTGGGGGGCGCGCACCTGCGTTGCGTGCTGAGCGACGGCGCCGGCAATGCGCGGCTCAAGGGGATCGCCTTCCGTTGCCTCGACGGCGCATTGGGGCCGGCGCTCCTCAACGGCCAGGGCCGCAGCTTCCACATCGCCGGCCACCTCCGCGCCGACCGCTGGCAAGGCCGCGAGACCGTCCAGCTCACCATCGACGACGCCGCGCCCGCGGGCGGGTAGCGCCGATGAGACGCCATCTCTGCACGGTTTCGTGTTTAATCGGCTATTTATTGCTCGTGGCACCGGCCCATGCTTCGCCATCCGATGATCTCTATAACGCACAATTTGCCAAGGAAGCTATCACCGAGATCACTGCGATGTCGTTCGCTGAACTGTCCGCTTTCGCTGACTACCTGGCCGCCTGCGCCCCAAGTCTTGTAAACGCGGATTCGCGAGCTATTTGCGAGCGCTCGTACCTAAGGTACAGGATCGAATTTGCGCGCGAACGGTCCCTTGATCGGCTGATGACCGCGCTTTCCTTGTTTAACGCGATTTCATTTTGGGAAGACCGCGCCGGCGAACATCCCAAGACCGAGAGGCTGCGAGAGATCGCGCGAGGGATCGAGCTGATGAGGGCGTGGCAAGATGCGGCGAACGTCACTTTCGTGATGCTACGGGCGAAGCGTCACTGATCTCCGCCCAACGCGCTCTTATTTGGTTCTGACCGCAGTCCCACCGCAATGCACTGAGTTCCAGCAGTTCGTGCCATAGACATCCGTACTGGCCATCGTACAGGTGAAGTCCATGACGGCGGTGGCGCTCATACGCAGCGCGTTGATCCGCATTTGCTCGAGCGCATCGCTTTGCGATGCAGGCGGGTCCCAGAGCAGGTGCTTGCACGAATTGCCCTCGACCGGACCGACATAGTCGAAATCGGTCGGCTCGGTTGCCGCTCCAGGCGGGAACACTCGCACCTTCGCAGCGGCCGCGCGCTCAGATGGCGGCACGGCCGCAACGTTCATTGTTGGAATTTGCGGCGGAATGCAGCCGACCAGTGCGATCGCTGCCGCTACGACGATCCCCCATGAGCATTTCATCTTAGTGGCTCCGCCTTATAGCGGTTAAAGCGTTAATGCGCGCTACTTTCGGCACACGTCTAGATTAGCCTCGATATGAGTGAGACGTCGATTGCGATTTCGCGCTACGCGTGGAGGGAGAAGTCGCTTTGCGGCGGTTGCCGGGGATCAAAAGCGGCGCCCCTCCGCCTCACCCCATCCACCGCGCCTTCCAAGCCTGGAACATCAGCACGGTCCAGAGCGGATATTGCCAGTTGCGCGTGCCCTGGAGATGGGCGCGCCAGCGCTCGCGGATGGGGGCCGGGTCGAAGATGCCGTCTGCCGTGAGCCGCCGCTCGTCGAGCAGATCCTCGGCCCATTGCCGCAGCGGGCCGCGCAGCCAGGAATCGATCGGCACGCCGAAGCCCATCTTGGGCCGCTCGACCAGATGCTCCGGCACGTAGCGGTGCAGCACGCGGCGCAACAGGCGCTTGCCGTTGCCGCGCGCCTTCAGCGCCGGCGGCAAGGTCCAGCTGAAGGCGACGATGCGATGATCGAGGATCGGCACGCGCGCCTCGAGCGACACCGCCATCGAGGCGCGGTCGAGCTTGGTCAAGATGTCGTCGGGCAGATAGAGCCGCGTGTCCAGATATTGCATGCGCTCGATCGCGTCGGGCACGAGCGCCGCGACTTGCGCATCGTCGAGCACGGTCTTCGCCTCGATGGCGTCGCGCACGACGCGCTCGGGCTCGCTCCATTGGCTAATGATGCTGCGATAGAAGCCGCCGACATCGTGCGCTTCGTCGAGCACGCCGGCGAGCTTCTGCAGCTTGTCGCCGAATTGCCGCGGCCGGTGGCGCTCGGGCAGCACCTGGCCGAGCGTCGCCCAGGCCGCCGGAGAGAACGCGCGCAAGCCCGCCGCCGCCACGCCGCGCGCCGCGCGCGGCATGTGTTCGAGCGCGCGCAGCACGGCCTGGCCGCGGAAATAGCGGCTGTAGCCGGCGAAAAGCTCGTCGCCGCCGTCGCCAGACAGCGCCACTTTCACATGGCGGCGGGTCAGTTCCGAGACCAGGAAGGTCGGGATCTGCGATGGGTCGGCGAAGGGCTCGTCGTAGATCTCGGGGAGGCGCGGGATAACCTCGCGCGCATGTTCGGGCGAGACATAGAGCTCGGTGTGATCGGTGCCGAGATGGCGCGCCACCGCAGCGGCCTGCGGCGCCTCGTCATAGCCCGCTTCGCGGAAGCCTATCGAGAAGCTGCGCACGGGCTGCGCGCTATTCTTCTGCATCAGCGCGACCACGGTCGAGGAATCGATGCCGCCCGAGAGAAAAGCGCCCAAGGGCACATCCGCCACCATGCGGCGCCGCACGGCATCGCCCAAGAGCGCATCGAGCCGGTCGGCGGCTTCCTCTTCGCTCGCGTCGATGCGGCTTGCCTGGCCCGCGCGCGCGACATCCGCGAGGCTCCAGAAGGAGCGCAGTTCCGGCGCTCCGGTCGCGCGCAGGGTGAGGATGGTGCCGGGCGCGAGCTTGCTCACTCCGCGGTAGATCGTGTGCGCTGCCGGCAGATAGCCCAAACGCAGATACGCCGCGAGCGCCGCGCGGTCGAGCGCAGGCTGCCAGTCAGGGTCGGCGCGCAAGGCTTTGAGCTCGGAGCCGAAGAGGATGCGGCCGTCCTGTTCCGTCCAATACATCGGCTTGATGCCGAGACGATCGCGGATGAGATAGAGGGCGCGCTCGCGCCGGTCCCACAGCGCCATCGCGAACATGCCGATGAGCCGCGCCAAGGTCGGCTCGACGCCCCAGATTGCGAAGCCTTCGACGATGACCTCGGTATCGGAGGTGCCGCGAAAGCGCCGACCGGCCGCTTCGAGCTCCGGGCGCAGCTCGGCGGCGTTGTAGATCTCGCCGTTGTAGGAGAGGACGAAGCGGCCGCAGGAGGAATGCATCGGCTGCGCGCCGGTGGGCGTCAGATCGATGATCGAGAGCCGGCGATGGCCGAGCGCGAACCCGGCCTCGGCATCGCTCCAGACGGCGCTGTCATCCGGGCCGCGGTGCCGCAATGTCTCGGTCATGGCGTCGCAAAGCCGGCCGAGCTCGGCCGCACTAAGCCGGCCGCGCCGATCCCACAGGCCGGTAACCCCGCACATCAGCCGCCTTCCGCCGCCGCCGGTTAAGTCGCGGCACCTCTAGCACGGGCGCCGGGGCGAGGCGAGGGCGGCGGTCACACCAGCGAAAAGGCCAGCGACAACAACGCAACCCCGCCGAGGAACAAGCCGCCGCCCCATTGCTCCAGCGTTTTGCGATAGGCGGGGAAGCGGCACGAGCCCGCGAGAAAGGCAGTTCCGAACACCGTCCCGACCGCGCCCAAGCCCAGTATCATGGTCGCCCTCATGCTCCGCCCGGCGCGCCCTTTGGCGGCCGTGTCGATGGGCCGAATCCTCGGGCCGGCATGGTTAAGCATTGGTTAACGACGCGGCGAAAGCCCGGCCGCGGCTTGATTTATCGGCCCCGCCGGGCTAGACCGGGCGCCGCCGCAGCCGACGCGTCCCCATCGTCTAGAGGCCTAGGACACCGCCCTTTCACGGCGGTAACAGGGGTTCGAATCCCCTTGGGGACGCCAGCCTTTTCAATAGATTATTGAATCAGGCGGCAACGGATGATCCGCTTATGTCCCGTCCGCGGTTCTCCGGCACGCGTTCGGCGAGTATCTTCAGCATTGGTCCCAGATGGGCTTCGTACCGGCGCCACCGGCCGATCGAACTGCTATAGATCGGCCGCCGGACCTGAAACAGGCTCGCGGTCGTGACTTTGCGTTCGGTCTTGTGGAATTCGAGACAAGCGGGATCCCAGTCAAGACCAAGGAACGCGATCAGGCGGCGGCTCTCCGATTCCAAATTCCCAACGAGGGTTTCGTAATTCACATCCAGAACGGGGCCGGGGAGGACCGCCCGCCAATGATCGGCCAGCCGGTCGATCTCGACCGCCCGCTTTGCGCAGGTTTCAAGGTCGTGCGCCCATTTGACGTCCTCTTTGAAATGCGTGGTGAAGCACGACAGGCAGACGTCACGCAGATCGCGGCGGCAGATGATGAAGCGGGCGTTTGGAAACAGCACCCGGATCTGACCCAGGAGCTGGATATTGTCCGGCAGCTTGTCGATCGCTCGGTCCACGTCCCCGGCCAGAGCCCGAAGATGCGCGATGTGCCGCTCGGTTTCGCGGCGAAATCGCTCTGCATCCCAGTTGCCCAACGACCTTGTGGCGGCTTTGAGGTTGGGCAGCTTGAGGAGGTCCCACATATCCTTGCGCTCGCCGAGGCCGCAGACACGCGGGTGGCTGGCGGCGATCTGCTCGACGAGCGTTGTGCCGGATCGCGGCAGCCCAACGACGAAGACCGGTAGCTCCGACTCATTGCCCCAGGAGCGCGCCCGCTCGAACAAGGAGGCCGTGTAAAAGCCGCATATGTCATCGACGGCTTCTTTGGCCAAAGCCATGTCGAAACCAGTGCCGGCTTCATCGTTGGCTCTCTGCACCAGGGCGTTCGCGGTGGCGAACGCGGCAAATGCCGCATCGTAATCCGCGAGGCGTTCCAGCGCCGTGCCGAGGGAGAAGCCGGCGACGAGCCGCTCGATCATCGGCAGTGCCGCATTGTCCAGATCGGCGCGAAACTGAGCGACCGCATCCCGATCGGCACCGTCCAGCTTCATCTCGTTCAACTGGTGCTTGAACCAAAGACTGTCAGGCTGCACGGCCAGCCCCGCCTGGCAAACCTCTCTGGCTTCGTCCAGTTTGCCGAGCCATGTCAGGCCGCCAGCGAGCATCGTCAGGATATCGACGTTGTCCGGGGAAAGGTCGAGATAGGTGCGGCAGACGGCGGTCAGTTCATCGGCGTCCATGCGCCGGTACAAGGGAACCGCCAAGGTGCCCAGCACTTTCAACTCCCCGGGCGCCAGTTCGAGGGCCCGCCGTAGCACGGCAAGTGCCTCGTCATATCGCTCCATCTCGGTCAGTGCCCCGCCCAAATTGGTCAGCGCATCGACCCGATCGGGTTGCTTCTCCAGCACGACGCTCCACGCGTCGATCGCCGTAGCGTAATCCTTGAGTGTTTGCGCGCAAAAGCCGATCGCGGAATGGACATCGGCGGAATCCGGAAAATGCCGGGCGGCTTCGCGCAGCGCCGGGAGTGCGTCCTGATATCGTTCGAGCGTAACCAGGGCAAAGCCCAGCTGGAGCCATGCCTCGCCCAGGCCGGGATCCAGATCGGTGGCACGCCGCGCGGCAGTGGCGGCCTTTTCGTCCTCACCGAGCAACCGGAGGCCGCGCGCGAGATTGGCGAAAGCGTCGGGATAGACCGGATCGATCTC
>DATNIY010000117.1:0-16323 GCA_035604195.1 Allostellaceae bacterium
TGCCACCGCCGCTCGAGCCTCCTTCGGATCCGCCGCAGCCACCGCCGCCACCGCCATAGCTGCCGCCGCCAGAGCCGCCGCCGCCGAAGCCGCCGCAGCTCTCGCCGCCGAAGCTCGGACGGCCTTCACCGCCGCCGCCGCAGCTCCCGCCGCCGAAGCCGCCGCCACCCCCGCCGCCGCCGAAGCCACCCTGGGTGCCGCCCGAACCGCAGTCGCTCATGAAAATCCCCTGTGTTATGCCACTGGAATTGGAAAGGTCGAAGCCGCCGTCGCCGAACATACTGCAGCGATCTAATCGATTTTACAACAACAACACTGCGGGGATTTAGTAAAGCGTAAGTAAAAATTTTTGCAATTCACAAATAAATAAGGATAATTATTTAAGAATCGGCGCGAATCCTGATTGATTAGCCGTCCTCGCCCCAGATTTCGGCGAAGCGGTCCAGCACTTCGGGCCGCTCGAAGGGGCGCTCGGTGTCGCCGACCGGCGCGATGCCGCGGGCTTTCAGGCGCAGCAATGCGAGGGCGGCCGAGAAGCGTTCGGCGCAGCCGGCGCAGCCCAGCGTGAGCTTCGGCGCAGAACGCAATTGCGCGGCGCGGAGAGCGGCCGCCGCGCCACAGCGTGGACAAGAAACCTCAAAGACCTTGTCGGGATCGGCTGTTGTCAACGGACTGTGCCCCCGGAAGGGTTACTGACGAGTCTTCCAGGCCGATCCTCCCTGTCGCTGCCGGGGCGAAGCCTGCGCCCTAACCCCGGTTCATTCTGTTATCGACGAGATCGCCGACCACCGCCGGGTCGGCGAGGGTCGTGGTGTCGCCGAGCTGGTCGTGTTCATTGGCGGCGATCTTGCGGAGGATGCGCCGCATGATCTTGCCGGAGCGCGTCTTGGGCAGGCTCGGCGCCCATTGGATGAGGTCGGGCGTGGCGATCGGGCCGATCTGCTTGCGCACCCACTGCGCCAGCTCCTTGCGCAGCTCCTCGCTCGGGGCGTGGCCGACCTTCAGGGTGACATAGGCATAGATGCCGGTGCCCTTGATGTCGTGCGGATAGCCCACCACCGCGGCCTCGGCCACTTTGGCATGCGCGACCAGGGCGCTCTCGACCTCGGCGGTGCCGATGCGGTGGCCGGCGACGTTGATCACGTCGTCGACGCGGCCGGTGATCCAGTAGTAGCCGTCTTCGTCGCGGCGCGCGCCGTCGCCGGTGAAATACTTGCCCTTGAAGGTCGCGAAATAGGTCTCGATGAAGCGCTTGTGGTCGCCGAAGACGGTGCGCATCATGCCCGGCCAGCTGTCCGCGATGCAGAGATTGCCCTCGGCCGCGCCTGCGAGCTCCTTGCCCTCGCCGTCGACGATGACGGGCTTGACGCCGAAGAAGGGCCGCGTCGCCGAGCCCGGCTTCAAGGGCGTCGCGCCCGGCAAGGGCGTGATCAGGATGCCGCCCGTCTCGGTCTGCCACCAGGTGTCGACGATGGGCACGCGGCTGTCGCCGACGACGCGGTGATACCACAGCCATGCCTCGGGATTGATCGGCTCGCCGACCGTGCCCAGGAGCTTCAAGGACGCGCGCGAGGTCTTGGCGACGAAATGGTCGCCTTCGCGCATCAGCGCACGGATCGCCGTGGGCGCGGTGTAGAAGATGTTGACCTTGTGCTTGTCGATCACCTGCCAGAAGCGCGAGGGATCGGGATAGTTGGGCACGCCTTCGAACATCACGCTGGTCGCGCCATTGGCGAGCGGGCCATAGACGATGTAGCTGTGCCCGGTGACCCAGCCGACATCGGCGGTGCACCAGAAGATGTCGCCGTCGTGGTAGTCGAAGACGTATTGGTGCGTCATCGCGGTGAAGACCAGATAGCCGCCCGTCGTGTGCAGCACGCCCTTGGGCTTGCCGGTCGAGCCGGAGGTGTAGAGGATGAAGAGCGGGTCCTCGGCGCTCATCTCGGCGGGCGGGCAGTCGCGCGGCGCCTTCGCCATCTCGTCGTCGTACCAGAGGTCGCGGCCCTGGGTCCAACCGACCTGCCCGCCGGTGCGGCGCACCACCAGGACGCGCTTGACGTCAGGGCAGGATTTGAGCGCCTCGTCGGTATTGGCCTTCAAGGGCACCTTGCGGCCGCCGCGCAGGCCCTCATCAGCGGTGATGACGAAATCCGAGCGGCAATCCTGGATGCGGCCGATGAGGCTCTCCGGCGAGAAGCCGCCGAAGACGACGCTGTGCACCGCGCCGATGCGGGCGCAGGCGAGCATGGCGATGGCCGCCTCGGGGATCATCGGCAGATAGATCGTCACCCGATCGCCCTTCTTGACGCCATGCGCCTTCAGGACGTTGCCGAGGCGGCAGACCTTCTCGTGCAGCTCGGCATAGCTGACATGGCGGTGCTCGGACGGGCTGTCGCCTTCCCACAGGATGGCCGTCTGGTCGGCTCGTGTGGCGAGATGGCGGTCGAGGCAGTTGACGCTGGCGTTGAGCGTCCCGTCCTCGAACCATTTGATGCTGATCTCGCCCTCGAAGCGGGAGTTCTTGACCTTGGTGTAGGGCTTGATCCAATCGAGACGCTTGCCGTGCTCGCCCCAGAAGCGATGGGGGTCGGCGAGCGAGGCCTCGTAGAGCTTGAAATAGCCGGCCTCGTCGATCCAGGCGCGGCGCGCCAGCTCCTCGGGCACGGGAAAAAGCGTGGTGCTCGCCATGGCGCTCGGCTCCCTTTGCGTCTCTTGGGCTCTGCCGACCAATTTATTCGGGAAGGCCGGGCTTAGACAAGGGAGGCGCCAAACCACCCCGCCGGCCGGCGGGGCCCTCCGCCGCGGCAGGACAAAAGGTGTCACGCTACGCCCGCCAGCCCAAAATCCTCGACGTGCCGAATAGGGCAGGCTCTTATGGCCGAGGCGCGCCCCGGCGCCAATCTCAACGCAAGGGCTATTTCAGGTGAAGGATGACCGTGCCCTCCGATACCTTCGGCGCGGCCGCGCCCGTGCTTGCGGCGTTCTTCGCGATCCAGTCCTTCGCCACGCGAACGCTTTCATCGATGCCAGCCTTGTCGTGGCATACCGTCACCGAGAATCCGCCATCGCCGCTGCGGGCCATGGTGTAGCCCACGAAACCTTTGACTGAGCGCAGCAGCTTTTCCACATCTGCCTTGTGCTTCTCCAGCACATCAAACAACTCTTTGGCACCCTTTCCGGAATATGTTCTTATAACCGTTTGCATGATTCTATCCTCCCGTCGTGCTGCCCAGCGGAATGAGCATCCCGCATGATGCCGGGCAAATTGTGCACGCTTCCGCCCCCCGTTGCAAATTTGCTGGTGAGGACCGCCCCGACAGCGGAGAGGCGGCGAATTCCGGGATCATCTAGTCTATGGCGGCCATGGCTCACCGCGCGCGGATTCCATGCTAATTTGACGGCGCCGGCCCAATCCGCGAGGCGACCGTCCCAAACCGACCAGGAGCCCTCACATGCCCGAACTTCACATCATCGGCGGTCCGCAGAGCAACTATGTCTGGATGACCCGCGTCGCCTGCGCCGAGAAAGGCGTGCCCTACACGCTGATCCCGGTCATGCCGCACACCCCCGAAGTCGATGCCATCCATCCCCTGGGCAAGATTCCGGTGCTGCGTCACGGCGATGTCACGCTCTGCGAATCCCGCGCCATCTGCTTCTACATCGACCACAAATTCGACGGCCCGCCGCTCGCGCCGCGGGATGCGCTCGACGGCGCGCGAGCCGAGCAATGGGTGTCGCTGGTCAACACTTCCATCGATCCCGTGCTGGTGCGCCAGTATCTGCGCGGCTACTTCTTTCCCGGCACTCCCGACGGCAAGCCCGACCGCGAGCTCATCGACGGCGCGCTGCCGAAGATCGAGCAGCACTTCGGCCTGCTCGACCGCGCGGTCGCCAAGACCGGCTACCTCGTCGGCAAGTCCTTCACCCTCGCCGACATGAACCTCATGCCGATGCTCTACTATGCGAGCAAGCTGCCGGAGAGCGCCGCGATGCTCGGCCAAGCCGCAAATCTCAAGACCTATTTCGAGCGCCACCTAGCGCGGGAGAGCGTCGCCGCGACAATCCCGCCGCCGATGCCGAGCCGGCGTTAGCCTAACGGCCGGGCGGGCGGTAGCCGACGCTCTCACCGAGCGCCCGGTCGACCTCCTGGGCGGTGAGCAGCGGCGTCGTCACGGTGCGGACGAGGCCGGTGGAGGAGACCGCGAAGGCGAGCGCGGCCGCCTTGATGTTGTCCGGCAGATCCATGATCGAGACCACATCGTGTTCGCCGAAGGCCCAATAGAAGCTTTCGATCTTGCCGCCCATCCCCTCGACGGCGCGCTTCACCGTTTCGATCCGGCCGGCGGCCTTTTCCTTCTGCAGCCCCTTGATCCCTTCGCCAATGTAACTCGCTTGAACCAGATATTTGGGCATGCCTGACCTCCCCGTGGCTTGGTGAACTGATTTTGAGAATTTGCCTGGCGTCACGCGGCAGGCGCAGCCATTCTCTCACAAGTCGCCGCGGCAATCGACTCGTATCCGCGGCCGCGGCGCCCCGAAATAGTACGGGACCCCGGCAAGCCTGTAACAGCGCGGGGCGCAATGCCCGCGGCGCTTGCTTCCGGGCTAATGTCGGAAGTGCCGCATGCCCGTGAAGACCATGGCGATGCCGGCCCGGTCGGCGGCGGCGATCACTTCTTGGTCGCGCAGCGAGCCGCCCGGCTGGATGACGGCGGTGGCGCCGGCGGCAATCGCCGCCTCGAGCCCGTCGGCGAAGGGAAAGAACGCATCCGACGCGACCACCGAGCCGCGCGTCGGCGGCGCCGCGAGCCCTGCCGCGCGGCCGGCCTCCTCGGCCTTCCAGGCGGCGATACGCGCGGCATCGACGCGGCTCATTTGCCCGGCGCCGATGCCGACCGTGGCGCCGCGCTTGGCATAGACGATGGCGTTCGACTTGACATGCTTGGCGACGGTGAAGGCGAAGATGAGATCGGCGATCTCGTCCTCGCTCGGCGCGCGCTTCGTCACGATCTTGAGCGCGGCCCGATCGCAGCTTCCGTTGTCGCGCGTCTGCAGCAGGTAGGCGCCGGCGAGCGAGCGCAAGGTCATGCCCGCCGCGGCCGGATCGGGCAACGCGCCCGCGACCAGGACGCGCAGCGCCGTCTTGCGCGCGAGCACAGCCTGCGCCTCGGGCGTCACATCGGGCGCGATCACTACCTCGGCGAAGAGCTTGGCAATCTCCGCAGCGGTCGCGGCGTCGAGCGGCCGATTCACCGCGATGATGCCGCCGAAGGCGCTTTGGGGATCGCAAGCGAGCGCCTTGGCATAGGCCTCGCGCAAATTGTCGCCGAGCGCGACGCCGCAGGGATTGGCATGCTTGATGATGGCGACCGCCGGCTCAATGAACTCGGCGGCCAGCTCGTAAGCGGCGTCCGTGTCGTTGAGGTTGTTGAAGGAGAGTTCCTTGCCCTGGATCTGCCGCGCGGTGGCGACGCCTGCCCGCGTTTCGCCGCCGCGATAGAATGCCGCTTGCTGATGGGGATTCTCGCCATAGCGCAGAAGCTCGGCGCGCGCGGCCGAGAGCACCAACAAGGATGGAAAGATCTCGCCCTCTTGCGCCGCGAACCACTGCGCAATGGCGGCGTCATAGGCGGCAGTGCGCGTGTAAGCGAGGCCGGCGAGCCGGCGACGCAAGGCGAACGTCGTCGCGTTGCCATGCGCCGCCATATCCGCGAGCACTAAAGCGTAGTCGCCGGGGTCGGTGACGGTCGTGACGAAGTCATGATTCTTGGCGGCGGCACGGATCAGCGCGGGGCCGCCGATGTCGATGTTCTCGATGCACTCTTCGACACTGCCGCCACGCGCGACCGTGGCGGCGAAGGGGTAGAGATTGACGATGACGAGATCGATGGGCGCGATGCCGTGTTGGGCGAGCGCCGCCTCGTGCTCCGCGCTGTCGCGGCGCGCCAGGATGGCGCCGTGAATTGCCGGATGGAGCGTCTTGACGCGGCCGTCGAGCATCTCCGGGAAGCCCGTGACCGAGGCGACCTCGGCGACCGCGAGCCCCGCTTCCGCAAGCGCGCGTGCGGTGCCGCCGGTCGAGATCAAACTCACGCCGTGCCGCGTCAATTCGCTGGCGAAGGCGACGAGACCGGTCTTGTCGGAGACGGAGATCAGCGCCCGCACGATCGGGCGGGAGGACGCATCGGGCATGCGGAATCCCAAAGGCGAAGGCCAGGACGATAGAGCGGCCCCGACGACCGATCAAGCCTCGGTGGCGCTGCGAATGGCAGTCGGGTTTTGATGCGGCGCGACCGATGCATTGAAGGCGCAATCGTGGATCGGAGGCAGGTCCGGGGCGAGAAACAATGGTCACTCCCTTGCCGGTTGTTTTGAATTAGATTAGTTTCGCCGCTCCGTGGCCGAACCGACCGGCCATCTGGGAAATGTCGGCTAAGGGGAGAGAACAATGGCAATCGGCGTGGTATTCGAGTTTCCCGGCGTTACTCAAGCGAAGTATGAGGAAGTCGTAGACCAATTCATGGGCCGTGGCCGTCAATTCAACAAGCTCGCTGACTGGCCGGTCAAGGGCGTGCTGATGCACATCGCAGGGCCGATGCAGGGCGGCTGGCGAGTCGTCGATGTCTGGGAGTCAGAGGAGGCATTCCGCCGTTTCGGGGAGGTCTTGATGCCCATGGCGGCGAAGATCGGCTTTCCCATGACGGAACCCAAAATTTTTCCGCTATTCAAATTCATCAAGGATTGAGCGATGACGATGGTGGGCTGGGCACCATCGGTGCCCGGCCCTTGAGGTCTTCTAGAGAGCTCCGCCGCTATTCCCGGCGGAGCGCCCAGCGCACATGCGCGCCGGTGGTGCCGACATGGCCGTCGAGCACGATCTGCTGCGTCTTCCGCGCCGCACCGTCGCCGAGATAGACGCTCTCGCCCAGACTCATCACCGCGCCGGAGGTGCGGAGCCGCCAGGCCATCCCGCTCGGCAGCCGCAACAGCAGCGTGTTGCCTTCCGGCGACAACGCGGCCTCGACATCGGGGTGCAGATGGAAGCGGATGGCGAAGCCGCGGCCGGCCTCGCCGGTGAGCCGGTCCTCGCCGCGCAGATCCTCGCCATCGGCAGCAAGGAAAAGCTGCCTTCCATGCACCAGGCCGAAATTGTGGCGATAGCCGTCATGGCTCGCCGTCACCAGCTGGCTGCCATTGTCCTCGACGCGCTGGCAGGTGACGTTTTCGGGTCCGGGGCCGAGCGCGCCGTCGGGGCGGATCTCGGTCGAGTTGGTATCGGCGACGATCAGCGTCGAATGCGCGGCAGTGGCGCGCGTCGCCATCCGCCATTCGGCGCTCGCGCCCTGATAAGCGCCGCAATTGACGATGATGCGCTCGCGCCCGTGGCTCATCTCGAAAGAAAGCGTGCCCGCATGCGCCTCGTCGCGGAAGCCAGGCGGCGCCGGCTTGCCGCAATCGGCGAGGACGACGGTGCCGCCCCCCTGAAGTCGCTCGAAGCCGACGTAAGGCGCACTCGCCGGCGGCCGGCCTTTCGCCTCGCCGCGCGCCAGCACCAGTTCGAGCATCGCCGCATCACCCTCATCGGCGCCGTTGAAGAGGGCAAGCCTGCCATCGCCGTGGCGGAAGAAGCGCAGCATCGGGGCGGCGCGGTCGATCGCCTGCTGCAGCTCGCCCGGCACGGCGCGGCCCGCCGCGGCAAGCGCCGCGTGGGCGTCGATCAGGAGGCGCAGCGCCGCAAGCTGTGCCGCTGGGCTGCGCGCCTGATGCCCGCCATCCGGCAGGATCTGCGCGCCGATCTCGCGATCGAGCGCGCGCAAGGCACGGGCGAGCCGGCCCTCCTGCCGCAGCGCCGCCGAAGCCGCGACGAGACCGCGCAGCGCGGCGAGGCGATCGAGCCCGGCGCCCTCGCGCCCCGCGACACGCGCGAGATGGCGTGTCTGCTGTGCGAGGCTGCGCAGCAGGTCGGCTTGCCAATCGCCCGTCGCCTGGTCATCGGCGCCGGCGATCAGGTCGAAATGCTCGATCCAGGCGAAGAGCCGGTCGCCCATCACATCGGGGCGCCAGGCGAGCGGCTCAAAAACGGCGTAGCGCTGCACCCAGTCGGCGGTCCAGGCGCGCGCGGTCGCGGCGGCATCCTGGCCGACGGCCGCGAGGTCCGCCAGCCAACGGAAGCGATGCAGCTCGGCGAGCCATTCCGGACGGCGATCGGCCGTCCAAGGCGGCATCCTCTCCTGCGCGCTCTCGCCGAGAAAGCGGAAGCCGCCCTCGAGCAGCGTCGCGCCTGCCGCCGCATCGCCCGGCCACTTCGCGGGCAAACGGAAGGCGAGGCTGCGCGGGCGTCTGCCCCACAATGTCAGGTGATAAGGCGCCGACCCGTAAAATGCCGCGCGCGCCGATTGCATCACCCGGCCGTCTGATCCGTGCCGTTGCCGCGCAGACGCCGCAAATTGGCGGCATAGGCCTTGGCCCCGCCGGCGAAGCTGGCGCTGCCCGCCACCAGCACATCGGCGCCTGCGGCGATGGCGGCGCGCGCGGTCTGATCGGTGATGCCGCCATCGACTTCGAGATCGATGGCGTGCGCGCGCCCATCGAGGCGGCGGCGGATCGCGCGGATCTTGTCGAGTTGGGCCATGATGAAGCCTTGGCCGCCGAAGCCGGGATCGACCGTCATTACCAGAATGAGGTCGAGATCATCGAGCAGGTAATCAACCGCTTCCGCCGGCGTCGCCGGATTGAGCGCGACGCCCGCCTTCTTGCCGAGCGATTTGACGAGCTCGACGCTGCGGTGGAGATGCGGCCCCGCTTCGGGATGGACGGTGATGATGTCGGCGCCGGCGGCAGCGAATTCGCCGATATAGGGATCGACCGGCGCGATCATGAGATGAACGTCGAAGGGCAGCGGCGAATGCGGGCGCAGCGCCTTCACCACCGCCGGCCCGATGGTGAGGTTGGGCACGAAATGCCCGTCCATGATGTCGATGTGGATGTAATCGGCGCCCGCCGCCGTGATCGCGCGCACCTCCTCGCCGAGGCGCGAAAAATCGGCGGAGAGAATCGAGGGCGCGATGCGGATCGGCCGCTGCATGGCGCTTGACTAACAGGGAACGCCGAGGGCCGCAAGCCGCGTGCGCGGCCGGCTCAATCCTCGCGTACGAGCCGCGCGGCGTAGAACCCGTCGATGCCGTCGAATTCCGCCAGATGACAGGGCAAGGTTCGCAGATCGCCCTCTTGCGTCAGGCATTCCTTGAGTCCGCCGATCTCCTCGGGCCGGATGGGAAGGCGTCTGAGCGGCGCGCCGTCCGCCAGGAGCTTTTGCGTTTGCATCGCTCCCTCCTGCGGCTCGAGCGAGCAGGTGCAGTAGATCAGCATGCCGCCCGGCGCCACCATCTCGACCGCGGCGGCCAAGAGCCGCTCCTGGACCGCGGCGAGCCGCGCCACGTCCTCCGGCGTCTTCAGTCGCGGCACGTCGGGATGGCGGCGGATCGCGCCGGTGGCGGTGCAGGGCGCGTCCAGCAGCACGCAGCGCACGGGCTGCGGCGGCCGCCACAGCACGGCATCGGCGACCAGGCTTTCGACCGTAAGCGATAGCCGCGCCAGATTGGCATTGAGCCGCTCCAAGCGCCTGGGCGAGCGGTCGATGGCGGTGACCAGGGCGCCGGCGGAAGCGAGCTGCGCCGTCTTGCCGCCGGGCGCGGCGCACAGATCGATGACGCGCTCGCCGGCAATGTCGCCGAAAAGTCGCGCGGGGATGGCGGCGCCGGCGTCCTGCACCCACCACGCGCCTTCCTCGTAACCGGGAAGGCTCATGATCGCGCCGCCGGCTTTGCGCCGCAGCGTGCCCGTCGGCAGCACGATGGCATCGAGCCGCTCGCGCCAGAGCTCAGGGTCGCCGTGCACGGTGATGTCGAGCGGCGCCTCCTTCAGATGCGCCAGCCCGATGGCGCGCGCGGTCGCCTCGCCATAGGCCTCGCTCCACGAGCGCCACAGCCAGTCCGGCGTGTCGAGCCGCGCCGCGTCCTGGGCGGCGACGAGCGCCGGCCCTTCCTGGCACAAACGGCGCAGCACGGCGTTGACGAGACCCTTATGCGACAGGAACCCGCGCGCGCCCGCGAGATCGACCGTGGTTGCAACCGCCGCGTGCGGCGGGGTCCGCAGGAAAAGCAGCTGCGCAATGCCGAGCCGCAGCATGTCGTGGACCATTGCGGCGCGCGGCGCCAGCGGCGTATTGAGGCAATGCGCAATGAGCGCGTCGATCTCCCCCTGCCGGCGAAGCACGGTCGCCACCAAGAGGCGCGCGAAGGCGCGGTCGCGCGCCGCCAGCGTCGCCATCTCGCTGTTGTCTTCGATGGCATCGTCGATCTGCCGATTGCGCCGCAAGACGGCAGCGATCAAGTCGATTGCGACACTCCGCGCCGTCGGCGCCGCCGAGGCCGTCGCCGAAGGTTCTGACAAGGCCCGATCCCAACCGTTCTCAGCGATGTCCGAAGCAAACGTCGTTCTGGAGCCATCGTTCCGCTGCGCCACGATTTAACCCCACGGCCCCTTGCCGCCAGGGATGTGGCGCTGCCCGGCCCTGGGATTAGGCGCGGCCGGCGCTCGCGGCGCGATCGTCATGGCCCGCGTATCGCGGTTGACAATGTGCAACATTTCATGGGCGGGAACGCCGGTCATCTCGTCCGCGCTCAAAGTCTCGGTCAGTCCAGAAGTGACGGCGACAGCAGCGTGGCGCGGATCGCAGCCGGTGGCAAGAGTATTGAATTGCGGCGAGGCAACCAGCGAGAGCGCGGCGTGGACGGCACTCGGAATGCCGGTCCGCAAGGCATGGTCCATGATTGCTTAGCTGGCGTTCGGCGGCAGATCCGTCAAGGCTTGGAAATTCCCGCACCGCTCGCCATACTTCGATCATGCCGGAGAAGAAGCAGCCAGCCGATCCACCAGCGCCGCCCGCGCCGCAGACGGACAAGCCGCCGCCCGCGAAAGAACAGCGCGAGATCGGCGGCCCCAAGGGGCCAGACCCGACACGCTACGGCGATTGGGAGCGCAACGGCCGCTGCATCGATTTCTGAGCGGCTTTGCGGCCGGTCATTTTCCCATTTTCATGTCGCCCATGTCACCCATGCCGCCGACGGCGCCGCCCGTCTTGGTCGGGCTTTCGACCGCAACCATGACCTGACGCTCGCCGCCCTGCTCGAGCTTCAAGGTCAAGGGAAAGGTGTCGCCGGGTTTGAGCGGGTGCTTGAGCCCGATCAGCATCACATGATATTTGCCGGGCTCGAGCACGGTGGTGCTGCCGGGCTTGAGGTCGAGCGCCGCGACCGGCCGCATCTTCATCACGCCGTCCTGAAGGATCATCTCATGGATCTCAGCCTTCGCCGCTACCGGCGTCGAAGCGCCCACCACACGGTCGTCCGCCGTGCCCTTGTTGACGAAGGTCATATAGGCGGCGCCCGTCTTGGTGCCGGCGAGCGTGGCGCGCGCCCAGGGGTGGTCGATTTCGACCGAAGGTCCGGACTGGGCCTGCGCCCAAACCGGCGTGGCGAAGCTCAGGGCGAGAAAGAGCAGGCCGATCAGGGTTTGCATGCGGGGTCTCCACGAGGACTGCGAAGCGCCGCGTCTTGCCGCGCGCGGGATCGTTGTGGCAGGGTCCAGGGCGGCGGCGCGGCGGCCGATTGTATCCCGAGGATGGTCCATGAAGTATGTCGCTGTCAAAGGCACGCAGGTGCCGGCCCTCGGGCTCGGTACTTGGCAGCTCACCGGGCGCGCCTGCTATGACGCGGTGACGGCCGCGCTCGAACTCGGCTACCGCCACATCGACACCGCCGATCTCTATGGCAACGAGGCCGAAATCGGCAAGGCGGTGCGCGATTCCGGCGTCGACCGCGATGCCGTCTTCATCACCACCAAGGTTCCGCCGAGCAAGCTCGCGCCCGAAGCCGCCAAGCGCAGCGCCGAGGACAGCTTGCGCCGGCTCGGCATGGATCATGTCGATCTCTTGCTGGTGCATTGGCCGAACCCCGCAGCGCCGCTGGGCGCCACGCTGGCCGCCTTCGCCGAGTTGCGCGAAGCGGGCAAGGCGCGGCATATCGGCGTCAGCAATTTCTCGGTGAAGCTGCTTACCGAGTCGGTCGAGACCCATGGCGCCGATCTCCTCGCCAACCAGGTCGAATATCACCCCGGTCTCGCGCAGCGCCCGGTCCTGGAGGCGACGCGCCGCTTTGGCATGATGCTGACCGCCTATGCGCCGCTGGCCCGCGGCGGCGTCCTCCGGGACGCCAAGATCGCCGCGATCGCGCGTAAATACGGCAAGACGCCGGCGCAAGTGACCTTGCGTTGGCTCATCGAGCAGGACGGCGTGTCGGCCGTGCCCAAGGCCACGAGCCGTGCGCATCTCGCGGCCAACATTGCCATCTTCGATTTTGCTTTGACGCCGGAGGATCGCGCCGCGATCGCGGCGCTCGGCGGCGATGACCGCATCGTCGACTGGCCGGGCTATGCGCCGACATGGGACCCGACCTGATCTAACACACCGAAATTATGTAATTTACAGCGCATTTACGGAATGCAAACTCGGCCGGCAGGGAAGGCAGAGATGAGCTGTTGCGATCCGAAATTGGCGGCTTGGAACGGCAAGGACTTTCGCCGCCGCACGGTGCTGAAGGGCGCAGCGGCGCTCGCCGGCGTGCTGACGGCGACGGCCGGGACGAGCGCGCGCGGCGCCGGCAAGCCGATCCAGTTGGCCTTTTGCAGCCAGCTCCTCTGCATCATCCCCTATGAGGTCGCGCGCGCCCAGGGCTTCTTCCACGCGCAAGGGCTCGCGGTCGAGCTCGTCTATATGCGCGGCGGCAATGCGGCGATTCAGGCGCTGGTCGGCGGCGCCGTCGATTACGCCGCCACCTCGCTCGACGTGGCGATCCAGGCCTATGCGCATGGCGCGGCGGTGCGCCGCTTCGCCTCGACCGGCAAGCTGCCGCTCTTCGCGCTCGCGACCTCGCCGCAATCGGCAAAGGCGATCACGGGGCTCAAGGATCTCGAAGGGCGCACGATCGGCGTCTCGGCGCTGGGCAATGCCGACCACGCGCTCGCGCTCTTTCTGCTGAAGAACGCCGGCGCCGATCCATCGAAGGTGCAGTTCGCCACGGTCGGCACCAATCTGCTCGAGGCGCTGCGCCAGGGCCAGCTCGATGCCGGGCTGGTGCAGGAGCCGGCGCTGACGCTCATTGAGCGCGCCGGCGGCAAGGTGCTGGTCAATGCCATGCAGAGCGCCGACGCGCAGCGCTATCTCGGCGGCAATTACGAATTCATGGGCGTCGCCGTGCGCGCCGCCGAGTTTGATCGGCGCAAGAGCGAGATGGCGGCGCTCGCCCGCGCCCTGCAAGGCGCGCTCGGTGCGGTGCAGAGCCTGCCGGTCGCGGATCTCGTCACATCGCTGCCGAGCGAGATGACCATCGGCGCCGATCTCGGCGAAATGCGCGACATCCTCGCGAAGTACCGCGCCTCGCTCTATCCCACCAGCATCGCGATCGATCGCGCCGCCGCCGACCGCGTCGCGCAATCGCTCGAGGTGGCGGGGCTCCTGCCGCCCGGGAGCACGATCACCGGCCTCCTCGACACCTCGATCGCCGGAGGCTGAGTGCTGCGCGTCGTCGAGTTGGCGCTGAGCTATGGCGCCACGCCGGTGCTGGAAGACGCGAGCCTCACCGTCCCCGATGCGCGCGTCGTCAGCCTGGTCGGGCCGTCGGGCGCGGGCAAGAGCACGCTCTTGCGCGCCATCATCGGCCTGCAGGCGCCATCGCGCGGCCGCATCGAGACGAGCTACGCCAAGCGCGAGATCGGCATCCTCTTCCAGGACGATGCGCTCCTGCCCTGGCGGCGGGCAGCGGAGAATGTCGCGCTCGGGCTGAAACTCGCGGGCAGGGAGCGGCGCCAGGCGCTCATTGAGGCCGAGGCATGGCTCGAGCGCCTCGGTCTTAGCGGGCTCGGGCGGCGTTATCCGCGCGAGCTTTCGGGCGGGCAGAGGAAGCGCGTCGCTCTGGCGCAAGTGCTGGCCTTGCGCCCGCGGCTTCTCCTCATGGACGAACCCTTCGCCGCGCTCGATGCCATCGTGCGCGCACGCGTGTCGCAGGATCTTCTGCGCCTCGTCGAAGAGGAGGGCATCAGCGTGCTGCTGGTGACGCATGATCTCGAAGAAGCGTTGGCGCTGTCCGACACCGTTTATCTTCTCTCACGCGGGCCGCGCGCGCGGGTGACGGGCGAATACGCGGTGACGATGCCACGCCCGCGCGACGTGATGGCGGCGCGCACGCATCCGAGCTTCGCGCCTTTGCTCGGCCAGGTCTGGCGCGACCTCTCGCGCGAAGTCGCGGGCGCGGCGGCATGAATGGCGCCGGCGGCGCTTGGCTGCGGCAGCTCGCGGGCCTTGCCGTGCTGCTCGCAGTCTGGGAGCTGGCGGCGCGCTTGGGGCTCCTCAATCCGCTCTATGCACCGGCGCCGTCCGCGATCGGTCTGGCGCTCGTCCAGCTCTTTGCCGGCGGCACGATCTGGCCGCATCTGGCCGCGACCTTCGCCGCCGCTTTGGGCGGGCTCGCGCTCGGCCTCGCCATCGGCACCGCGCTTGGCGTCGCTGCGGCGCTGGTGCCGATCGTGGCCGAGCTGCTCGAGCCGGTGATGATCCTGCTCAATGCCGTGCCGCGCGTCGTGCTGGCGCCGCTCTTCGTCATTTGGCTCGGCATCGGGCTCGCCTCGAAGATGGCGGTCGCCTTCATTCTGGTGGCGGTGCTGATCTTCTTCACCGTCTATACCGGCATCCGCCAGGTCGATCGCCGGCTCATTGAGCGCGTCGTGACCTTGGGCGGCGGCAGGCGCGCGTTGTTGCAGGAAGTCTATCTCCCCTCCGTGCTCGCCTGGCTCCTCGGCAATCTCAAGGTTGCCGTCGGCTTCGCCTTCACCGGCGCGGTGGTCGGCGAGTTCGTCGCGGCGTCGCGCGGGTTGGGCTATCTCCTGTCCTTCGCGCAGAGCACCTTCAACGCCGCGCTGATGCTGGCGCTGGTCGTGCTCATCATGGGCTTCGTGCTGCTGATCTTCGCGCTCACCGGCGCGCTCGAGCGCCGGCTATTGCGCTGGCGCGGCTGAGGGCTCAGCCGCCTTCCGCCTCGAGCTTCTCGACCAGCGCCGGCAAGGCGCGGAGGTCGTAGCCCTTGATCGCCGCCTCGGCGACGAGCTTCAGCGGGCTCTCGCGGTTGAAGAGCGCGCGAGCGGCATTCCACAGCATGTAGGTGCGCGTGCCGCTGCGGCAATGCGCCAGCACCGGCTGCGGTCCGCGCAGCACGGCATTCTGAAAGGCGACCGCGTCGCGCCGCGTGATCGTGGCGCTGGTCACGGGGATGTAGCGGTATGCGATCCCGTGCTTTGCCGCCTCGGCCTCGGCTTCGGCGCGGGTGAGTTGTCCCGGCGCCTCGCCGTCGGGCCGGTTGTTGATAATGGTTCCGTAACCTTGCTTGGCGAGGGCGGCGATGTCCTCGCGCGTGATTTGTCCGGCGATGCTTAGGAAATCATTGATCGGGGTAACCTCGACCATGCCGTGCCTCCCTATCGCTCTATGTTCCATAGCACGAATACGCGGCTTGGTCCCAGTGCGTGCTGCACTGCACTATGAGTTGTGCGCGAAGGCTTGTTCCGGCGGATGGGTGAGCGTAGGATTCATCACGCCGCCGGAGTCGCTTGGGACCCCGGCAAAGGGGGGCGGCCCACGTGCCGCACCGGCAAGGGCCGTCCACGCATGTGCGAGGAGGCGCCTATGAATGTCGAGACGATTCTCAAGAACAAGGGCCGCGCCGTAGCCACGATCGCGCCCGAAGCCAGCGTCGGCGAGGCCGTTGCCCTATTGCGGCGCAAGGGGATCGGCGCCCTGGTCGTGAGCGGCGACGGCGAGCACGTCGCCGGCATCCTCTCCGAGCGCGACATCGTCCATGCGCTGGCCGATCGTGGCGCGAAGGTGGTGGAGCTGCCGGTTTCGGCCTTGATGACGCAGCGCGTCTTCACTTGCGCGCCGGAGGACAGCATCGCCGATCTCATGGGCAAGATGACCGAGCAGCGCATCCGCCACCTGCCGGTGATCGCCGATGGAAGGCTCGCCGGCATCGTCAGCATCGGCGACGTCGTCAAGATCCGGCTCGAAGAGGTCGAATGGGAGGCGAGCAATCTGCGCCAGTTCATCGCCAGCGCGTGAGCCTCGCCGCCTTGGAGCGGCCGCGGAATAGAGGCGCTCACCGCGCGAGACGGCCGCGCGCGCTTTCGGAATAAGTGAAAAGGATCGCCGGATCGGGC
>DATNIY010000118.1:0-23509 GCA_035604195.1 Allostellaceae bacterium
ACGCTGGCGCGGCCGCTCTCCATGGGCTGGCGCAGCGCCTCGAGCGTGGCGCGCTGGAACTCCGGCAGCTCGTCCAGGAAAAGGACGCCCAGATGCGCGAGCGACACCTCGCCCGGCCGTCCGCGCAGGCCGCCGCCTACCAGCGCCGGCAGCGAGGCCGAATGATGCGGATCGCGGAACGGCCGCTGGCGCATGAGCTTGCCGTCCCTGAGCAGCCCTGCCACCGAATGGATCATGCTGACCTCGAGCGCCTCGGCCGGATCGAGCGGCGGCAACAGGCCGGGAAGCCGCGCCGCCAACATTGACTTGCCGGCGCCGGGCGGGCCGATCATCAGGAGATTGTGGCCGCCGGCGGCGGCAACTTCGAGCGCGCGCTTGGCCGTCTCCTGGCCCTTGATGTCGCGGAGATCGAGCGACGAGGATTGCGCCTCGGCGATCTTGGGCTCGGGCGGCGACAGCACCTGGCTGCCTTTGAAATGATTGATCAGCGCCAGGAGCGAGGGCGCCGCCAGGACTTCGATCCCGCTCGCCCAGGCCGCCTCGCCGCCGCAAGCCGCCGGGCAGATGAGGCCGCGCTCGAGCGCCGCCGCGGCGAGCGCCGCCGGCAGCACGCCCGCCACCGGCAAGAGCGAGCCGTCGAGCGCCAGCTCGCCCAAGGCGACATAGCCCTCGATCTCGTCGGCCGGCAGCACCCCCATGGCCGCCAGCAGCCCCAAGCCGATCGGCAGATCGAAATGGCTGCCCTCTTTCAGAAGATCGGCGGGCGCGAGATTGACGGTGATGCGCTTGGGCGGCAGCGCCAGCCCCATCGAATTCAACGCGGCGCGCACGCGCTCGCGCGATTCGCCCACCGCCTTGTCCGGCAATCCCACGATGGTGAAGGCCGGCAGGCCCGCGGCGATCGTCACCTGCGCCTCGACCTCGCGCGCCTCGATGCCCTGGAACGCCACCGTGCGAACGCGCGCGACCACGCTGCTCTCCCCAAGCTCTTACCGGCGGAACAAGTCTAGGAGAGCGGCTCCGCCCTCGCCAGCGGCATCTCGGCGGCGGGCACGGCTTAAGCCCAGGGACCCAAGAACGGCTCGCCGCGAAAGGTGTCGGATTGCGCCTCGACGGTGTCGGGCCAGGCCTGGTTGTCGATGCGGCGCCGCTCGGCTGCCGGACGCGGCCGCCCGTCCCAGCCGATCTGCTCCATGGCGAAATAGAGCTGAATGAGATGGCCGTCGGGATCGACGGCGAAGGCATTGTAGTCCATGCCCGGCAGCAGCTCTTGCGGCAGATGGAGAATGCGCACGCCCTGCCGCTTGAGGAAGGCGATGGCATCCCGGAGCTGGCGGTAATCGTTGACGCGCACGCCGAAGGAGAGACAGAGCGTGCGATGCGGCAGATCGAGCGCCGCGGCGAGGCTCGCGGGATAGAGCGCGACCGAATGATGTTCGGTATTGACGCGCAGGAAGACGCAGCGCTGGCCGTGCCACATGACTTCTTCGCTGATCTCGAAGCCGAGCCGGTCGCGATAGAATTCGACCGCGGCTTCCATGTCGCGCACCAAGAGCCGGACCGGGCCGATGCCGGTGATGCGGAACGGCCGCGCCATCATGATGCCGCCGACCTCGTAATCGAACGGCATCGCCTCGCGGTGGCGATGGCCGGCGCTCAGATCAATGCTCGCTTCCGCCGCCTTGTCCACCTCCCGAACCTCCGGCCCCTGCGGCAGCTCCGCGACTTTATCGAAGCGGCCGTCATACATCGCGCGCGGCTTGCTGCGGCCGTTCCAGCCGATCTGCTCGATGCCGTAGTAAAGCTCGTTCCGCTCGCCGTCGGGGTCGAACATATAGGTGTGCCAGTTGGAGCCAGGCATGTCGCGGCCGGACCGGTCGATCCGGACCTGGTTGCGCATGAGCCATTGGTTGGCCTCGACCACTTCCTTGAGGCTGCCGAGCTGCCAGGTCAGCTGATTGATGGCGATCTCCGGCGGCACCGCGCGGCCCAGCGCGGCGAAGACCCGGCGCGGAAACAGCACGAAGGCGTGATGGTCGGTGCCGTACCGGGTGAAATAGCCCTTGTGCTGGCGCAGCTCCGCGACTTGCGCATGGCCGGCGAGACGGTCGGTATAATCGACCTCGTCCGAGATCTGAAAGCCCAGCAAATCGACGTAAAAGCGCCGCGCGGCGGCGGGATCGTCGGTATAAAGCCCGAAATGGCCGAGCCGGCGGATTCGGAACGGGCGATCGAGCCACACGCCGCCGACATCGAACCTGCCGTTCGCGCTCATTGCCGCGCCTCCTTCCCGTCCTCCTGCCAAGGCCAGCCTAAGAACAGCGAAGGCTGCGGTAAAGCCCGGCCCCCGCGCCGCCCGGCGGTCCCGGCCAAGGTCGCGGGGCGAGGTAATTTTGTCCGATATTTCCGCGGCTTGGCGGTCGAAGGCAAGGCGCCCTTTGGCCGGCGATATTTTGGCAGCGGGCGGCAAAAACGCCGGACGTTTCCGGGCGGGGTTGATTTCATCTGCAACGCGCGCGAAGTTGCGGTGTTCATCCTGGCAGACGTTCCCAGGTTACCCCGACCTTCACCCCGAGAGAGGCAGGCATCGCCATGATCTTCCGTTTCATCCAACGCTCCGCCGGCGTTCTTGCAGCGGCTGCTGCCATCGCAATCGTCCTGATCGGCCCCGAACCCGCGGCCGCCGGCAATCCGCAACTCGCGCAGGCTCCCGCAGCGCCGAGCGCGGCCCCGCCTGCGAGCGCGCCTGCGGCCCAGCCCGCCGCGCGATCGAAGCGGTCCTCCGCGTCCCCTGAGGCCCGCGTCGATGCGTTCCTGCAGCGCCTCCACACGCGGCTCCACGTCACCGCGGCACAAGAGCCCCTGTGGAACGCCTATGCCCAAACGGTTCGCGACGACGCGCAGGCGCGTGAGAGCCGTGATCAGCAGAAGCAGCAGACCGCCGGCACAATGACCGCGGTCGATGACTTGACCATGTATCAGAAGGCGGTCGATACCCATGCCGCGAACGTCGACAAGATCGTCCCGGCGTTCGTCGCGCTCTACAACAGCATGTCGGATTCGCAGAAGAGCACCGCCGATGCGATGTTCGGCCACACGCATCACCACCGCGCTCCAGCCAAGAAGAGCGGTTGAGCGGTCTTCGCGCGCAGGATCCCGTCCGACGACAGGAGGCACAATGACAGACTCAATCCCCGGCGGCGGCGCTCTCCGCGCCCTGCGCCGCACCGGCATCGCGGCGCTGGCGATCGCCCTCGCGGCAAGCGCGCTCGTCGTTTCCCCGGCGTTCGCCCAGCCGCGTCGCGATCGCGGTCACGATCGCGGTTATTACGACGAGCATCATCGTTGGCGTCCCCCACCGCCGCCGGTCTATGGCTATGGCTACGCGGCGCCGCCACCGCCCGTGGTTTATGCGCCGCCGCCGGTGTCGCCGGGGATCAACTTCATCATCCCCTTGCATTTCCGGTGAGCTTCGGCGCTCCGTGGCGCAAGCGGCCCTATACGGCCGAGCACGTCACGGAGCGCCGGCGCGGATGAAGTCACGCCAGCGCGCCAGCGCGCCTTGCAGCGTCGCGGCAAAGCGCCGCCGTTCTGCCGGCGCGAGAAAGGCTCCGACCACCAGCGAGCGGCCGTGCGAGGCGAGCACCAGACGGTTGGTATGCTCGTCGCGCTCCTCGAAGGCGACGCGGAGCCAGAACGGCTCGAACTCCCAGCGCCACCGCTCGCCGCGCACCGAGACGCGCTCGACCGTCAAGTCGCGCTCGGTGAGACGGACCCATTCGTGCTGGCGCGCGCTGCGGTAGCTCGCGCGAAAGCCGACATAGACCAAGAGCACGTCGAGGCCGAAGAAGCCGCAGACCGGCCAAGCGCCGTGCAGCACGAAGCCGATGCCCATGAGCAGGCTGGCGCCGCCGAGAACGGCCATCACCGCCGCGAAGCCCTTGGGCGGCAGGCTGCGGTATGGATGGAGCACGGCGTCGAGGAAGATCCTGGGACCGCTGCCGGCCGGCGCATCCGTGGTTCCGACGCTCATCATCTGAGAATATCCGTGCCGCTTCACCGCCGGCAACCCCTTGGCTAGGATCGGCGCATGAAACCGAGCGAGGTCGAACGCTTCTTCGCGCTCCTCGCCAAGGAGCGCCCGGATCCTACGACCGAGCTCGGCTTCATCAATCCCTACACCCTGCTGGTCGCCGTGGTGCTGTCGGCGCAGGCGACCGATGTCAGCGTCAACAAGGCAACCGAGCCCTTGTTCCGCATCGCCGACACGCCGGAGAAGATGCTGGCATTGGGCGAGGCGCGGCTCATCGACTGCATCCGGACGATCGGGCTCTTCCGCACCAAGGCCAGGAACGTCATCGCCTTGAGCCGCATTCTGCTCGAGCAGCACAACGGCATGGTCCCGCCGCTGCGCGAGGCGCTGGAAGCCCTGCCGGGCGTCGGCCGCAAGACCGCCAATGTCGTCCTCAACGTCGCCTTCGGCCAGGCGACGATCGCGGTGGACACGCATATCTTCCGCGTCGCCAACCGCACCGGGCTGGCGCCCGGCAAGACGCCGCTCGACGTCGAGGCGGGGCTCGAGCGGGTGGTGCCCGAGCGCTATCGGATGCACTGCCACCACTGGCTCATCCTGCACGGGCGCTATGTCTGCACCGCGCGCAAGCCGCGCTGCGAGAGCTGCGCCGTGCGCGCGCTTTGCGCCTATCCCGACAAGACCGGGGCGGTCACTGCAGCCCCAGCACGTCCCTCATCCCGTAAAGCCCCGGCGGCTTCCCGACGAGCCAGCAAGCCGCGCGGACCGCGCCGCGCGCGAAGAGGCGGCGGCTCGCCGCCCGGTGGGTGAGTTCGAGCCGCTCGCCGTCGCCTGCGAAAATCACCGTATGGTCGCCGACGACATCGCCGCCGCGCAAAGTGGCGAAACCGATATCGCCTTTGCGCCGCGCGCCGGTATGGCCATCGCGGACGCGCTGGCTGTGGCGCTCGAGATCGATGCCGCGGCCCTCTGCCGCCGCTCGGCCGAGCGCCAAGGCGGTGCCCGAGGGCGCGTCGACCTTGTGCCGATGATGCATCTCCAGCACCTCGATGTCGTAATCGGGACCCAAGCGCTGCGCCACCTCCTTGACCAGGCCAAAAAGCATGGTGACGGCAGGGCTCATGTTGGGCGCCCAGACGATCGGCGCCGTGCGCGCGGCAAGCTCGAGCGCGCGGCTCGCTTCGGCGTCGAGGCCGGTCGTGCCGATGACCAGCGGCTTGCGCTGGCGCGCCGCCGCCGCGGCATGGGCGACGCTCGCCGCCGGGACGGTGAAGTCGATGACGACGTCCGCGGCTTGCAGCAGTGCCGTCAGGTCCGCGCCCGCGGCCATTCCGATGGCGCCGAGCCCGGCCAACTCGCCGAGATCGCGGCCGAGATCGGGGCTGCCCTTCGCCTCGATGCCACCGGCGATGCGGCAGTTCGGCGTGCCATGCACCTCGGCCAGCAGCATGCGCCCCATGCGCCCGCCGCAGCCGATGATTCCAATGCCGATCTCCGCCATTCCTTCCTCCCGCGCCCGCGCCGCCTGCGTTAGCAGCCGTCGGCGGCGATGACAAGCGCGGCCGCAACGGCCGGTTGCGCCCTTCCCTTGCCCGAGCGCTTCCTTTACATCTTCGGGCCCATGGCTCTCTTGCGCTCGGTCGCGACCGTCGGCGGCTACACCATGATGAGCCGAATCCTCGGCTTCGTCCGCGATGTGCTGACGGCGGCCCTATTGGGCGCAGGGCCGGTGACCGATGCGTTCTTCGTGGCGCTGAGGCTCCCGAATCTCTTCCGCAGCCTGTTTGCCGAAGGCGCCTTCAGCGCCGCCTTCGTTCCGCTCTTCGCGGGCATGGTGGCGAAGGAGGGACGGCCAGCCGCGGGCCGCTTCGCCGAATCCGCGCTCGCCGTCCTGTTGAGCGCGCTCTTCGTCTTCGTGCTGCTGGGCGAGGCGGCGACGCCGTGGCTGTTGCACGTGCTGGCGCCCGGCTTCGCGGCGGAGCCGGAGAAATTCGCGCTGACCGTGGCGTTGACGCGTATCACCTTCCCTTATCTGCTGTTCATCTCGCTGGTGGCGCTATTGGGCGGCGTGCTCAATTCGGTCGAGCGCTTCGCCGCCACCGCGGCGACGCCGGTGCTGCTCAACATTTTTCTCATCGGTGCCCTAACCTTGATGCATCCGCCGAGCGGCGCCGCACTCGCATGGGCGGTGACGGCGGCGGGATTTGCGCAATTCCTTTGGCTGATGTTTTCGTGCCATGCCGCCGGCCTGACCCTGGCGCTGCCGCGGCCGCGGCTCTCGCCGGAGGTGAAGCGCCTCATGCGGCTCATGCTGCCAGGCGCCTTCGGCGCCGGCGTGACCCAGCTCAATCTGGTGATCTCGACTGCGATCGCCTCACTGCTGCCGACGGGCGCGGTCTCCTATCTCTACTACGCCGACCGGCTGAACCAGCTTCCCTTGGGTGTCGTCGGCATCGCCGTCGGCACTGCGATTCTGCCGCCCTTGTCGCGCCAGGTGCGCCTGGGCGACGAAGCGGGCGCGCGCGACACTCAGAATCGCGGACTCGAGCTCGCCTTCCTGCTGACGCTGCCGGCGGCGGTGGCGCTGGGCGTGGCCGCGCTGCCCATTCTCGAGGTGTTGTTCCAGCGCGGCGCCTTCGGCCCGGTCGAGGTGCACGCCACCGCCGGCGCGCTTGCCGCTTATGCGGTGGGGCTTCCCGCCTTCGTGCTGGTCAAGGTGATGGCGCCGGGATTTTTCGCGCGCCACGACACGGCAACCCCGGTCAAGATCGCGCTCGGCGCCATGGCGGTGAATGTCGCGCTGACCTTGTCCCTGGGGCTGCTCACGCCGCTCGCTCATGTCGGCATCGCGCTCGCGACCTCGGCGGCGGGCTGGGTCAATGCGCTGTTGCTCATCTTCCTGCTGCACCGGCGCGGCCATTTCGCGCTCGACCGGCGCGCCAAACGCTCGCTACCGCGCATGCTGGCGGCCGCCATCGGCATGGGCGCGTTGGTGGTCGTGATCGAAACGCTGGTCCGCCCGGCGCTCGGCGGCGGCCTCGCGCTGCGGCTCTGCGCTCTCGCCGCGATCGTCGGCGGCGGGCTTGCCGGCTTTGCCGGGCTCGCGCTCGTCTTGGGCGTCGCCGAATGGCAGGAGGTGAAGCGGCGCTTGCGGCGGCTTGCCGCTTGACCCCTTGAGGACAGGCGGCGATAAGGCGGCCCAAGAACCAGCGGACAGCATCCATGAACCGGATCTTCTCGGGCGTCCAGCCGACCGGCAATCTGCATCTCGGCAATTACCTCGGCGCCATCCGCAACTGGGTGCGGCTGCAGCACGATTACGACTGCATCTTCTGCATCGTCGATCTGCATGCGCTGACCCTGCCGCAAGACCCGGCGCAACTGCGCCAGCAGACGCGCGAGGTGACCGCCGCCTACATCGCCGCCGGCATCGATCCCGAGCGCTGCATCATCTTCAACCAGAGCACCGTGCCGGCGCATGCGGAGCTTGCCTGGCTGTTGGGCTGCCTGACGCCCCTGGGCTGGCTCAACCGCATGACCCAGTTCAAGGAGAAGGCGGGCAAGGTGCGCGATGAAGCCGGGCTCGGCCTTTATGCCTACCCCGTGCTGATGGCCGCCGACATCATCCTCTACAAGGCAACGCATGTGCCGGTGGGCGAGGACCAGAAGCAGCATCTGGAACTCTCGCGCGACGTCGCCGGCGCCTTCAACCGGCGCTACGAGGTCGAGTTCTTCCCGCTCCCCGAGCCCTTGATCTTCGGCGCTGCGACCAGGGTGATGAGCCTGCGCGACGGCACCAAGAAAATGTCGAAATCCGACACTTCGGACTACTCGCGCATCAACATGACGGACGACGCCGAGGCGATCGGCCTCAAGATCCGCAAGGCGAAGACCGATCCGCATCCGCTCCCCGCCTCGATCGAGGAAGCGGAAAAGCGGCCCGAGGCCGACAATCTTCTGGGCATCTACGCGGCGCTCGCGGACCTGTCGCGCGAGGCGGCCATCAAAAACTTCGCCGGGCGCAATTTCTCCGACTTCAAGCGCGAACTCGGGGATCTCGCCGCCGAAATCCTCGGCCGCATCGGCGGCGAGATGCAGCGGCTCTTGGCCGACCCCGGCTATATCGATGGGGTGCTGCGGCGCGGCGCCGAGCGCGCCAACGCCATCGCCGCGCCTCATCTGCGCGAGGTCTTCGACATCATGGGGCTGCTTAGGCCCTGAACTTGCCTGCGATGCCGCGCTCTTGACCTAGATCAAGGCCGCGCGGCGGCGCTGCTCTATGCTTCGATCTGGCCGCGGCGGAAGCGGGCAGGAGGCAGTTATGAGCGAACGACGGGCGATACCGGGAACGCCGATCTTTGATGGCGCAGCGGCGCGTAAGGGCTATGCCCTCAACAAGATGTGCTTCTCCTTCAACCAGGCCGCGAACCGTGCCGAATTCGTCAAGGACGAGGACGCCTATTGCGCCAAGTTCGGCTTGAAGCCCGAGCAGCGCGAAGCGATCCGGCACCGCAACGTCCTCGAACTCATCGCGGCCGGCGGCAACGTCTATTACCTCGCGAAGTTCGCCGGCATCTTCGGCTGGAACGTGCAGGACATCGGCGCGCAACAGACCGGCATGACGGTCGAGGCCTTCAAAGAGAAGCTCGCCGCGGCAGGAAGATGAATCATGGCTCAAATCATCGGCGCGATCACCACATCCCACATTCCCGCGATCGGCGGCGCCATCGCCAAGGGCCGGCAGAACGAACCCTATTGGCAGCCGTTCTTCGACGCCTATGGCCGCGTGCACGAATGGCTGGCGAAGGTCCGGCCGGACACTGCAATCATCATTTACAACGACCATGGCCTGAATTTCTTCCTCGACAAGATGCCGACCTTCGCGGTCGGTGCGGCGCCGGAATACCGCCATGCCGATGAGGGCTGGGGCCTGCCGGTCTCCCGCGCTTTCGCGGGCAACCCAGAGTTGTCCTGGCATCTCATCGAGTCGCTCGTCGCCGACGAGTTCGACGTGACGATGTGCCAGGAGATGTTGGTCGATCACGCCTTTACCGTGCCGATGTCGCTGCTGTGGCCCGGCGTCGAGAGCTGGCCGGTGAAGACGATTCCGATCACCATCAACACCGTGCAGCACCCGCTGCCCTCTCCCAAGCGATGCTTTGCTTTGGGCCAGGCGATCGGCCGCGCCCTCGACTCCTATGAATCGGACTGCAAGGTCGTGATCATCGGCACCGGCGGCTTGTCGCATCAGCTCGACGGCACGCGGGCCGGCTTCATCAACAAGCCCTTCGACCTGATGTGCATCGAGAAGCTCGTCAACGATCCGGCGGCGCTGACGCACTACGCGATCCCCGAGCTGGTCGAGCTCGCGGGATCGCAGGGCGTGGAGTTGCTGAACCTGCTGGCGGCGCGCGGCGCCTTGACCGGGCAGGTCGCCAAGGTCCACGGCAACTACCACGTACCAATTTCCAATACGGCGACGGGCCTCCTGGTCCTGGAGAATCGGCCGCGCGCGCCGGCCAGCCGCGCCGCGTGAGGCCAGCTTAGCTCGCGGCCCCAGGCGTCAACGCCCCGACCTCGAGCGCCGCGACGATGCTGCCGCCGCCCCAAAGGGAAGAGCCGCCATCGACCGGCACCACCGTGCCGGTGATCCAGGAGGCATAGGGCGAGGCCAGGAACAGCGCGAACTGCGCCACGTCATCGGCTTTGCCCATGCGGCCCAAGGGCACGCGCCGCACGACCGCGGCGCGGGCTTCCTCGTTGGGCGCGAGCCGTGCCATGCCCTCCGTCCCCTCGATCGGACCCGGAACAATCGAGTTGACGCGGATGCCGTCGGCTCCCCATTCGAGCGCCAGGACCCGCGTCACCATGTCGACCCCGGCCTTGGCGGCGCAGACATGGACCTGCAGCGGCATCGGATTGAAGCTTTGCGGCGCCGAGATGTTGATGACGGCGGCGCCGGGCTTCTTGAGGTACTGATGCGCCGCGCGCAGCACGTTGAAGGTGCCCAGCACGTCGATGTCGATGACGGCCTTGAAGCCGTTTGCCGACATGCCCAGGGCCGCAGCCGGGAAATTGCCGGCGGCGCCGGAAACGAGTACGTCGATCTCGCCCCAGTCGCGGTGGACAGCGCCGAGCACCGCGGCCACGGCGGCATAGTCGCGCACATCGGCGGTATGGCCCGCGACCCTCCCGCCGCGGCCGGCGAGCTGGGCGCAGGCGGCATCGACGCGCGGCCGCGATCGGCTCATGATCGCGACATCGGCGCCCGCCGCGGCAAAGGCGAGCGCGATGCCGAGATTGATGCCGCTGCTGCCGCCGGCGACGAAGACCGTCCTGCCGCGATAGTCGAATGCTTCTGCCATGGCTTTCTCCTGCCCATGCTGCCGACGTCAATCTACAACGGCGCGATGACGGCGAAACCGCTTTCGCGACGGCGGGGCCGGTTGTAAGGTCCGGCAGCGATCGGCTCCGTTTGCGAGCACCATGGACATTTATCTGCCCATCGCCGCGGTCTCGCTCGACGCCTTCACCCTGTTGGCATTGGGCGGCGTCGTGGGCTTCTTGTCCGGAGCCTTCGGCGTCGGCGGCGGGTTTCTCCTGACGCCATTCCTCATCTTCATCGGCGTGCCGCACGCGGTCGCGGTCGCCTCCTCGGCCAATCAGCTGGTCGGCGCCTCGGTGTCGGGGGCGCTCGCGCATTGGCGGCGCGGCAATCTCGACCTCCTCATGGCGCTGGTGCTGGTCGCCGGCGGCCTTTTCGGCTCGCTATTGGGCGTCTGGCTGTTCGCGCTGCTGCGGCGGCTGGGCCAGATCGACCTTTTCATCAGCCTGTCCTACGCGGCGCTCTTGAGCGTTCTGGGCACGCTGATGCTGATCGAGAGCGGCAAGGCGCTGTGGCGCGGCCGGTTGCCGGGCGGCGCACGGCGCAAGCTCCATCAGCACACTTGGCTGCACGGGCTGCCGCTCAAGATGCGCTTCCGCCGCTCGAAGCTCTACATCAGCGCGCTCCTGCCGCTGGGGCTGGGCTTCGCGGTTGGCGTGCTGTCGGCGGTGATGGGAGTGGGCGGCGGCTTCGTCATGGTGCCGGCGATGATCTACATCCTGGGCATGCCGACTTCGGTCGTGCCGGGTACCTCGCTCTTCCAGATCATCTTCGTCGCTGCGCTGGTCACCGTGCTGCAGGCGCTCGAGAACGGGACGGTCGATGTCGTGCTGGCGCTCATCCTGCTGGTCGGCGGCGTCATCGGTGCGCAATTCGGCAGCCGCGTCGGCGCCAGACTGCGCGACGAGCAGCTGCGCGCGCTTCTGGCATTGATCGTCCTCGGCGTCGCGGTGAAGCTTTGCGCCGACCTCACCGTCCGGCCCAACGATCTCTATTCGATCGCCCCCGTCGAGTCATGAGGCATCTTCTCATCGCCCTTCTCGTTCTCGGCGGCATGGCCTGCATGAGCGCCGGCGCGGCGCGCGCGGATGGGCTGGCCGCCGACCTCTCCAGCCATGTCATCGCCATCACCACCGGCTTCACCGGCACCGAGGTCGTGCTGTTCGGCGCGACCGACGGCAAGGGCGATGTCATCGTCGTCGTGCGCGCGCCCGGCCGTCCGGTCGTCGTGCGCCGCAAGCGCCACATCGTGGGGATGTGGATCAATACGCGCTCCGTCGTCTTTTCGGATGCGCCCGGGTTTTATGCCGTCTATGCCAGCGCGCCGCTCGAGCAGATCGCACCGGCCGCGGTCCTGGCCGAGCGCCAGATCGGGATGGCCAATTTGCGGCTCGGCCAAGTCGAGGGCGTGCGCTCGCCGGGCGAACTCGCCGATTACCGCGCGGCGCTCCTCGCCGAGGAGCAGGGCGAGCATCGCTACGCGGCGGAGACCGGGCGAATCGAGTTCCTGGGCGACCGGCTGTTCCGCGCGGACGTAGCGCTGCCGGCGAGCGTCCCGACCGGCGCCTACCTCGTTCAAGTGCTCCTGCTGCGCGACAAGGCGGTGATCAGCGACCACATCACGCCGCTCGTCGTCTCCCAGATCGGGGTCAGCGCCGCGCTCAGCGATTTCGCCGAGCGGCGCGCGCTGCTCTACGGCATCGTTGCCGTGCTGGGCGCGGTGGCGGCAGGATGGCTCGCGAGCCTACCGTTCCGCAATGCGTGAGCCCTGGCGATGAGCGATCCTCTCGCGCCGCAACCCGCACTGCCGCCATCGGAGCGCACCTTTCTCGTCGTCGTCGACGAGACCACGGAAATGCGGGTGGCGCTTCGCTTCGCGGCGCTGCGCGCGGGCCACACCGGCGGTCGCGTCGCCCTCCTCTACGTCATCGAGCCAAGCGACATGCAGCAGTGGATGGCGGTCGAGTCGCTGATGCGCGCGGAGCGGCGCGAGGAAGCGGAGCAGCTCCTGCACAAGCTTTCCGCGGAAGTGAGCGAACTCTCGGGATCGATGCCGGTCGTCTACATTCGCGAAGGGCGGCGGCGCGACGAGTTGCTGACGCTGCTCGACGAGGAGCCGAGCATCTCGATCCTGGTGCTGGCCGCCGGCACCGGGCAGGAAGGCCCGGGGCCGCTCATCACCGCGCTTGTCGGCAAGATGGCCGGGCGAATGCGCGTCCCCATCACCGTCGTCCCCGGCGGTCTCGACGACGATCAGATCGCAGCGCTGGCTTGAGAGGCCGTCTTGCCGAAGACGCGCTCGGCCGGCAGGCGGAGCGTCGCAATCGCGCCGCCGCCCGGCGCGCAGGCAAGATCGAGACTGCCGTCATGGAGTTCGAGGAGGTGCTTGGCGCGCCTGAGGCCGTCCGCCTCGGCGGGCGCAGTCGCCGGTGCGAGCAGGGCGGCGATTTCCTCTTCCGTCACGCCGCGACCGATGTTTCTCACGGCAATAGCCAGCCGGCCATCGGTCTCGATCTTGGCGCTCAGCGACACCTCGCCACCGTAGCCCGCCCAGCCGATGGCATTGCCGATCACCGCGACCAGTGCCTCTTTCAGTCGCTGCTCGTCGCCGGTCACGGTTCGGACATCGGTCGCCAGGCCGACGGTCAATCGGATCCCTGCGGCCGCTGCCAGCGGTCCGCTCGCATGGACCGTACTGGCGATGAGCGCCGCGACCTCGACCGCCGCCTCGACCAGCGTCGCCGCAGCAGCCGCATTGGGCATCAGCGCGCGCAGGCGTTCGCTCGGACGCGGGTTTTCCGCTTCAGCGGCGCGGGCGCGGGCGAGCGCCTCTTCGAGCCGCTTCTGCTCGGTGACATCCTGCACCGTCCCGATGATCTTGACGAGCCGCTCGAACTCGTCATGCAGCGGCCGGCCGGCACAGCGGATGAAGCACATCTCGCCGGTGTTGCGGAGCATGCGGAGATCGATCGGCGCCGGCGCGTCCGCGCGGCCAAGCGCGGCGAGCCAGGCCGCGGCGCCGGCGCGGTCGCGCGGATGAATGAGCGCGATCAGATTCGCACGCGACGGCGGCACGCTGTCCTCTTCCAAATGGAGAATGCGATAGAACGCCGGCGACCAGCGCATCGCGCCGTTGCCGAAATCCCAGTCCCAATCGCCGATCAGTGCCACCTGCTGCGCCTGCCGCAGCGAGGTCTCGCTCTGCCGCAGCGCCGCCTCGGCGGCCTGGCCGTGCGCATGCTCTTGGGCGAGCAGACTCCGCACCTCGCCGAGCGTCCGGCCGAGCCGCGTGAACTCGCTGACTTCGCTGACCGCCGCCACCGGCTGCGCGAGCGACCGCGCCGGGCCGAGCGTCGCCGCGAAACTCATGAGCTCGCGCAACGCGCGGCGCAGGCGCTGGCCGGTGACCGCCGCAATCGCAAGACCGATGACGAGCATGGTGATCCCGCCGCTGAGCGTGGCCCAGAGCCAGCCCTCGAACCAGCCGTCGATCGCGGCCTGAGGCGCGCTCATCAGTACGCCCCAATCGGAGAGCGCCGATTTCGACCACGCCGCGTAGACCGGCGTGCCGTCGCTAGTGGTGGCGTGGAAAATGCCGGCGGGCGGCGTGGCGAGCCGATCGACCAGGCCGGGATCGCGCGCGCCGATGAAGCGCGCGGCATCGCGCGAGCGCCAGAGGATGCGGCCGCTCGAATCGAGCACCGCGCCCGTCCAACCCGCCGGCATCTGGGCCAGGTTAAGCGCCTCGGCGAGATGCTGCGGCGGCACCCTCATGACCAGGGCATGGGTCCCTTGGGCGACCGGCGCCACCAGCGCATAGGCCAGCGGCGGCAGAGCCTGGGTCTCGATGAGGCCGGTGACCAGGGCGGTCCCGCTGGCGACGGCACGCGCGACGCTTGCAGCATCGACCTGCGGCTCCACGGCCACGCCATAGGGTGCGGCGGTCGAGAAGATCGGTCGGCCGCTGGCATCGGCGAGCGTGATCACCGCTCCGAAACTCTGCGCCACCGCCTCGGCTTCAGTGTAGAAGCGCGTGTAGTCCTGCGCGGCGAGCGCCGAGGAGAGGCCGAGGGTGTCGAGCGTCGCTCCAGCGCGAGCGAGCTCGCGGTCGACCGCCGCGACAAGGCGCGTTCCCGATGCCGAAAGCTCCTGACCGGTGATCCGCCAGTACTGATCGTAGACACGAACCAGCAGCATCGCCGAAAAGGCCGCCGCGGGCAGGGCGCCGGCCAAGAGCAGCATTGTGAGATAGGCCAGCAGCGGCCGCTCCGGTCTCGAGCGCAACGCTTGCGGCAGCATCGGGATACCGTGCGATGGATGACGCCAGCGAGTATCGGCAACAGGTGTGAAGGGATACTGAACGGGCGAGAGCGGCGGCGGAGACGCCCTTTCCATTGCGGTGCCGCGCGCTCCTGCATCTCCGCGGCCCCTCGCGCCGCGGGTCGGCACTGGCGTTTCTTAACCAAGCGTCCCAGGCAAGCGTCTGCGCGGGGAGGCCGGCCAAGCGGCGCGCGCCTGCGCAATTCTCGCGCGTACGGTTAAGCGCTGCTAGCCATTATTCAGCGTCCCCCTATTTCGGCAACTGAGCCTTGTATCCCGCTATCGGAGGGGGCATGTTTCTTCCGGCTCGCGTCGTCGGTTCGGACGGCGGCCATCCGAGTTCGCGACCCGTCAAGCGGTCGCCGCCGGCCTGTGGTATGGCAGGCCGCAATAGGTGTCGGTCGCCCTGCCCGTGGCGAGGTTCCGACCGGCAGGTCGACGGCCGCGATGGAGCGGCGCGGAGGAGTATTGGGTGATGGCGACGGTCCTGGTGATTGATGACGACCAGCAGATTCGTCGAATGGTGGTTCGCGTGCTCGCCCGCGACAATCATGAGGTGATCGAGGCAAGCGACGGCCAGGAAGGGCTGAAACTGTTCAATGCACGTCACCCGGCGCTGGTGATCACCGACATTCTCATGCCGGAGAAGGAAGGCATCGAGACGATCCGGGAGATCCGCGCCGTCGCGCCGCATGTACCGATTCTCGCGATGTCCGGCGGCGGCACGTCGAAGGCCATGGTCTTTCTCGACGTCGCCAAGGCCTTGGGCGCCGATTCCGCCTTGAGCAAGCCGTTCCGCGCCGATGAGCTCATCGACGCCGTCAACAAGCTCCTGCAGCCTTGAGCAAAGTCAGTTGCGGTGGATCGGGTCGATCCAGCGCACCTCTTCGGGCGGCTCCGCCGGCGCGATGTCGAGATTGACCACCACCGGCTCCTGACCGCTGCGCACCAGCACGCATTCGAGCGGCTCGGCCGCGCTCGCGTTGATCTCCTGGTGCGGCACATAGGGCGGGACGTAGATGAAGTCGCCTGGACCGGCCTCCGCGACATATTCGAGCCGCTCGCCCCAGCGCATGCGCGCGCGGCCCTTGACGATAAAGATCACGCTCTCGAGCGCGCCGTGGTGGTGTGCGCCGGTCTTGGCATTGGCATGGATGGTGACCGTGCCGGCCCACAGCTTCTGCGCGCCGGCGCTGGCATAGGTGATGGCGGCGGCGCGGTTCATGCCGGGCGTTTGCGGCGTGTTCGCGTCGAGCTCGCTGCCTTTGACGACGCGGACGCCGTGCTCGCGCCAGTCGATCTTCGAATCCGTCATCCTCTCCTCGTCACGCCAACGCCGCCTGCCACTCGGCGCGGACATCGGCGTCGCTTTCGCCGGCGCGCTGCGCCGCGGACTGGAGCATCGCGCGGCCACCGAGCCGGTGCACGGCCCAGACCGCCATGGCGCGCACCAGCGGCGAGCCGTCGGCGAGGAGCGTGCGGACCTGGGGCAGAAGCCGCGCATCGCCGCTGTTGCCGATGGCGATGAGGACGTTGCGCAGGAAGCGGTCGCGGCCGATGCGCTTGATGGGCGAGCCCGAAAAGCGCGCGCGGAAGGCGGCATCGTCGAGCGCGGCGAGCTCAGAGAGCGCCGGCGCGCCGAGCCCCGCCCGCGGGCCCAGCGCGGGCTCGCCCGCGGCGCGCGCGAATTTGTTCCAGGGGCAAACGGCGAGGCAATCGTCGCAGCCATAGATCCGGTTGCCGATCAAGGGCCGCAGCTCCGCGGCAATGTGGCCTTTGTGCTCGATGGTGAGATAGGAGATGCAGCGCCGCGCGTCGATGCGATAGGGCGCGGGAAAGGCCTTCGTCGGGCAGACATCGAGGCAGCGCCGGCATTCGCCGCAATGATCCGCCTCGGGCTCATCGGGCGCGAGCGCGATGCCGAGATAGATCTCGCCGAGGAAGAGCCAGGAGCCGAAGTCGCGCGAGACCAGATTCGTGTGCTTGCCTTGCCAGCCGATGCCGGCGCGCTGCGCCAGAGGCTTCTCCATCACCGGCGCGGTATCGACGAAGACTTTGAGCGCGCCAGGCGCCAGCGCAGCGATGTCGTGCGCGAGCCGCTTCAGCTTCGACTTGACGAGATCGTGGTAATCGCGCCCACGGGCATAGACCGAGACATTACCGCACCCGCGCGCATCGAGCAGCGCCAGCGGGTCCTCGGCAGGCCCGTAATTCAGTCCGAGAACCACGACGCTCTTGACCTCGGGCCAAAGATCCCTCGGCGCCGAGCGCTCGGCCGCGCGCCCCGCGAGCCAGCCCATATCGCCGTGATAGCCGCGCTCGAGGAATTCCTGGAGATGCCGGCGCGCCTCGGGCGCCAACTCCGGCGCGGCGAACCCGACTGCATCGAAGCCCAGGAACAGCGCGCGCGCGCGGATCGCCGCCTTCACCTCATGCGGCGTGAGCGCCGTCATCCCCGGCCGCGATAGGGAGCGACGCCCTGATCCGGGAGCCACAGCCCTTCCGGCGCCGCGCCGGTCTGATAGAAGACGTCGATTGGCATGCCGCCGCGCGGATACCAATAACCGCCGATCCTGAGCCATTGCGGCGCAAGCGCGTCGACGAGGCGGCGCGCGATCGCCAGCGTGCAGTCCTCATGGAAGGCGCCGTGATTGCGAAAGGCACCCAGGTAAAGCTTCAGCGACTTGCTCTCGACCAGAAACTCGCCCGGCACATAGTCGATGACGAGATGGGCGAAATCAGGCTGCCCGGTGACCGGACAGAGCGCGGTGAACTCGGGACAGGTGAAGCGCACGAGATAGAGCTCGTGGGGATGCGGATTGCTGACCCGCTCCAGCACCGCCGCCTCGGGCGAGGCCGGCAGCGCCGCATGCGTGCCCAGCAGCTTCAGCTCGCGATAGATCGACTCGGCCATGCCATCGCTCAGCAGGGCGGGATGTCGCCCGAATCCCAGATCCGGGCCAGCGCCGACGCATGCTCTTCGAGCCGGCCGGCCGCGATCGCCGCCCGCACTCCCGCCATGAGATCCTGATAGTAGCGGAGATTGTGCTGGGTCAACAGCATGCTGCCCAGGATTTCGCCCACGCGCACGAGATGGTGGAGGTAGGCCCGGCTGTAGCGGCGGCAGGCGGGACAGACGCAGCCTTCGTCGAGCGGCCGTTGGTCGTCGAGATGCCGCGCATTGCGCAGATTGACGGTGCCGCGGCGGGTGAAGGCCTGCGCGGTCCGGCCGGAGCGCGTCGGCAGCACGCAGTCGAAGAGATCGATGCCGCGCCGCACCGCGCCCAGGATGTCGTTGGGCTTGCCGACGCCCATGAGATAGCGCGGCCGGGCCTCCGGCAGCGCCGGCACGGTCTCGTCCAAGACCGCGAACATTGCCGCCTGACCCTCGCCGACCGCGAGCCCGCCCACGGCGTAACCCTCGAAGCCGATGGCGCGGAGCGCAGCGGCCGAGGCAAGCCGAAGCGCCGGATAGACCCCGCCCTGGACGATGCCGAAGAGCGCGCGGCCCGGAAGTGGCATGAACGCCGTCTTTGAGCGCGCGGCCCAGCGCATCGACAGCTCCATCGATTGCCGCGCCTCGTCCTCGGTCGCGGGAAAGGGCGTGCATTCGTCGAAAACCATGGCGATGTCGGCGCCGAGCAGGCGCTGAATCGCGATCGAACGCTCGGGCGTCAGTTCCTGCAGGCTGCCATCGAGATGCGAGCGGAAGGAGACGCCGGCCTCGCCGATCCGGCGCAGCTTTGCGAGCGACATGACCTGGAAGCCGCCGGAATCGGTGAGGATGGGTCCCGGCCAGTTCATGAAGCGATGGAGCCCGCCCAGCTTCGCGATGCGCTCGGCGCCCGGACGCAGCATGAGATGATAGGTATTGGCGAGAATGATCTCGGCGCCGGTGGCCGCGACATCCTCGGGCCGCATCGCCTTGACGGTGGCGGCCGTCCCCACCGGCATGAAGGCCGGCGTCTCGACGGTGCCGTGCGCGGTCGCAATCCGGCCGCGCCGCGCCGCGCCATCGCGGGCGATGAGAGTGAAGGCGAATTCCGCGCTCACGGCGCGCGCTCCGGATGAAGCAGGCAGGCATCGCCATAGGAGAAGAAGCGATAGCCCGCAGCGATCGCATGCGCATAAGCGCGCTGCATCCGCGCAAGCCCGGCAAAGGCGGCGGCCAACATGAACAGGGTCGAGCGCGGCAGGTGAAAATTGGTGAAGAGCAGATCGACGGCGCGGAAGCGATAGCCCGGCGTGATGAAAAGCGCGGTCTCGCCGGCGAAGGGGGCGATGCGGCCCGTGGCGTCGGCGGCGCTTTCGATGAGCCGCAAACTCGTCGTGCCGCAGGCGATGATGCGGCCGCCGCGCGCGCGCGTTGCATTGAGGTGTTGGGCGGCTTCGGGCAAGAGAAAGCCGCGTTCGCTGTGCATGACATGGTCTGTGGTGTCGGCGGCCTTGACCGGCAGAAAGGTGCCGGCGCCGACATGGAGCGTCACGGTGAGGCGTTCGATCCCGGCGGCGTCGAGCGCGGCCAGGAGACGCTCGGTGAAGTGGAGCCCGGCGGTCGGCGCCGCGACCGCGCCGGGCGCGCGCGCGAAGATGGTCTGGTAATCGGTGCGGTCGCGCGCCTCGCCGCCGCGCGGGCGCTTGATGTAAGGCGGCAGCGGCATGCTGCCGCAACGCTCGAGCGCGGCCATGAACGCCGCGCCTTCGAGGCCGAAATCGAGCGTCACCTCGCCCGCCTCTTTCGCCGTGACATCGGCGGCGAAACCCGCGCCGAAGACGAGATGGTCGCCCGGCTGCAATCGCCGTGCGCCCTTGGCGAAGCCGCGCCATATGCCGCCGCCCAAATCCCGATGCAGGGTCACCTCGACTTGCGCCGCGCCGCGCTGGCCGAGAAGCCGCGCCGGGATGACGCGCGTGTCGTTGAACACCATGACATCGCCCGGCCGCAACAGGCGCGGCAGATCGGAAACAAGACGGTCCTCCAGCGCCTCGCCCACCACCAAGAGCCGCGCCGCATCGCGCGGTGCGCAGGGGCGCTCGGCGATGAGCTCGCGGGGCAGGGAAAAGTCGAATTCATCGACGCGCATGGCGGGACGGCTCTAGCCGGAACGCGGCGCCAGGGGAAGCGGGGTGCGCGCCTGGAGAATCGTCTATAATGTTAAATCACCATGCCGCCTGCGCCCCCGCCGAACAAAACCCCGACCGACCGCCGGGCCGAATGGCCGCTCGACCCCGATATCGCCTATCTCAACCACGGCGGCTACGGCGTCACGCCCATTCCCGTGCTCGCGGCGCAGGAGGAATGGCGCCAACGCATCGAGCGTAACCCCACGGGCTTCATGGCGCGCGAATTGCCGGCGGCGCTGCGCCAAACGGCGGCCGAAGTAGCCAAGGCGGTCGGCGCCGCGGCGTCGGATCTGGTCTTCGTCGAGAACGCCACGGCCGGAATCAACGCGGTGCTGCGCTCGCTCCGGCTCGGCGCCGGCGACGAGATTCTTGTCACCAGCCTCGCCTATCCGGCCGTGCTCAAGGCGGCGCGGTTCGTCTGCGAGGCGGCGGGCGCCAGTTTGGTCGAGGTCGAGATCCCGCTGCCGGTCGCCGCGGAGGAGACCGTCACGGACGCGGTCGCGTCCCGACTTTCGCGGCGCACGCGGCTCGTGATCTTCGACCACATCGCTTCGGCGAGCGCCCTGGTGCTTCCGGTCGCCAAGCTCACCGCTCTGGCGCGGCAGGTGGGCGCGCGCGTGCTGATCGACGGGGCGCATGCGCCGGGACAAATCCCGCTCGACATCGCCGCCATCGGCGCGGAGTACTATGTCGGCAACCTGCACAAATGGTATTTCGCGCCGCGCGGCTGCGGCTTCCTTCACGCCGCGCCCGCGGCGCAGGAGGGGCTGCATCCGCTCGCCATTTCGCACGGGCTCGGCGGCGGCATCATCGCCGAGTTCGATTGGACGGGAACGCGCGACTTCTCGCATGTGCTCGCCGCGCCCGCCGGCATCGGCTTTCACGCGAGCCTCGGCGGGGCGGCACTCATGGCGCGCAACCGCGGTCTCGCGCGCGCCGCCGCAACCCTGCTCGCGCGCGAATGGCGCAGCGAGATGGGCGGCCCGTCCGATGCTTTCGCCGCGATGGCTACGGTGCGGCTGCCGCTCGCAGACGAGGTCAGCACGGCACGCGCCGTTGCGCTCTGCCGCTTTCTCGCCGAGCGTCACCGCATCGAGGTCGCCATCAATGCGGTGAGCGGCGCACTCTGGCTGCGGATCTCGGCGCAAGCCTACAACGATCTCGCGGAATACGAACGGCTCGCCGCAATCTTCGCGGCGCCGCGGAACGACCTGCCGTGATCCGCCGCATCGCCGCCCCGCTCGCGAGTCTGGCGCTCCTTTGGGCGTTGTGGCTGCCCGGGGTCGACGCCGAGAGTCATCACCTCCTGATCGACCTGCGCCCACCTGCGATCCTGATGTTGCTGATCCTGCTGGTTGCTTGCAGGGCGCTTGCGGGGCGGCGTTTGCCGCGGGGAGCAACCATTATCCTTGCCGTGCTGCTCTTCGCCGCCGCGCTCCTGCAAGCGGCGGCGGCGCTGGTGCTGCGCTTCCTCGACCGGCCGCTCGATCTCTATTTCGATCCGCAGCACCTGCCATCGCTTGTCGGACTCTTCACCGACGCCATGGGCGCTGTGCGCGCGGCGTTGGTCCTCGCCGCGGCGTTGTTGGGTGCCGTCGCGCTCCTCGCCGCGATCTATTGGGCGCTGCGGAGCGTGGCGCGCGCGCTGGCGCCGCGCGGCGTCGTGCTTGGAGCTTCGGTGCTGGCGCTGGCGGTGCTGGGCACCAGCGCCCTCCCCGCAGGAGTACCGTCCCCAATCAATACGAGTGCGGCGAGCGCGATTGCCGATCAAGCGGCGCTTCTCTATCGCGGCTTTGCCGTGATGCATGGCTATGATGACCGCTATGCGCGGGTGCTCGCCGCGCCGGAGCCGCCGCTGCGCGATCTCCCCGGCCTGGCGCGGCAGGACGTGATTCTCATCTTCGTCGAATCCTACGGCACCATCGTCCTCGACGAGCCGCGCTTTCACGCCGTAGTGGCGCCGGCGCTCGCGGATTTCGCCGCGGTGGTGAAGGGAGCCGGCTACGAACTGGTTTCGAGCCGCCTGGTCTCGCCGACCTTCGGCGGCGGCTCCTGGCTCGCGCATGGCACCTTGGCGAGCGGCATCAAGCTCGACCCGTTCCTAGACCGTCTGGTGATGGCGAGCCACCGCCGCAGCCTACCGCGCTATCTCGCGGCCGCCGGCTACCGCACCATCGAAATCATGCCGGGCATCAAGAAGCCCTGGCCCGAAGGCGCCTTCTGGGGCTTCGAGCGGAGCTACTATGCGCGCGACCTCGGCTATACCGGTCCGCCCTTCGGGTGGTTCGAGATTCCCGACCAATACACACTGCGCAGCTTCGCCGAGGACGAGCTGTGGCCGGGCCACGCGCCGGTCTTCGCGCAGATCGTACTGGTGTCGAGCCATACGCCCTTCGCGCCGGTCCCGCCCTATGTCGCGGATTGGCGGGATGCCGGCGCCTTCGCCAGCATCAGCCAAGCGCAATGGCGCACGATCTATCGCGAGCCGGATTGGTCGGATCTCGAAGCACCCTATCTCGCGAGCGTCGTCTATGATTTGCAGACCCTCGCGTCCTTTCTCGCGCGGCTCGACGGTAAGGCCTTGGTCATCATCCTCGGCGACCATCAGCCGCCCGGCTTCGCCTCCGGCGCGAAGGTGCCGTGGACCGTGCCGGTGCATATCTTGTCGCGCGACTCCGCGCTCGTCGCGCCCTTCCGCCGCGCGGGCTACGAGCCGGGGGCGCTGCCGCAGCCGATCGTCGAGCCAAAGGGCATGGAAAGCTTTCTCGGCGATTTCCTCAGGGATTTCTCGGCAGGGAGCGCCGGCGATTGAACGACATTGATGCCGCACTTGCCGATTATCGCGCGCAAGGCCTCGCCGTGCTGCGCGGTTTCTTCGCGCCCGCGGAGGTGGCAGCGATGGCGACGGCATTTGACCGCCATTGGCGCGAGGGCATGGCGCACCCCAAAAGCTTTCGGCACGGTAATCTGCTTTATCGCCTTGGCCGCGACCCGAATTTGGGCAAAGTCGTCCGGCTGGTGCAATGGCCGGCCTATGTCGATGCCGCGCTGGAGGCGGTGCGGCGCGATCCGCGCTGGCTCGCGCTCTTGGAACCGCTCCTCGGCCGCGACGTCAAGCAGATCATCAATCAGCTGCATTGGAAGCCGCCGGGCGCGGCGGCGGCCGAATTCGCCTTTCATCAGGATGCGCGCTTCCGCCGGCCGCGCTCGGCCTATCGCAATCTGGCGCAATCTTATGTCCAGACCGGCATCGCCATCGATCCGCACCGCGTCGCGAATGGGGCGATGCGGGTCTATCCCGCCTCGCATCTCCTGGGCGAGCGCGAGGTCGCCGGCCCCGCGCCGGTGCTCGACCAGGCGATGGCGGAGGAGCAGCTTGTCGCCGCCGGCCTCGATCCCACGCGCCTCATCGATCTCGAGCTCGAGCCGGGCGATGTCGCGTTCTGGAACGTCTACACCATCCACGGCTCCGGTTCGAACCGCAGCGCGGGCGACCGGCGCTTCTACTTGAATGGCTATGTCCGCGCCGCCGATTGCGACCGCGGCGAATGGGCCTTCCGCGCCGGCACGCCGGTGCCCTTGGGCGAGCCCGCGCTCGTCCATTACGATGATCTCTTCACCCGGCCAGAGCCGCACTACCTCGACAA